>DAIUED010000009.1:0-26849 GCA_036845295.1 Bacteroidota bacterium
CCGGTAATGGGGCAGCCCGCGCAGTCTATTATTTACCTGCCATTAAAGATCAACCAGAAAAAACTGGGCGTCATCACGATACAAAGCTTTAATAAAAACGCCTACGACGATTACCAGGTAAACCTGGTGAAAAACCTGGCGGTGTATTGTGCCATTGCCATCGAAAATGCCACACTTTACCAACAGCTTGAAGATCGCGTAACGGAGCGTACACGTGAGGTAACGGCACAAAAGCAGCAACTGGAAAAAGCACAGGAAGCAACGCGTATGCTCAACGTGATCGGGCAGCAGATCATTGCCAACACCGATTTCGATTCCATTTTTCAGCAACTACATGAGAATGTGGGCAAGCTGATGAATGCCGATTGTTTCAGTGTGAGGATTTATCACCCGGATAAGCGCGAGATCGAATACAAGTACTCGATGGAAAAAGGTCTGCTGAAAAAGCCTCTTAGCGTATCTATGGACGACGTGGACAATTATTCCGTATGGTGCGTGATGCATAACCGTGAAATTTTCATCAACGACAACCTTAACGAATACCACCGTTATACAAAAAAAATCGTTGTACCATCAGGCGAAATGCCAAATTCACTGCTGTTCTGCCCGCTTAACATCGGCAACCGCATCACCGGCGTGATTACCGTGCAGAGTTTCCAGAAAGACGCTTACCTGCCCTCGCACATGGATATTCTCAAAACGCTGGGAACCTACACCGCAATAGCCCTTGAAAACGCTAACCTCATCGAGCACCTCGAAGAACAGGTAGAAAAGCGCACCCAAGTGGTAGTGAGCCAGAAGAAAGAGATCGAAGAGAGTTTCCGCAATAATAAGTTACTCAGCGAGATCGGGAAAGAGATCGCCTCAACCCTTTCGGTAAACGAGATTATTTCGAAGGTGTACGAACAGATCAATACCTTGATGGATGCCACCATTTTTGGTATCGGCCTTTACCGGCCCGACAAGAATGATCTTTTCTTTTCCGGACCAATGGAAAAAGGCGAAAAGCTGCCGGACTTTGCGTTTGCTATCGACGAGGAAAAAACGGCAACATGGTGTTTCCGCAATTCCCAAGAGTTTATCATCAACGATTGGGAAAACGAATATAAACAATATGTACAGCATACCTATCAGGCGGTAGCAGGCGAAATGCCCGAGTCGATGATCTATATGCCTTTGGTATCGAAAGGAAAAACCATTGGCGTGATCACCGTACAAAGTTTCAGGAAAAATGTGTACAAAGACTATCACCTTGACACGCTGAGAAGCCTTTCGGTGTATGTGGGAAGCGCCATCGAGAACGCCAGCCTCTACTCAAGCCTAGAAGAGCGGGTAGCAGAACGCACCCGCGAAGTCATGCGTCAGAAGGAAGAGATCGAACAGTCGCACGAAAACACACGCCTGCTAAGCGAAATCGGGCAGCATATTATTTCCAACATCAACTTCGACTCCATTTTTGGAAACTTACACGAAAACATCTGCAAATTAATGAATGCCGACTGTTTTGGCGTGAGGATCTACAATCCGAAAAAACAGGAGATCGAATACAAATACGAAATCGAGAACGGAAAGCTGCTGGAACCACTCACGGTATCCATGAGCAACGACGACAACTTCTCCGTTTGGTGCGTAAAAAACAGGAAAGAAATTTTCATTAACGACAACCTCAACGAATACCACCGTTACACCAAAAAAATCGTTGTGCCTTCCGGCGAAATGCCAAGTTCGCTGCTGTTTTGCCCGATGCTCGTTGGAAATAAAGTAGCCGGCGTAATTACTGTACAAAGTTTTCAGACGAATGCTTACACGCCGCTGCACATGAACATCCTGAAAACACTGGCCTCCTACACGGCGATTGCCCTCGAAAATGCAAGCCTGGTGGAAACACTGGAAGAAAAGGTGGAAGAACGGACGATGGAAGTGGTGAAACAGAAAGAAATCATCGAAGAAACCAACAAACACATTACCGACAGCATCAAATACGCCAAACGCATTCAGGAGGCTTTTCTGCCTTCGGAAGACACCGTGACAAACCTGCTGAAAGACGCCTTTATCCTATATAAACCAAAAGACATTGTGAGCGGCGACTTCTATTGGATCGAGAAAAAAGACAACCGTATTCTGTTTGCCGTGGTGGATTGTACCGGGCATGGCGTTCCAGGCGCGTTTATGAGTATTATCGGCTTTAATGGCCTCAACCAGATCGTGAACGAATACAATTACACGAAACCTTCCGAGATACTGACACACCTGAACAAAAACATCAGCGACACCTTGAAACAAAAGGTAGAGGATTCCAAGATCCGCGACGGAATGGACATTGCTATCTGTTCCATCGACCTCGACACCAATGTACTCGAATTCGCCGGTGCATTCAGCCCGCTATTCATCGTGCGCAATGGTGCTATTCTCAAAACACGCGGCGACAAACATCCCATCGGCAATTTTGTGGGCGTAGAAGATTACGAATTCACCAATCACCGCATCGACTTATTGCCTCAGGATAAGATCTATATTTTCTCTGACGGCTTCGTCGATCAGTTTGGCGGCCCTTCAGGCAAAAAATTAAAATACAACGCCTTCCGCAAACTATTACTCGAAAACTACCAGAAGCCAATGCACCAGCAAAAGGAATCCATTGATGCATTTTTTGAAGACTGGCGCAGAGGCTATGAGCAAATCGACGACATCTGTATGATGGGCGTTTCCATCCAATAGGCCGGCAATTGAAAATTGAAGGCCGGGATAACATGTATTTCGTTACCTTCGTTTCAGGGAATGATGCCTGCTATAATTCCATACAAAGCCAAGCGTGTTTTTATGCTCTTTTGCCTGATCGTTGGATTTGGCAACTTACACGGGCAATCGTATAAGCAACTTTGTACCTCATATAAAAGCCTGCAGGAAAAAGGCCAGCAAGGGCCTTGCTTCGAAACCGGACAGCAGCTTCTGCGAAACCATGCAACAGAACTGGCGCGTAACCCGCTATGGAAAGCCGAAATAGAAAACGACAACGGCGATTATTACCTGCAACACAGCCTGTTCGATAGTGCCATCTATTGCTATTCCCGTGCCGTAAACCTTGTTTATTCTGTAAAAGCAGACACCAGCTTTGAATACGGCTACTATCTGTATAACCTTGCTTATGCCGCGGGAACTGCCGGCTATTACGATAAAGCGGAACAATACTATGCCGCCTCATTGCCTTTGCTGGCCGAATTTCTCGGGGCCAGCTCCAAAGAATACACCATGCTTTACAGGGCCTATGTGGAGATGAAAATAGACATGGGCGACTACGCCGCTGCACAGCCCATGAATGATGCGTTGCTACACTATTACAAAACATTGAAAGGAGACCGGGACCCCGATTACCTGCGATGCCTCAACAACAAGGCGCGGTTGCTGCAAGGGCAGGGCGACTATACGGCAGCGTTACCAGTTTTCCTGGAAGCCCTCGACAAACGGCTTGGCATGCCTGCCGGAGACACGGCCGGTGTGGCTACGCTGTATAACAATGCCGGCGAATGCTACCGCATGATGGGCGATTATGGTAGCGCAGAAGCCATGTACGCCGAAGCCTACAAACTCGAAAGCGCATTCAGCGGCGAAAAACAGGAAAGCCTCGCAACCCTTCTCAACAACATGGCCCTTTTGTATAAAGCACAAAGCGACTATGCGCGCGCTGAGTCTTTTTTCCTGAAAAGCCTCGACCTTTACAAAGCAGCCGGCTATGAGCAAAGCCTGGAATACGCCAACCCGCTTAACAACCTGGGCGACCTGTACCGCCTTACAGGCAATTACAAAGCCGCCGTTTCGTGCATCAGCCAGGCGGTAAATATCCGGAAAGCAACCAGCGGCGAAAACCATGAATACTATGCCAATGCGCTCACCAACCTGGCGTTGCTAAAAATGGACTTCGACTACCTCGATGATGCCGAATCTTTGTTACTGCAAAGTGAAAAAATCTACCGCAGCAAATTGGGTGAAGACAACCGGCGCTACGCCAACTGCCTGAATAACCTGGCCGCACTGTATGCCCGAAAAGCCGATTACCCCAAAGCGCTCGACTACCGCAACCGGTGCCTGCAACTGATGGAAAAAAGCGGGGCCGCGGCCACCGACCGTTACGCCCTCTACCTGAGCGGCAAAGCGTCGGTGGAATGCGACATGAAAGATTATCCGGCTGCCATTGCCAGCTTTCGCCAGGCAGCCGGCATTTTCAAAAGCAACTTCGGTGAAAAAAACTTCAATTATACCGACATGCTATTTAGCATAGCGGCTGTTTACGAATTGGCTGGCAACACGAAGGAAGCGAGTCATTATTACCTCCGCTCGATGGGCGCATACCAAAACATCATTGCCGACAATTTCGTATCGATGAGCGAAAATGAAAAAACCAACTTTTACTATACCCTGTCCAGCCGTTTCGAAACTTTCTATAACTATGTGATCACGCTTTCGTCGAAGCCGGGCTTCCGTAACGACAGTTTACTCCGGACGCTTCTGGATGTGAGGCTGGCCGAGAAATCGCTCTTGCTGAACGAATCGCGCCGCATTAACAGCGCATTACTGCATGAAGCCGACACGGCTACGGCCAATCTATTTAGCCGCTGGCTGCAACAAAAGCGCTATTTGCAGGAACTTTACAAATATTCGCTGAGTGAGTTGGCGCAGAACAACATCGACCTCGATGCCGAAGAGTCTGTCAAAAACACACTCGAAAAAGCCTTGAGCAGTTCCTCAACCGCGTTCCGCAAAGCTGCCGAACAGAAAAACAACCTGGTAGCACTTGCAGAGAGGCTCACCAAAAAAGACCTGGCGGTGGAAGTGATCCGGACAGCAACAGTTGACAAGCGGGGACGGGAACAGGTGCGTTATGCCGCCCTGCTTCTGAAAAAGAACGATGCTGCTCCTAAGCTGGTAGCTCTCGATAGCTGTGCGTATTTCGACACCTTGTTCTTAAACCATTACCGCCAGTGCATCAACGATACGGTGCCGGATCTGTTGTCTTACAATCGCTTTTTTAAAGCGCTTCAACCATACACCGGCTCGGCTTCCAATCTGTATTTTTCCGGCGACGGCGTGTACCAAAAATTAAACCTGTACACGCTTTACGACCCGTTGGCAAACACATACTTGTTGGAAAACCTGCACGTAACGCAGCTTAATAGCCTCCGCGACCTGTTGGATTCCAAAACCCAAAGAAGCGATACCGGTCTGGCTGTGCTGTTTGGATTCCCCGACTACGCTCTCAAAAGCCATGACTCTCTCGCTACCGAACCGTTATTGGCTTCCAGGGCAGTATTCAGCGACATTCCCGAACTGCCAGGCACCAAGCGGGAAACAGAAGAAATTGCCGGGATGCTGGCTCGTTACGAGCAGCCTGTTGCCTTATACCTGGGTGCCAGCGCCAGCGAAGAGCAGGTAAAAGCACTGGAAAGCCCTTCCATCCTCCATATTGCTACACACGGCTTTTTCCTTCCCGACGAAGAGAGCCATGAAGACAAAACCCTGGGCTTTGCAACCGAACAGACCCGCCAAAACCCATTGCTCCGTTCTGGTTTGCTGATGGCCGGCGCCGGTGCAGAGCACAACAGCCTGCCAGGACACGACGACGGCATCCTTACCGCCTACGAAGCCTCTCTTCTCAATCTGCAGAACACCGACTTGGTAACACTGTCGGCCTGCGAAACCGGACTTGGCGATGTGGTGAACGGTCAAGGCGTGTATGGCCTGCAGCGCGCATTTCTAACAGCAGGCGCCCGTTCGGTAGTGATGAGTCTCTGGACAGTTGACGACGATGCCACTCAATTGCTGATGACCACTTTTTACCGCGAATACCTACAACACAAACTCCAGGAGGGCAAACGTGAGGCTTTGCGGCGGGCGCAACTGGAGGTGAAAAAGCGTTATCCTCATCCCTATTACTGGGGCGCCTTTGTGATGACCGGGAACTAAACACCAGCTGTCTTTAGGCCTGAAAGCATGGAAAAAATTTAGAACAATTCCAAATAAGCCCAAATTTCTGCAAGTATGGGCTTTATGGGGCCTGAGCGGGCGCGACAGCGGATAATAAAGCAAAAAAATGTTGTTTTAAAGGCTTTCCAATGATACATTTGCCCTATATAAACAACATCACATCTCTTATGAGTAAAGGTTTCTTAAAATCGTCGATCGGAAAAAAAGTAGTTATGGGCCTTACCGGCTTGTTTCTTATTTCGTTCTTGGTAGTTCACTGTTTTCTTAACAGCTTCATATTTTTCAACGATGGAGGTTTAATGTTTAATACCGGCGCGCACTTCATGGCAACCAACTGGCTTATCCGTGCTATGGAACTGTTGCTTTTTGCCGGACTCATCGTTCACATGATCCAGGCCCTGGTTCTTACCATGGAAAACCGCAAAGCCCGCCCTGTAGGCTATAACGTGGTAAACGGCAATGCCAACTCATCGTGGTACAGCCGCTCAATGGGCTTGCTGGGTACCCTGCTACTCATGTTCCTCATCATTCACCTCGCTCACTTCTGGGTAAAATCACGCATCACCGGCCTGCCGGGTGAAGACGCCAACGGTCATGAAAATCTCTACGCTGTCATGCAAACCACCTTCTCAATGCTTTGGGTAGTGATCGTGTATTGCCTGTCGATGGTGTCGCTCGCTTACCACTTACTGCACGGCTTCCAATCAGCATTCCAAACGCTGGGACTTAATCACAAAAAATACACGCCGCTGATCAAAAATATTGGTATTGGTTTTTCCATCATTGTTCCGCTCATTTTTGCCCTGATGCCAATTTTAATGTATCTCGGCGTTATTAAATAAATTTTAAACTTCATTCTTAAGTAAGAATATATGGCAAGTTCACCAAAATTAGATTCAAAAATCCCTGAAGGGCCAATAGATCAAAAATGGACGAAATACCGTTCCACTGTTCCTCTTGTTAACCCAGCCAACAAGCGCAGTCTTGAGGTACTGGTTGTAGGATCAGGGTTGGCAGGTGCTTCGGCTGCTGCTACCCTGGCGGAAATGGGTTACAAAGTTAAAGTTTTCTGCTTTCAGGATTCGCCACGACGCGCGCACTCTATTGCTGCGCAAGGTGGTATCAATGCTGCAAAAAACTATCAGAACGATGGCGACTCCACTTACCGTTTGTTCTACGACACCATTAAAGGCGGCGATTACCGTGCCCGTGAAGGAAACGTTCATCGTCTGGCTGAAGTTTCATCCAACATTATTGACCAGTGTGTAGCACAGGGCGTTCCGCTGGCCCGCGAATATGGCGGCCTGTTGAGCAACCGTTCGTTTGGTGGCACCCAGGTACAACGTACCTTTTATGCCGCGGGGCAAACAGGTCAGCAGTTGCTGTTGGGCGCTTACTCTGCATTGCAACGTCAGGTAGGTATGGGTGCTGTGCAAATGTTATCAAGGCATGAAATGCTCGATGTGGTAACCATCGATGGAAAAGCCCGCGGTATTATTGCCCGTAACCTTATTACCGGCGAAATGGAAAAACACTTTGGGCACGCAGTATTGCTGTGTACCGGTGGCTACGGAAATGTGTTCTATCTTTCTACCAATGCCATGGGAAGTAATGTAACGGCAGCGTGGAAAGCACACAAAAAAGGCGCATTTTTCGGAAACCCATGCTACACCCAAATTCACCCGACTTGTATCCCTGTATCGGGCGATCACCAATCAAAACTGACCTTGATGTCGGAGTCGCTTCGTAACGACGGCCGTATCTGGGTTCCAAAAAAGAAAGACGATAACCGCAAGCCTACCGATATTCCGGAAGACGAGCGTGATTACTACCTGGAACGCCGTTACCCGGCTTTTGGTAACCTCGTACCGCGTGACGTGGCGTCACGCGCAGCCAAAGAGCGTTGCGATGCAGGCTATGGCGTTGGCGCTTCCAAGAAAGCGGTTTACCTCGATTTTGCTGCCAACACCGAGCGTTACGGCAAAACAGAAGCTGCGAAACAAAATATTCATAACCCGAGCAAAGAAGAGATCATGCGTCTGGGCAGAGAAGTGGTGAAAGAGAAATACGGAAACCTCTTCGATATGTATCAGCAGATCACCGGTGAAAATCCGTATGAAGTGCCGATGCGTATTTATCCTGCCGTTCACTATACCATGGGCGGCCTGTGGGTAGATTACAACCTCATGACCACCGTTCCGGGCCTCTATGCACTGGGCGAAGCCAACTTCTCCGACCACGGTGCAAACCGCCTCGGGGCCTCAGCGCTGATGCAAGGCTTAGCCGACGGCTACTTCGTAATCCCTTACACCCTTGGCGTTTACCTGTCGGGCGAGGTATCGCGGATGAGTGCCGAAAAAGAAAAAGCGGACTCGATCGACAAGCTCAAAACCAATCACCCGGAATTCAACAAAGCGCTGGAAGAACAAACAGCCCTGATCAATAAATTCCTTAGCATCAAAGGCACCAAATCAGTGGAAAGTTTCCACAAACGCCTGGGCCTCATCATGTGGGACAAGTGCGGCATGGCGCGTAACAGGCAAGGGCTTACCGAAGCCATTTCAGAAATTCAGGCTCTGCGCGAAGAATTCTGGAAAGACGTACGCGTCTTGGGCGAAGCCAACGAGTTTAACCCGGATCTTGAAAAAGCCGGCCGGGTAGCCGATTTCATGGAGCTCGGTGAGCTGATGTGTAAAGACGCTCTGCACCGCGAAGAAAGCTGCGGCGGCCACTTCCGCGAAGAGCACCAGGAAGCTGACGGCGAAGCAAAACGCGACGACGAGAACTTCAAGTACGTAGCTGCCTGGGAATTTAAAGGGATCAGCAACTGGGAGCTGCACAAAGAAGAGTTAGTTTACGAAAACATCAAAATAGCACAGCGTTCTTATAAATAAAATCGCTCAAGTATCAAACAACCAATCACCAAACTTATGGGATCAGGAAACGGAGAATTATTGAACCTGACACTGAAAGTGTGGCGTCAGAAAAATAGCAAAAGTAAAGGCAGCTTCGAAACACACCAGTTACAAGGCATATCTACCGATATGTCCTTCCTCGAAATGTTCGATGTCTTGAACGAAAAACTCATTCACGAAGGCAAAGAAGCCATTGCTTTCGACCACGACTGCCGCGAAGGCATTTGCGGTATGTGCAGTATGTACATCAACGGTCGTCCGCACGGTCCAAAAGGTGCGGTAACAACCTGCCAGCTGCACATGCGTTCGTTTAAAAACGGCGATACCATTGTGGTGGAACCTTGGAGAAGTGCCGCATTCCCGGTTGTAAAAGACCTGGTGGTTGACCGTGGTGCTTTTGACCGCATCATCGCTTCAGGCGGTTATGTATCGGTAAATACAGGTAATGCCAAGGATGCCAACAACATCCTGATCCCGAAAACAGCGGCGGATGATTCGTTTGCAGCGGCTGCCTGCATTGGTTGCGGAGCTTGTGTGGCTGCCTGCAAAAATGGTTCGGCAATGCTTTTCGTTTCTGCTAAAGTATCGCAGTTGGCTTTGCTACCTCAAGGACAGGTAGAGCGTAAAGAGCGCGTATTGAAAATGGTTCAGCAAATGGACGAAGAAGGATTCGGTAATTGCACCAACACCGGTGCCTGCGAAGCCGAGTGCCCGAAAGAGATCAGCCTCGAAAACATTGCCCGCCTCAACCGCGAAATGATTGGCGCGAGTGTGAAATAACACAAGACACCTGCTAATAAAGAAAGGCCCTCAAATAAGGGCCTTTTTCATGTAAACCAATTTCGGAGTATTCGCGCTCTAACTCCAAACGAAACATTTTGCCGGATCGAATTTGCCTTTTTTGTTATGCGCAAAGAATTTCCTGAATTTTTTGGAAGCCGTATAAGACAGGCTACCATGCCTCTTCCGCAATGCATGATGAGACTTCCCGGAAGAACCTGAGCCGCCCGAAGATGCAACTCGCTGAGTTGCCGGAGCACTCACCGGAGCTGGAGTGGAAACATTGCTGACAATTTGTTGCACCGTAGGCGCCACGCTCGCAGCAACAACCTTGGTTTCTTCCCGAACCTGTATATTAGGTCGTGATAACTCTATTGCTGCAGGCGGAGGGGCGGAGGCCACAACGGCAGGTTTAGGAACAACTGCCACAGGTTTCGGCTTGGAATTTGGTTTAACGGTCGGCCTCGGTGCAGGCCTGGAAGGCTTAGCCGCCAGCTGATTGACTACCTTTGGTTTTGGAGCAGGGTTTGACTTAACTGTTGGTCTGGGGGTAGGCCTGGATGGCTTGGCCGCAAGCTGATTAACTACTTTCGGTTTAGGTTTGTTGACGGGCTTGGTTACGGGCTTGGTAACAGTGGTATTGGGCCTAACACTCTGCTGAACCTGGGGCAACGATAGCGACGTGAATCCCTGTACATTTGGGCCACCGCTTACACCGACGTTGCTCAGGAAATCATTATTGTCAACATTCACATTGATATTCCTGAACTGCTGCATACCACCCGGGCCATTCGGGCCTGTTGGTATGGGAGACCTCTGTACGTTTAACTGGTTGCTGAGAACAGACTCTGTGTTGTTTGGATTACTTTCCAGATTTTGCGCGTTCATCGGGCAGGCTGCGAGAGCTGCCACACAAAATAGGATGGAGGCCTTAAGCCTATTGCATTTTACTGATTGAAAGAATGATTGTTCCATGATATACGGTTGTTAGTGCAACAAAACTAACCTACCCATTGGCGCCGCGAAACAAGCACTTGGCAAGACGGCTTTTTCACTTAGTGAAAAACCTAAAAACCAGGTCACAAAAAAGCCCTGCCTTTTTCCGGCAGGGCTTTCAATAAAAGAACAAACAAATTTATTGGAATACGGTAACGCTTCCTTGCAGATTATATTCCTGATCGTCGAGGCCTTTCGCGTGAATGATGTAGAAATAAGTGCCGTCGGTTACAAGGTTTCCGCCTTTCGTTTTTCCGTCCCATTCCATTTTACCATGATCGGTTGACTCGAACATCTTCAGACCCCAGCGGTCGAAAATCGTCATATTGATCTCACCCACATTAACTGCCGTCAAACGGAAAACATCGTTTTTACCATCACCGTTTGGCGTAAATACATTTGGCACAGTGAACATCGATACCAGGTCCACAAAAATAGTGGCAGAAGCCGTTGCCGTACACACGCCATTGGTAGCCGTAAGAACTACCGTATAGGTGCCGGCGTTATTATATACCGTTGCCGCATTGGTAGTTGTGTACGTCATGGCATTGCCCATATCCCACGAATAGGTGGTACTTGTTGGGTTGATGCTCGTATTGGTAAAGGTTACCGATAACGGCATGAGGCCCTGACTCGGGTTGTTTGTAAAAGACGCATTGATCGACTCCTGGCCCACCGTTACAACCGTTGTGGTTGAACACCCATTGGCATTGTTGGTAGCCGTGATGGTGTAAGAACCTGGTGTTGTTGCCTGGTAAACCGGTCCGGCAAATGGCGGACTGGAAGGCGTCCAGGAGTAAGTATAAGGGTTGCTTCCGGAACTGCTGGCATTGAGTGCCAATGAGCCTGTAGAACATGGAATAACCGATGACGTAGAGCTTACGAACACATCGGCATTGGTGTTGGCTCCAATGGTAATTACCGACTGCGTCGCGCAACCGTTCGGAACCTGAATGTAAGCGGTGTAGGTGCCTGCCGATGTTACCGGGTAAGGGTTGGTTGTAACCGTAGCGGTTCCATTGCTCCAGGATACATTCGCGTTGGTAGGTGTCGGCACGGCCGTTACAGCAACTGTTTGAGTAATGCACGTGATCGTGTTGCCAGGAGAGCTGGTAAGGCTTACAGACGGATAACCGGATATAGCTGTATAGGTATTAACGCAGCCGTTTATCGGATTGGTAGCGGTTAATGTAAATACGCCTACTGCGGTTGAGTTTACCGGATTTCCTAACGACACTGTACTTGTAGGTCCGGCCCAGCTCAACACCACATCAGGGCTTGAGGAGGTTGCATCGAGGTGAATGCCGGTTGTATTACACAGAATAGCCAGCGTTGCGGTAGGAATGGCAATATTACTTACCACGCCCACTGTGCCGGTAACGACGCAGCCACTGACACTGTTGGTGGCTGTATAACTGTACACCCCGCTTTGATTAGCAACGGTTGTGGTGCCGGTAATCGTTCCGAATGGTCCTTCCCACTGCGTGGTGGTATTGGTATTGGTAGGCGCAAAGGTGAGCGTTGTACTCGGCGACGGGCAGGTAAGCGGTCCGCCAGGCGAATTGCTCAGCGTGTAAGATGCCGCACCCGAAAACGGATTGACGGCTACAGTCGTGGAACCTGTACAACCTGAAGGATCGGTGGCGTAAACTGTGTAGGTACTTCCCGGCGGGAGGTTTGTGTTTTCGGTGTAGTAGGGCAAGCCAACGGTCGGTTGCCCGGCGGCAGAAGTCCAAGTGTAAGTAAACGGCCCTACACCGCTGGCAGCCACTGTGCCCGAACCTACCGGCAGCGTACAACTAGGCTGACTAAGTGTAGATGTCAGTACCGGATAAATCACGTTGCCGGTAATGTTTACAGATCCCGTCAGCGAACAGGTACTTACGGTATTAATAGCCGTATAGGTATAAACACCAGCATTGGTCACAGCGATGGTGGTGCCTGTTATCGGACCCGACGGCCCCGACCATTGCGTGGTAGTGGCTGAATTGGTTGGGGCAAAGGTCATATTGATCGTTGGGTTCTGACAAGAAAGTACCAGACCTGGTATCGTAGAAAGTGTGTAGGCTGGCGCCGGTGGATACGGATTGATAGAGAATGTCGTTGAACCCTGGCAACCGCTGGCATCTACCGCCGTCACAGTGTACATCGTATTGGTAGGCAGGTTCACGTTTACCGAAGCCGATGGTGCCGTAGGCGTCCAGCTATAGGTATAAGAGCCGCTTCCGCCGGTAGCTGTAACAGTTGCCGATCCCGCCGGGTTGGCACACACCGGTTGCGTTACCGACGCTGATACGGTAGGGTTTGGCGAATAGGTAAAGTTGGAATACAGAATCGGGCTAAATGAACATGTAGTGGCGCCTGGTATGCCGAGAGACACCGAGTACGTACCTGCGATGGCTGCGTTTATACATTGCCCCGTTTGACCGGTGACGCCGGGTCCGGTCCAGTTATAACTAAATCCTGGCGGTGCGCAAAGTGTATTGTTCGACACGGCTCCACAGGAAGCACTGTTGGTTTGACCAACCGGAATATCACTACCGTTCAGGTTAAGCGTCATTGGCGCGCAAGTTGCATCCACATAAGCGTAACCACCGTGAGCACCCTGGGAAGCGACACAACCTGCAACCGTGAACTCAATTTTCACGCATTGACCGATGTAGCTCGACAAATCAAATGCTGCTGTGGTCCAGGGCTTATAAGCCCAGGTCGCATTGGTTGTAATGAAAGATGGGTCGCCGCCGGTAGAACAGGCAGAACCTGCAGCAGTAACATTATACTGTCCGCAAGGGATCGGGTTGTTGTTACAATCGCGAAACGATACGTTGAAAAAAGGCTGCTGGCTGCAAGAGTGCGGAGCCTTATTTAGCACAACTGCGTAACGATAAATGAATACGGAATTGGCTGGTGTTACCGTGAATGTTTGCGACAAACGGTAGGCTGTACCTCCGCTGGAAGATCCTGTTGGTCCGAGACGGGCAGCGAAGTTTCCGCCACCAGCCGGCACGCGTGGTAAGGCAGCACCCAGGTTTGGATCGTTGCCCGGTGTTACGGTTACAATTTGTGAGGTGGTATTAGGGCAGCATCCCGCCATCGTTAGCGAGTTGTTGCTCGGACCCTGAGCCGCTGTCCAGCCCGAGATCGTACCGTTTTCAAAATCAGGGTTGGTACAAGGCTGCTGCACGCCGGGGTTTGGAACCGGCGCCGTGAACCCGTATTTAAAATTAATGAAATTGCGTTTTAATACTGCCACAATGCGTTCTTGTTCCCAGGCTTCGTCGGCATACCTTGCCGCTTCTATCTTGGCCGAGAGCTCATCAAATCCGATAAGGGAATCCTTATCGAAATCAAGCGGCAAATAAAATGGATCGATGTGTTGATGGTGATGATGGTCGTCCTGTGCCGCCTGCTGGGCGTCCACCGCGAAAAAGCTCATCAAAAGCAGGGCCGTCAATAGTTTTGTAATATTCGTTTTCATAGTGTATGATTTGTCTATCATTCGGAGTTGTGAATTCAATCTTTCCAACGATTAAAGATATCAATATGAACTTTACAGGCTGGCATATATCTGATTCCCAAAAACAGACTGGAAAAAAAACACCTGCGGTTTAACGCTGTAGATCAGGCTTTCCGGGCATTAGACAAAATCCAATAGTGAACTTTTGGAACACAAAAAAGCCCTGATGAAAAAATCATCAGGGCTTTTTCAGTTGATAAAAAAATCAGGGTTAACGGAATACGTTTACGCTTCCCTGGTAATTAAACTCTTGTCCGTCGAGACCGGTTGCATGGATAATATAGAAATAAGTTCCATCAGCTACCGGCGTACCACCTTTGGTCTTGCCATCCCACGTGAGGCTTCCTGTAGAAGTGGTATCGTACATCTTCAGACCCCAACGGTCGAAGACGGTCATCGAAATATCACCGATGTTGATCGGGTTAAAGGAGAAAATATCGTTGATCCCGTCGCCGTTTGGTGTGAACACGTTTGGTATGGTGATGAAGGAAACGAGGTCAACCAAAATGGTTGTCGTAGCCGTATCATAACATACGCCATTTCTTGCGATGAGCTGAACGGTGTATGTACCCTGCATCTGATACACCGTTTCAGCATTTACGGTAGTATAAGTTGTAGATGAATTACCTAAAGACCATTGATACTCCACCGAATTAGGACTGCTGGTATTTGAGAATGTTACCGGCAATGGCATCAAGCCCGTGGTTGGGTTGGCTGTGAAGTTAGCGGTTATTGTTTCATGCGTTACGGCATAAACAGCGCTCGCTGTACAGCCGTTTACTGCGTTTACAGCCACTACAGTATAAGTTCCGGCATCGGTGACGTTATATACACTTCCGACATGTGGCGGCGAGGAAGGTGACCAACTGTACGTGTAACTTCCACCTGCAGAACTGTTGGCCATTAGGTCAAGGGTTCCGGTAGCGCAGGAAATGGTAGTAGTAATGGACGACACCATAACGTCCACCGATTTATTTTCGGTAACTGTAATTGTTTGCTGAGAGGTGCACCCGCCCGGCGAGGTAACAATGGTGGTGTATGTTCCCGGCGTGGTAATGCTATAAGGATTCACTGTAGAAGTCGAGGTGCCGTCGAGCCAGGCGATTGATACACCACCGTTGGTAGAGGTTGTTGTTGCCTGAACCGTTGGTGTGTTGCAGGTAATAGAATTGGTTGCCGGATTGGTTGTAACGGATATCTGCGGAATTTCTGTAGATACGGTATAGGTTTGCTTACAGCCGGTGGAAAGGTTAGTAGCCGTAAGGGTAAACACACCAATAGCTGTTGATGTTCCGGGGTTACTCACCGGCGACGGCGTAGGCAGTGTTGGTGCCAGCCAGCCGAGTGCCACGCCGGGTTGCGAACTTGCCTGTAAGGATATTGTTGTTGTATTACAACTTACGGTATAAGTAGCCGTGGGTTGCACTGTATTGCCCGTGACCGTGACGTTGACCGACGTCGAACACTGGCCTACCGAAGCCGTATTGGTTAACACAACGGAATAGGTACCAGGTGATGTTACATCAATCGACGGCGTCGTGGTTCCCGACCAAACGGCGGTTGTATTGGTTCCTGTAATGGCCGAAAGGGTTAACGAAGGCGTGGCGCAGGTAATCACACCGTTAAGTGGCGTGATGGTAAAGGTCGGCGCATCCGGAAATGCATTGATGGCCAGGGTTGTTGTGTCTTTACAGCCCATGCTATCAGTAACCACAATGGTATAAGTTGTTCCCGGACTGAGCCCGTTGGCAACGTCGCTATTGGACGCTACTGGTGTCCAGCTGTAGGAAAACGGCCCGGTTCCACTGTTCACGGTAATTTGCCCTGAACCGGTTGCATTGGCACAGGTTGGCTGCGCGGCGGTCGCAGAGATCGTCGGATTCGGCGTAATTCTTAGAATGGCTTTTTTGACGATCGAACCTGAAATATTGCCTGGAAGCGGACAAGCACCCGGAGGCGACATGGTAACCGTATAAGTTCCCGGGGTATTGGTTGAGATCGTGTTGGTTGTGGTGCCTGTTACACCACTTCCGGTAGGTCCTTCCCAATAGTATGGTCCGAGACCGTCTGGCACGCCAATAATAGCGTTGGTAGAACCACAAGGTGAAATATACACCGAATCTTGTGTAGCCACATTGTATGGTGTTCCGTTGGTTGTAATTTCCAATGGTACACATTTCATGTCAAAATAAGCATAGCCATAGTGTCCGCTGGCTGTGCAGTCGGAAACGGTGATCTGCACTGTGATGGTGGTGCCGATATAGCGTTGCAAATCGATGGTTTTAAGCGTCCAATCGCGGTAGTGACCTTGCGAAAATGCAACCCACAACGGATCCGAGTTCGGGCAGGTAGAACTTGGCGCAGAAAACGACAGGAACGGGCAAGTCAGCAAGTTGTTGGCACTGTCCAGCAGGGTAATATTGATGTTCGGCTGCTGCGTACAGCTATGCCCGCCAACACTGTTCAATACAGCCGCAAAAGCAATCTGGAATGCCGAGTTCATGGTTGTAACACTGAATGTTTGCTGTATCCTGTTTACCACCGAACCTGTTGCTGAGTTGTTGATACGGGCTACATAAATGCCACCCAATGGCGAAGTGAGGGAAAGTGTGGGCACAGCCGGATCGGTTGTTGTAATGGTTGTATTGATGATCTGGGATTCAGGTGCTCCGACTGTAGGGCAGCAACCTGCCATGGTTTGCGAATTGCTTACTGTTCCTCTCGAAAGATCCCAGCCAAAGAATGTGCCGGTCTCGAAATCCATGTTAGTACAGGAAGGTTGAACTACGGTAGGGTTCGGCAGGGAAGGCGCTGCTGCGGCAGCGGCCAATTCAATACCTGGTCGATAATATGTAGTATAAATATGTTCTTTTTTTGCAATGGCAAGCTCTGCTTTGAGTTCGGCTCCCGATAGTCCGCTTATCACGGCGTTATTTATAAATGCGCGTTCATCAAATCCTTTCAGCGAGTCTTCGCCGAATACCCGGGATTGGGCATTCATACCGAGCGCCAGGAAAGTTCCGACAGTTAAAAATAGCGTACATAAACTGTTCTTCATGATGTAAAAATTTTTTAGAATAGTCCACTAATTTAACAATTCTGTTCCTAAAAAGAGGTGAAACCAGCTAATACTTAGCCAAAAGAGTATGGCGCTGAGTAGAGGTCTGGTTCAAACGAGCCGTTTTACATTCGTTTTTCGTTGATAATCAGAGGAAAAGACTCAGGCCCAAACTTTCGTGCCTTCGCTGCAATTTCGACAAATGTCTATTTCTTCCCGCGAACGGAGAACCGCCTGTCTAAAATGGCGGTATTTTTCCGATTTCCAGATAGCGGCAAAAGTCTGCGTTTTTAAATTGCCAAGCCGGTGTTTTGCATCTTTGTCGAAGCAACACGGAACCACGATACCATCCCAGGTTACCACACAACCACTCCACATCCGCCAGCACTGGTTGAGCAGTTTATTCTTTAAACGGTAGCTGCCGTCGGGCTGTTTGCGGTAGCGACTATAGTAGTCGTTAAGTGGAATCAAAGGGTTACCCTGTTCGTACGCATACACTTGGGCTGTTTTAAACACAAGATCATCTACACCCAGGCTGGCAGCCAGTTTTTCTACTTCTCCGAGCTGGTGTTCATTTGGCCTTACCACCAGGAACTGGAAAACGACTTGCGGTGTGTGACTATTCATGGCTTTTTTTGCCGAAATGATATTCTTTGTACCGTCGATCACCTTTTGGAGCGAGCCGCCTATCCGGTACTGTTCATAGGTATCTTGTGTGGTGCCGTCGATGGAGATAATAAGGCGGTCGAGGCCACTTTCTACGGTCTGCCTGGCTTGTTCGGGCGTCAGGTAATGCGCATTGGTTGAGGTTGATGTAAAAATGCCTTTCGCGGAAGCATAGGCCACCATTTTCAAGAAATCCGGATTCAGGTAAGGTTCGCCCTGAAAATAAAACGTCAGGTACACCAGGTCACGATACACAGTATCAATAGTTGAGCGGAAAAAAGCGGGCTCCAGCATTCCCGTTGGCCTGGTGAATTGCCGCAAACCACTGGGGCATTCAGGGCAGCGCAGATTGCAACTGGTCGTAGGTTCTACCGACATGCTGATGGGAAAACCGGCGCTAAAATCCCGTTGCGATATGCGGGAAATATGATAGCTAAGCCAAACCACGCTGGCATTGTAGAGCTTTCTTAGCGTGAGTTTTTTCAGCAAGCCGATGTAATTGACAAATGGCACTTTCAAAGATAACCATTAATTTGGCAACCGACCGCTCCCTGGCTCAACCATTTGTTGAAGGCCTGCCATAAAATGATTAATTTAGGCCGATTAACTTCACGATCTCACCCATGATGGAACAATTTGCCTATACCCTGGATGCCGCCCGCAAGCTCGACGGACAGGACCCACTTGGCGCTTACCGCCAGCGTTTTTTAATACCGCAGCACAACGGCACCGATATGGTTTACTTTACCGGAAATTCGCTTGGTCTGCAACCCAAAACAACCAGAGACTATCTTCAGCAGGAACTGAACGACTGGGCCGCTTTTGGCGTCGAAGGGCATTTTCTTGCTAAAAATCCGTGGCTCTCTTACCACGAGATCCTTACCGATAAAACGGCTAAACTGGTAGGTGCTTTGCCTTCGGAAGTGGTGATGATGAACCAACTCACCGTAAACCTTCATCTATTGATGGTTTCGTTTTACAGGCCAACTCCGCAGCGCTACAAAATTCTTTGCGAAGCCAAAGCCTTCCCGAGCGACCAATATGCGCTGCAATCGCAAGCTAAATTTCACGGGTTCGACCCTGCGGATGCGCTGGTAGAAATAGGCCCACGCGAAGGTGAGTATGAAATACGCCATGAAGATATTTATGCGGCTATTGAGATGCATCGCGATTCACTGGCTTTGGTAATGATCGGCGGTGTCAATTATTTCAGCGGGCAGGTATTCGACATGAAAGCGATTACCGAAGCCGGACACAAAGCCGGAGCAATCGTAGGCTTCGACCTGGCGCATGGCGCCGGAAACCTGGAGCTGGCTTTGCATGACTGGAACATCGACTTTGCTGCGTGGTGCAGCTACAAGTACCTCAACGCCGGGCCTGGCAGCGTGGCAGGTGCTTTCGTGCACGAACGTCATCATAAAAATACCGAGCTGCCGCTGTTTGCCGGATGGTGGGGCCACGATAAAGACACCCGCTTCAAAATGGATAAAGTCTTCAAACCGATCGAAAGTGTAGAGCGCTGGCAGCTTAGCAATGCGCCTATTCTGTCGATGGCTGCGTATAAGGCTTCGCTCGACATCTTCGACGAGGTAGGCATGAAAGCGCTTACCAAAAAGAGCAGGGAACTGACGGCTTACCTGGAATTTGTGGTAAATACCATCAACCAGACGAAAAACAATTGCCTGGAAATCATTACGCCTAAGGAACGTCGTGGTTGCCAGATCAGCATCGTGGCTCATGGCCACGGGAAGAGCTTATACGACAAGCTGATTGCCCATGGAGTTATCCCTGATTGGCGGGAACCGAATGTGATCCGTTGCGCACCTGTACCAATGTACAATTCTTTCGAAGATATTTTTCGTTTTGGTGAGATCCTGATGAAACTCCTGTAGGCATGCGAACGGCCGCCTCCATTGCCTGGATAGCGCTTATTGCTTTGTTCTGTTGGTTGATGATCGGGCTCAGTCTTCCTTATCTCAGCTTTGAAACAGATGTGGATTTTTTGCTGACCAAGCAAAAGATCATCCACATCAAGCATTGGCGCTATGCTTTTTACTGCCATGTGTTTTTCAGTATCTTTTCGCTGCTCGCGGGGCTTACACAATTCTCGGCTTATTTACTTAAAAAGCATCGGGCCATTCACCGGCTGATGGGTTATGTGTATATAATAGATGTGATCTGTCTTGCAGGACCATCGGGGCTTATAATGGCTTTTTATGCTAACGGCAATGTCGTTTCCAAAACCAGCTTCATCTTGTTGTCGCTGCTATGGATAACTTTCACCGCAATAGCCCTGGCTAAGGCGTTCAGAAAAAATTTCAAAGCCCACGAGGCCTGGATGATCCGTAGCTTTGCGCTGACCTTGTCGGCAATTACGCTTCGCTTGCTGGCCTTGGTGTTACCGCATTTCGTACACCTGGATGCGCACACGGCATATGCGCTCATTGCCTGGCTCAGTTGGCTGTTGAACCTGCTGATCGCAGAATGGATCATTTATGCCAAACGACTAACCGCCCCGTGAACCTTCTTGCGTTACCACTATTGCGTCTTCTTCTGTTGTTTTAGTACGCCTGATCTCTCCGTTTTCCATCAATTGTATCTGTTGCGGCTTAGCGGCTTCAGCCGAAATCACTTCGTTGCCTGCATAGCCTTTCTCTACCGGGTCGTGTTTCCACTTGTAGGTATAGCTGGTTAGCTCAATTGCATTTGCATTGCTGATGGCAAACGCCTGGCCTTTGGTTGGGGAGCAAAAGCAGCCAAGCATTTCCTCATCCACAACGCTTCCAAGCGAATCGTAAGTAATTACAAATGTTTTTACCGGGTTCAGCGTGTCGGCAATAGCAAGGTAAGTTTTGTAGATCATGGCATAGTTATCTCCCAATTTTATTTTCCCTACGGCAAAGTATTCATTAGTAACATCGCGCGAAAAGCGACCATCTTCCATGGTTGGGATAAACACGGCGTAATCATAGTTGATGTACGGATAGTTGTGGTTGCCGGCACTGTCGATAGGCTCCGAGTACGGAAGCTGGATGTCGGGAAAGGTTGCCAGGTAGTTTTTGAATAAGAGTGCTTTCAGCTTTGCATCGTCGTTGAATGTATTCACAATAAAGCTCACATACCGCGGATTTTCCCTGACAAAGTCGAAGCGTTTTTCGTTAACGATCCTTTTCTTGTTCAAAAAGCCTTCGAACACAGCTTCGCTCAGGCTATTGATACACGCGGTGGAGTCCTGGCCAATAGCAGCGATCAGTGCATCGTTAAAACAAATTTCGTAATATGGATCGTATCCCAACCTATACAGGACATCGTTCGATTGCTTCGCACTTTTCTCATCACCGATGTCAATGTAGGCTTTGGTTAAAAAATAATACACCCGCGAATCCGGAAAATAGGCAATAGCGTCCCGAAATAATGCGATGCTTTCTCTGGCTTTTTGCTTATTCACCAGAAGCTCCATTGCTTTTAGAAAATACCTGGTTCCTTCATCCTTTTGAGCAGCCGAAAGTTCTTTCCGGGCAAGGAGGATGGAATCGACGTCAAAAAGAGCGGCTTCGCTCAGGCATCTTCTGGTGTTGGTATTTGCTTTGATAGTGGTTGGGGTTTCTTTTCCGCCGGCGCAAAAACTGAGCGCAGTGATGAGGATAGCTGCAATCAATAAGTAAATATACTTCATGATGTTAAGGTTATAATCATTCAAAGATAGCAAGAAATTAATTGCGCGACTCAAGTCCGAAACCAGACGAGCCTGGATTACGTATATGGATCATGAAACTACTGATTTACGTACCCGTCATTCTCTTCCTGTCATTTAAAAACGATAAAAAGGCCTTGCACTATATTGCTCTCGGAGATTCCTACACGATCTGCACAGGCACTTCCGATGCATCCGAGCAATGGCCAAACATCCTGGCTGCCCACCTCAACCGCAGTGGGATTCCTGTAAGCCGTGTTACCAATCCTTCGCGCAATGGCTTCAGCACACAAAACCTCATCGATTACGAGCTTCCGCAACTTCAGAACGAAAGGTATGATTTTGCTACCTTGCTTATTGGTGTAAACGATTGGGTACGCGATGTAGATGCCGCTACTTTCCACAAAAACCTTAACTATATTATTGAGGAGGTGCAAAAAAACTTGCCCGATAAAAAACGCCTGGTCCTTATTACCATTCCTGACTTTGGTGTTACCCCAAACGGAGCCCTGTATGGTGGCGGACGCGATATTTCCAAAGGTATCGATGCGTTTAACAACATCATTCGCTCGGAAGCAAAAAAGCGTGATCTGCCTCTTGTTGACATTTTCCAGCTTTCCAAAGGCATGTCTGGCCAAAGCGATCTTGTGGCTCAAGACGGGCTTCACCCCTCTGCCAAAGAATATGCCCTCTGGGAAACCTTGATATTCCCGGTGGTTCAAAAAATAGTGAAGCAACACTAAATTTTTTTTGTTTATTAAAATAATGTTCTACATTTGCCAGCGAATGTTATTCACATCAAATATGCATCATCATCATTGCCAACCACATGGTAAGCATTGATGCTATTTGATATATTCCCTGCACTTTCCGGATTCAAATCATACGAAGGCTTACCTCATCGGTAAGCCTTTTTTGTTTTCTCTTTTTTTCAACCCATCAACATTCATGACTATGAACACTGTTTTAAAAATTGCCATTCAAAAATCCGGCCGACTCAGCGAAAACTCGCTGCGGCTGCTGAAAGAGTGCGGCATTGCCGTTGATAACGGCCTTAACCGGCTTAAGGTACGCGCAGGAAACTTTCCGCTTGAGATCTTCTTTTTACGCGACGACGACATCCCTCAATACGTAGAAGACGGCGTGGCAGACCTGGGAATTGTGGGCGAAAACGTGCTTTACGAAAAACAAAAAAACCTGGATATCGTAACCAAACTTGGTTTCGGAAAATGCCGGCTTTCGCTTGCCATTCCTAAAGACCAAGCCTATGGCAGCCTGGCCGATCTTGAAGGCAAACGCGTTGCCACATCGTATCCTTCCCTTTTAAAACGATACATGAACGAGCGAAACCTGGCGGTGGATGTGCACGAGATCAGTGGGTCGGTGGAAATTGCGCCAGGCATTGGTCTGGCGGACGCGATTTGTGACCTGGTGAGCTCGGGCAGCACTTTATACAGCAACGGCCTAAAAGAAGTGGATGTGGTACTAAAGTCGGAGGCAGTGCTCATTGCCGGGAAAAACCTGTCTGTGCCGCAACGCAATCTGCTCGAAAAACTACTGTTCCGCATCCGGGCCGTGCAAAACGCCGGCAACAGCAAATACATTTTGTTGAACGCCCCTGTCGATAAAGTTGAAGCTGTATGCAGAATTCTTCCAGGAATGAAGAGCCCAACCATTCTCCCCCTGGCTGAAGCCGGCTGGTGCTCTATCCACTCCGTGGTGGACGAGGATACTTTCTGGGAGGTGATCGAAAACCTGAAAGAAGAAGGCGCTCAGGGAATCCTTGTAGTGCCCATTGAAAAAATGATCCTGTAATTCATTAACAACTATACTTCTTACATCATGGAATTAATACGATATCCCGAACAAACTCAACTAAAAAGCCTGTTGGAAAGACCGGCGGCAGAACAAGCCGAAATTGAAACAGCGGTAGCAGACATCCTCGCAGAGGTAAAACGTCGGGGCCAGCAAGCCGTTGACAAATACACCCGTCTTTTTGATAAGGCAACATACGACAAGGTACTTGTGCCGGACGAGGAACTCGACCAAGCTGAACAACTGCTGAGCCTTCCCTTAAAAGAGGCATTGCAAACCGCCTATCGAAATATCGCCTGCTTCCATGCCGCACAACGTGAGGACATCCAGCGGATAGAAACTTCGCCAGGTGTTAGTTGCTGGCGTGAGTCGGTAGCCATCGACACGGTAGGCTTGTATATTCCAGGCGGTACTGCACCTCTTTTTTCTACTGTTCTCATGCTGGGTGTTCCCGCCAGGTTGGCTGGCTGCCGCGACGTTATCTTATGCACTCCGCCCTCTCCGGCCGGAGATGTTCATCCGGCAATTCTATATGCTGCGCGGCTGGCCGGCATCAGTCGCGTTTTCAAAGTCGGCGGCGCACAGGCCATTGCTGCCATGGCCTATGGCACGTCTGATATTCCGAAAGTTGATAAGATTTTTGGGCCCGGCAACCAATACGTGACCTGTGCCAAACAACTTGTCAGCAAACAAGGCATTGCGATCGACATTCCGGCAGGTCCCTCAGAACTGGCCGTTCTGGCTGATGATAGCTGCATCCCTTCTTTCGTAGCAGCCGACCTGCTTTCCCAGGCAGAACATGGCCCCGACTCGCAGGTAATGCTGGTCTCACCAAGCGAAGCACTGCTTAGCCAAATAATAGCAGAACTCGATATGCAACTGGCATCTTTACCACGTAAGCTCATTGCTGCCGAAGCACTGCAAAACAGCAAAGCGTTTTTAGTGCGTTCCCTGGATGAAGGCATTGACTTACTGAACCAATACGCCCCGGAACACCTGATTCTCGCGTGCCGTAACGAGGAAATACTGGCTAAGCAGGTAAGAAATGCCGGCTCCGTATTTCTTGGAAACTATTCTTGCGAAAGCGCCGGCGACTATGCTTCTGGTACCAATCACACGCTACCCACCAATGGTTATGCAAGGGCATACAGCGGTGTGTCGCTCGACAGCTTTGTAAAAAAAATCACCTTTCAGAAAATAACTACCGAAGGCATTCTTCAAATCGGGCCCGCTATTGAGTGTATGGCTGAAGCCGAAGGGCTGGAAGCACACAAACGTGCCGTGAGTTTACGTCTTAAATCTTTAACATCATGAATTTTTCACCAACAGAACTCGCGCGGGAAAACATCCGCAAACTCCAGCCGTACCAGGTATGGCGCGACGCTTACCTTACCGACCCCGAGGCTATTTTCCTCGACAACGGCGAAAATAACTTTGGCTCGCCTGCAGGCAAAGGCTACCAACGCTACCCGGCTTCGTCACAAGACCGGCTTAAAACTGCACTTGCTAAATACCGTCGTGTAAACCCTAATTCTGTGATGCTAGGCAACGGAAGCGATGAGCTAATCGATTTGCTTATTCGCTGCTTTTGTGAGCCGGGAAAAGATTCTGTGCTCACCTGCGAACCTACTTTCGGCATGTATAAGATTTACGCGCAAATTAATAATGTACAGGTTTTGAATGCGCCGCTATCGGAAAATAATTTATCATACGATACAAACCTCATGCTACAAACTGTGGCGCCCCATACGAAGCTCATCTTCGTGTGTACACCCAACAACCCAACCGGAACAAGCGCAAGCCAAAACCAACTAAAAGAACTTGCTTCTAATTTCAACGGTCTTGTCGTCGTTGATGAAGCGTATATTGACTTCTCGGATAAAGGTTCAGCACTTGCATTATTGAACGACTATCCAAATCTTGTGGTGCTTCAAACTTTTTCGAAAGCATGGGGATTAGCGGCGATTCGCGCAGGGAGTATATTCGCACACCCGGAAGTAATTGCGCTCCTTGAACGCCTGCGGCCACCATTCCCTATTAGCAGCCATTCGCAAATGATCTTGCTGAGGGCACTGCGCCGGTCTGCCAGTTTGCCATACATCATTAAAAAAGTTGAGCGACAAAAAGCCTGGTTAAAAAAGGAGCTGTTGCGACTGGCCTGCGTTGAACGCTTGCTGGAAAGCGATGCTAACTTTTTCCTGATAAAGACCAAAAATGCCGAGAACCTGCACAGCTACTTACTTGCCAATAAAGTCCTCGTCAGCAACCGATCAGGACTCCTACATTGCGAGAACCACCTTCGCATCAGCGTGGGGACTTACAATGAAAATAAAAAGCTGATCACACTGTTAACGCAATACCAATACTCATGAAAAAAATCCTATTTATTGATCGCGACGGCACCCTGATCTGGGAGCCACCGGATAACTTCCAGATCGATCGCTTCGAAAAACTTAAATTCATCCCGGGTACAATCACGTGGCTTGGGGCCATTGCCAGGGAATTGGACTATGAGCTGGTGTTGGTAACAAACCAGGATGGCCTAGGTACAAGTTCTTTCCCGGAAGAATCTTTCTGGCCGGTGCATCACCTGATGATCGATACACTGGCTGGAGAAGGGATCGTTTTTGCGCAACAACACATCGACCGCAGTTTTGAAAGCGAGCAAAGCCCCAACCGAAAGCCCAATACAGGCATGCTTACACATTATCTTCAAGGCGATTACGACCTGGAGCGGTCGCTGGTAATCGGCGACAGACTCAGTGATGTGCAGCTGGCAAAAAACCTGGGATGCAAGGCTGTCCTTTTTAATCAGGAACTCAACGCCCAGGCATTTTCAACGCAACTCGCTTTACAAACTACTTCCTGGAAAGCAATCTACGACTTACTGACTTTACCACCGCGGCAAGTTGAGCATCACCGCCAAACCTCAGAGACTCAGATCAGCATTTGGCTTAACCTGGATGGTAGTGGCGTTTCCTCGATCGACACCGGCATTCCTTTTTTCGACCACATGCTGGATCAAGTTGCCCGACATGGCAAACTCGATCTTCGGCTACACACACAGGGCGATCTTCATATCGACGAACATCATACCATTGAAGACACAGCCATTGCCCTGGGAGAAGCCTTTGGTAAAGCCTTGGGAGATAAACGGGGCCTGGAGCGTTATGGCTTCTCGCTGCCGATGGACGACTGCCTGGCCCAGGTGTGCATCGACTTTGGCGGAAGAAGCTGGACGGTATGGGAGGCAGAATTCAAACGCGAAAAGATCGGCGATATGCCAACGGAGATGTTTTTTCATTTTTTCAAATCGTTTTGTGACGCTGCCAAATGTAACCTCAACGTAAAAGCCGAAGGCCAGAATGAGCACCACAAGATCGAAGCTATTTTCAAGGCTTTTGCCAGATCTATAGCCATGGCCCTGAA
>DAIUED010000010.1:0-26822 GCA_036845295.1 Bacteroidota bacterium
TTTTATTACTTTGATCAATGATGTTGCAAATGCGTCTTTAGGATTTATTGTCAAAGATTTGAGTAAAGCCGAGGCATTGAACAACCTTGATGATGTCGAGTGTCTGGGAGTTTCATTTTCGCAGCTTATAGAGGAAGACTATTATAACAATCCGTCATTCTTTGTTAAAAAGTTGAGATTGCAACCCAAGAAAAAATTCTTCAATACCTTTTTTGAAAATAGATATTTGTACTACGAGGTCAGAAAATTTTTATCAGAACAAAGGTTCGATATTGTGTTGTTCAGGTACAATATTGCTTGCCGATCTCTATATAGGCTAGTTAAAAAATACTCAAAGAGGTTTGTATTCGAACACAATACTTTCGAGGAAACAGAGCATGCTATTCTTATAAAAGAGCGCTTCAAAAAATTGCCTTTTAGCCTTAAGCCAGGGTATTTTTTTTATCATTTAGAGGGTAGAATATGGCCTTTATTTTGCGAACGGTATTACGGTAATAAAATAAGAAAACTTGCACTTGGCGGAATCAGTGTAACAAAAGAAATTGCATGCTATCAAACCAATAGAGTAAGGTCGTACCAAAACGCCGTAGTTACAAATGGAATTAAATACCAGGTATCAGATTCAATTCTCAATAAATTAAATACAACTGAGACACTCAGATTGTTTATGCTCATCGGAACAGGCGCTAATTGGCATGGGGTTGATCGGTTGATTTACGGGATGAAAAATTATGCAGGAGCGCAAAAGATTACAGTTGATATTATTGGATATTTTGATTCTGCTGATAAAAAATTAGTTGATGTCTTCCAACTCCATGAACAGATTAGGTTTTTAGGCCCTATTCCTAATGAAAAACTGGATAAAGTTCTAAGTAACCATCATATTTCCATGGGTACACTGGCGTTGCATAGGAAAAAACTAAAGGAGGCTACGCCTTTAAAGATCAGAGAAAGTTTGATGAGAGGGTTCCCGGTTGTCATAGCTTATAGGGATACCGATGTTAGCGATGCAGTAAATCTAAAAGACGTGGTTCTTCAACTGCCCGCAGATGAAACGCCAATTGATTTTGAAAAGATAGTTCTTTTTTATAAAAAGCTGGTAGACTTAAATTATACTTCGCAGTACATATCAGATACAGCCAAGCCTTATATTGATTATAAAGTGAAAGCAAAGCAAATAGTTGACTTTATTAATATTAGGCTTTCCGTAAAAAATTAAAGATGACTGTGCTAGTGGTTTCTGCCTGGTTCAATCCTTCCAATGTTAACGAAGGGATTTTTATTCATGAATTTTGCGAGGCGTTGCAACGAAACGGTGTTCATGTTGTCTTATTAAGCGTGAAGATTTTTTCGATCCGACAAGCATTTTCGTGTTTTAGATCTACGAACATTTCCTTTCCGCACAATTATAGAATAGAGTATGTAAAATGTTTAAAGATCGCGTCAACCGGCACCATGAGGGAGAGGGTTTTAAGGAAGGTACTAAGGCGATTAAGTACACAAAAAATAGAATGTGTGCATACACAATCAGTTTGTAATAACATCACTCCTTATATAGCGCACCAAATTGCAAAACATAAATTATGCAAACACATTATTACTGAACATTATACCTCATTTGAAGAGTCGGGAGGACGTTTTTTTTCACCCTATCTTGATAAACAGCAAGTAGAAGAAATTGTAAAATCAGCATATAAACGCGTGGCGGTTAGCCGTTATGCAGCGTCTCTTTTTGAAAGTTATTTTGGAGCTGACTATATAACAATACCAAATATTCTCTCCAAAGTATATTTTGATGCTGCCTTTGTAAAATTGCCCAGAAGTGAAAAAATAACTTTTTGCTTTATTGGGGGATTAGAAAAGCGGAAAGGGATATTAGAACTCCTCTCCGCCTTTCAACAACTTCAACTTCCTAACATACATCTTAATATTATAGGTAATGGATCCCTGTTGAATAAGGTTGTCAGCTTCATTGAATGTCATAAATTAACCCGCCAGATAAATTTCCTTGGATTAAACAGTCCCGATCAAATCGTTGAGGTATTAGACGCATCCCATGCTTTAATATCGGCTTCTGATATGGAAACCTTTGGGTTAGTTATTGCGGAGGCCCATTTAAGAGGCCGTCCAGTTATTGCTACAAATGTTGGAGCTGTGGGGGAATTAATAGACGGAGAAAACGGAATATTATTTAGCAGTAAAAACAAAACGGAAGAACTAAAATCCGCAATCAGAAAGTTTATCTTAAGCATGGAATCTTTTGATCAATATGCTATCCGTGAGAAAGCCTTAAATAGATTTAACGAAAGCAAAGTTGTAGGAGCTTATGAAAATTTATATACGCAGTAAATGAGAAAAATAATTCGTTTTCTGGCCACTAATCCGGTGACTTGGCCCTTGTTTAAAATAATGCATCGCTTTACAAACCGATTCGTATTTGAACGTGAATTAATTGGAATAGAACAGCGACAGTTAAAACATCAGAAGCAAGAAGAAGCACTTAAGAAGAAATTTGAGAACTTGTATGTTCAAAATGGTTTGTTTAAAGGAATGGAATACCCTTCTTTTACAGCAATGGGAAGTAGTATTTATTCAAAGCTAGTGGGAAGTTATGAATCCGAACTGTTTCCAATTATGGAGAGGGTGTTAAGAACACCTTATGAGATTATCATAGATGTAGGATGTGCTGAGGGTTATTACGCGGTTGGATTAGCGTTAAAGATGCCCTCTGCAAAAGTTTATGCCTATGATATAAACCCAATGGCATTGCAGCAATGCAAGAAAATGGCGATGATAAATAACGTGGAATCACGAATGGTATTCGAGGAACGATGTTCGCCAAACACTTTGCAAAATTTTGATTTTTCTAAGAGGAGTTTGATTGTTTGTGATTGTGAGGGGTACGAGTTGGAGTTATTCAATGAAGAAAATCTACCGAATTTGAAAAAGTGTGATATATTAATAGAATTACATGATTTGTATAACGAAGAAATTTCTTACCGCTTGCATCAATTGTTTTCTAAAACACATCATCTTGAATACATATATAGCGAAAACACATTCAAACGCTTTGAAAAACTTGATCTATTGAACGCGTTTTCGTTGTCCGAAATAAAGAACTTTTTTACCGAACGAAATGGTATTATGCAGTGGGTATTTATTACACCCCTTGCTTAATCTTATGCACATAATTAATCCTAAAAGTATCACCCAGCTAAAAGAGATGAATTGTGCTTACGTTATTTCAGCAATTGTGATTGGCAATGCTGCTGAGCTGAACCTTAGCCTTCAACGCGTGCTGGTGGGACCGGAATCTTCAAAAGTTATTCTTCTACATAAGCTGATCTGATGGTATTAACAGAACTGACACAAGCAAACCGTTATGAGGCACTTCATCCGTTGTTCCCGGCGGCATTCCGCTTCCTGGCAACTGCCGACCTCCATGCATTACCGGATGGTAAGACTGTGATCGACGGCGATAAGCTATTTGCTATCGTATCGCGAAACGGAACTTCCCAGCAAGCATCGAAGCTCGAGGCGCATAACGGTTATATTGATATTCATGTGGCGGTTTCGGGAAGCGATGCCATTGGTTGGAAGCCTCGCCGGGAATGCCTGGAACCCGTAGATAGTTTCAACGACCAGGACGATTACATCCTGTATGACGACCAGGTTAATGCGGAAATTCCGTTACCGGAGAAACACATCATGATTCTCTACCCGGAAGATGCTCATGCCCCTTTATTGAAGACCAAAGACCTTTTTAAAATTGTCTTGAAAATAAAATTGCAACCATGAAAGTTATCGCAGAAAGCGCCTATAACCACCAGGGAAATTTTGAGTACCTGAAGCAGCTGGCTCATGCAGCCAAAGGAGCTGGCGCTGATTATTTTACCGTACAAATGATGCATGTGGAGGATTTCTGCACGAAGGAGTATTCCAAATATCAGTTGTATAAGGATACCGAATTTTCCGCGGATCAATGGCGGACATTGTTTGACTTGTGTAACGAGATCGGTATCGCGCTGATTCCCTGCACACTCGAGAAGACCTCATTTGATGTGGCTTACGACTATGGATACCGTTTGGTGAAAATTCATGGAACGGATCTGACCAACAAGCCTTTGCTGGAATACATCCGCTCGAAAGGCGACTGCCGGGTTATTCTCGAAACACAATGCAGTACTGACTACGAAATCAGTTTTGCTGTTCGTATTCTCGGCGACGCAATTGAATGCCTGTTTCACGGGTTCAGCAATTACCCCACAGAGATTAACGAGCATAACCTGTCGGCGGTGACGTACCTGAAACGCTACGGGCATCCGGTAGGGTTCGCAGACCATAGCCTCGATACACAAATCATTCCATGCATGGCAATGTCGCTCGGTTGCGCCTATATCGAAAAACACATTACGCTCAGCCGTGCCGACCGGCAGTTCGACTACCAGGTATCGCTGGAACCACATGAATTTGCAGTGATGGTCCACAGCCTCCGGCATTATGCGCAAAGCCTGGGGAATGGTGTAAAACATCCGGTAAAATCCGAGAAAGGCTACCGTAACATCCTATTTAAAAAATATTTGAGGAATGGCGTGTTTAAGCGCGACAACGAGGGCAAAACCTTTATGGAAACGGAGATTGCAGACTTTGATAAAAAGAATGTTACTGCTGCACTGATCGCACGCCTGAAGTCGAAGCGGCTGAAGCTCAAAGTTCTGAAGTCTTTCGGCGAACATGAATCCATTCTGTCGCTTTACCATCGCCTGAAAGACAACTGTAAACGTATTCCGCATATTGCGCTGGCAACAAGTTACCTGCCAGAAGATGCGCCACTGGCCGAGTTGTTTGAAAGTAAGGGGCTTCCTAACTTTGCAGGCCACCCGGAAAGTGTGATCGATCGCCTGCTGGAAGTGGCTATTAAAAACCGCTCGGCTGCCGTATTCCGTGTGACGGGCGATAATCCCTTCACCGATCCGGTGTTGATGGATCGCATGGTGGAGATTTTTCAGCAGCACAATGTCGATTACGTTCGCGTAAACAATGTTCCTTTTGGTACGAGCGCCGAACTTTTTCGGACGGGCTATCTGTGGGATCTTTACCTGCGTATGGAAGATCCATCGGTGAGCGAGTACCTTTCGTGGTTTGTGCTGAAAGACGAGCAGTGCAGGAAAGCCTGTATCCAGTTTCAGGATGAACGTGCGTATGTGAAATACGTCAATTTGAGCATCGACTACCCCGAAGATTATGCTTATGCGACTGAGGTGCTGCAGCATATCGGTAAATCTCCTTTTTCGTCAGTTACCTTTGCGGATGTGATCAATAACGTGTCTCACAAGCATGTGGTGGATGTAAGCAAAGCCATTAAATTGCCGGGCGGTGTCACCATGCTTTACAGCGAGTACATGACGCTGATCGACGAAACGGAATATGTGTACCAGGAAAATTATTCACTCTCATGACTAGGAAAGATAACATGACATACATCATCGGGGAGATCGGGCAGAACCATAACGGCTCGGTGGATATTGCAAAGCTAATTATAGATGCCGTAGCGAGGCCTGTAAAGGAAGAATTATTTGGCTATGAATTGGCGCGTATGGACGCGGTGAAACTCACCAAGCGTGATCTGAAACAGGAATTGTCTGCCTCGCAAATGGCTGCTCCATATGATAACCCTAATTCGTTCGGGAAAACGTATGGAGAACATCGTGAGAAACTTGAGCTTAACGATGAACAGCATTTCGAAGTTTATCAGTACGCTAAGTCTTTTGGGCTTGACTTCGTAGAAACGCTTTGTGCCACTGGTTGCCTGAGCATGCTTCGTCTGTTTACGCCAGACAAGCTAAAAGTGGCGAGCCGCGATCTTACAAACTTACCGCTGCTATCGGCACTGGCAGAAACGAAGATACCGATCATCCTGTCCACTGGCATGGCTGGTAAGAAAGAACTTGACGATGCGCTAGCTACCGTTTCAAGGTATCATAACAATATCAGTATTTTGCATTGCGTGTCGGAATATCCTACCAAACCTGAGAATGTGAACCTGAATACGATTCGTTACCTGCAAAAACACTATGCGCAATATGTTATTGGGTTTTCGGATCATACCGTTGGCATCTCAGCTCCACTGGCAGCAGTGGCCATGGGAGCTCAGATCATCGAAAAACACATCACACTCGATCGCCGCATGAAAGGTACCGATCAAAAAGGTTCCCTTGGTCCGGATGGGATTTTCAGGATGGTACGCGACATCCGCGTGTTTGAGATGAGCCTGGGCAAAGAAGAGATTTTTATCGAGCCGTCGGTGATGAGCTCCCGCATCAAGTTGGAGCGTTCCATCGCCACGAACAAAGATCTGAAAAAAGGACAGGTGATTACAGAGAATGACATTCACATGTTGTCTCCTGGTGATGGATTTAAGTGGACTGAAAAAGACAGTATTATTGGTAAAAAACTTACTATTGACATTGCCGAAAATGAAATTATTTATCAAAAAAATATACAATGATGGGTATTACAACCAATACAGTTTCATCTGCCAACGAGAAAAAAAATCGCTTAGGCTTAGCTGATTTGATAAACAGAAATCCGGTCCCTGATAATGAAAAGTCTTTTCATATTCCTTTGTTTTTAAAGCGCCAGGAGCTATCTAAAATATTTTATTTTCAACATTTGTATCAGCAGATTTTAGAGACACATGGTATCATAGTTGAATTTGGGACGCGTTGGGGGACGAATATGGTGACGCTTTCCAATTTGAGGGGCATATATGAGCCTTTTAATTACAATAGAAAGATAATTGGATTCGATACTTTCGAAGGGTTTAAAAACGTCAGTGCAAAAGATGATGGCGCACATGAAATAATTATGGATGGTGCATTTAGTGTTACCGATAATTACCCCGAATATTTGCAGGAGCTTTTAACTATACATCAAAATGAATCGCCGCTTCAGCATATTCAAAAATTTGAAATTATAAAAGGAGATGCGCCTGTTAAACTAAAGGAATACTTGGAAAAGAATCCTCAGACAATAATTGCATTAGCTCATTTTGATTTTGATATTTACAAACCCACTGTTGATTGTTTGAATATTGTAAAACCACATTTGGTAAAAGGGAGCATAGTAAGTTTTGACGAACTTAATGATGTTAATTTTCCCGGAGAAACGAAGGCGGTTAACGAAGTTTTTGGATTAAATAATATTGAGCTGAAGAGATTTGCTCACTGCCCAATGCAGTCTTTTTTTAAATTTTAATGCAATTACCAAAACTCATATTAACCGATATCGATGGCGTCTGGACCGACGGTGGGATGTATTACGACCAGACAGGGAATGAATGGAAAAAGTTTAATACTGCCGACAGTGCAGGCGTTCTTCTATGTAAGAAGCTCGGCATCAAAGTCGGTATCATTACCCGCGAGCGCACAGAGATTGTAAGGCGCCGCTCCGATAAATTGAAGATGGATTATTTTGTGGATGGTTGCCTTGACAAAGTAGCGGCGGCCACACAAATCGTTGAAGAAATGGGCATTTCGTTTTCCGATGTAGCTTTCATCGGCGATGACCTTGGCGATATTCACCTGCTGAAAAAAGTCGGAATCAGCGGAACACCGGCTAACGGTATTCCGTACATCAAAGCCTTTGTTCAGATCATTACCATACAAAAAGGCGGCGACGGCGCATTCCGCGAATTTGTGGAAACCATTGTGATGAAGCAATATTCATACGATGACATGATCGAATTGATCTGCTGATGCATCTCTTTTTCACTTTTTTTGTTGTAGTACGTTACTTCGCCGGAGCACTCGGAAATATACTTGTTCCCAAAAGTGTCGCTGCCATTGCCTACCGCAAGTTGAGAAGCGTGAGTTTCGATGTTCCCGAAAAATACCGTTATGCTTACAAAACACTTCTTTCGGGCATGCGACAACTCCTGGCTTTCCCGATAAGAAAGCCTGCTGTTGTTCGGGTACCTGTTGTGATTTACGATGTAGCGCCTGATACCTTTGACATGCGTCGGGAATACCTCCGCTTTTACGGTATCACCGAAGAGATGGATTTTCTTCCGGCGCAGGCCATGCAACACTTCGTTTCCCGCACTGATCGGCTGACTTTTATGTTCCTGACGATTCCAATACTACTCCATGTCCTGATCGTTGGCCTGTTTAGACAAGAGCGCTCGGGTCTGTCGTCTATACTTAGAAACTGCCTGCTTACCCGTAATATGTTGTTGGCGGGGAAGTCGATCAAGCATTTGTACGTTTTCAGCATTTACGATACCAACTCCGCTTTCCTAAGCAGTTGTGCCATGCGCCGCGGCATCTTTGTGTCACAGATCACATCCGAAGTTCCGTTGTATAAATGGAACCGTGAGCTGGTGACCAACGAGCTGATCCTGGGAATTGACTATCAGCGTTTGGAAGCAGAGCGCTTCCGCGAAACGATGCAGTATGACCGCGTGGTGCTTTTTGGTCCCGAGACATATTACCAGATCGCAAGGCGCTATGAACACGCGCCTGAAAAAAACAAACGCATCGGCTTTTATTCAACCGGCGGCTGGGTACGGAATCGCCTCGGACATCTTGACCAGGGCACGGCCATGGAAGATTCCGAAAGCCGTCTGCTTACCGATCTGAACACGATCCTTGCCGGGCGCAGCGACATTGAGCTTGTCGTGTATCCACACCCGCGTGAACGCGCCTTTTGTGAAACGGAATCGGGCTTGCACCAACACTATCGTAGCTACCTGCCGGATATATCTTTTTCCATTCAGCAGGGTACCCAGCCTTCGAATACGTTATTCGACGACGTGTACCTGGCGGTGTGTTATATGACTACGCTGATCTTTGAGCGCGCGCATGCGGGAAGGAAGTCGGCAATTGCTTATTTTCGGGAAACCGATTTCCCACTCGCGAGGCATTTCAGTCATCTGGAATTTACGGAAAACCGTGAGGAATTAAGACATCTTATAGAACGTACTTATTGAATTATGTGTGGCATCCTGGCCGTTTACCAACCTGAAACATTCAGCCGCGCACATGCCGTAGCGCTGAGGAAAGCGCTTTCCGCCATCGACCATCGTGGGCCCGACGGGGAAGGTATTACGTTGATTTCTTCGAGAACGCCGGGCGATGTGACCGTTTCGAACATCGAGGCGCCAGACGAACAGATACTTTCTATATCAGATCTTGCTTTGGCACATAAGCGCCTCAGTATTATTGATACCAGTTCGGCAGGTCATCAGCCGATGAAATACCACCATGGTATTATCACTTTCAATGGCGAGATCTACAATTACATCGAGATCCGGGAAGAACTGAAGGCCGTCGGTTATATCTTTCACACTGGTTGCGATACCGAAGTTATCTTAGCCGCCTATGATCGCTGGCAGGAAAAATGCCTTGAGAAGTTTAACGGCATGTTCGCTTTTGTGCTGTATGATGCGTCACGTCGCCGTCTTTTTGTTGCCAACGATCGCTTCGGTGTGAAGCCACTTTACTATTATCAGGATAACCGATGCCTGATCTTTGCGTCCGAGGTCAAGCAGTTCCAGGCTTATGGTTTGCCACTCACGCTCAATAGCAATGCGGTAAATACGTTTTTAACGACCTATTATGTGGACTACGACGAACAGACCTTTTTTAATGAAATCCGGCGTTTTCCCAAAGCGCATTACGCATACGTAGAACTGGGAAATGTACCTGGAGAATTGAAGCCGCAGCTTTATTACCGTCTCGGAAACCGGATAACAAATGCAGGGCAGGATACGGTCGAAGCATTCGGAAATCTGTTGGAAGACGCGGTCCGTATCCGCATGCGCAGCGATGTGCCTGTGGGGTTTGCTTCTTCGGGTGGACTGGATTCGAGTTCCATTCTTTATAAAGCCTACGGGCTTCTTAAAAAAGAAGGGGTAGAGAAAAACATCAAAACCTTTTCGGCAATCTTCCCGGGGCTGGACGGCGACGAGTCTCGCTACATCCGCTACATCGAAGACGATCTGGGCGTTAGCTCCTTTTATACAAATCCACTTGACTCGTTCTCCGTTGATGATTTCGAGCGCCACATTTACCATCAGGACATGCCGGTGGCTTCTACCTCCTATTATGCGGAATGGTGCGTAGCGCGACTGGTGAGTCAGCACGATGTGAAGGTGTTGCTGATCGGGCAAGGCGGCGATGAATTGCTGGCGGGCTATCATCACCATTTTTACCGCTATTGCCGCCAGCTGATTTTGCAAGGGAAATTTAGAAAATACCTGTCGGAACTGAAGAGCTTTTGCGAACTGAAGTCTTTCGATCGTGATAAGCTGCACCGCCAGATCGTGAACGAAGTGAAGTATGCCATGAAGTTCAAGATGGGATTAAAAGCCAGCGGCCACAAGCTGGAAAATCACTGGAACAGCGCCAATAAACTAATAGACCTGTTGAAGATCGATTTCAGTGAAACCATGCTGCCTGCCTACCTGCGTTCGGACGATCGCGATGCGATGGCTTTCGGTTTGGAAACCCGTCATCCGTTCCTGGATTATCGCCTCGTGGATTTTTGTTTTTCGCTGCCCGACGACGCGAAGATCAAACAGGGCTGGCAGAAATTCCTGTTGCGGGAAGCGATGGCTGAATTGCCTGAAACCATTCGCTACCGGAAAGACAAGAAAGGCTATACGACGCCGCAGGATGTTTGGCTTAGCGCCAACAGAGAAGCGTTCGAAGATTATACGCATTATATTCCGGAGCCATACCGCAGTTCGCGCGTGATCGATCCTTTTCTCAAATATACTTTTGGCGCCTGGTGCAAAGTCAACAAGCTACACTAAAAAACGTACAGCTTATGAGCATACCATTCAATAAGCCTTATTACACCGGCCGGGAGCTGGATTACATGAGTGAGGCGATGGCTTCCGGGAAGTTATCGGGAGAAGGTACCTTTACGCAGAAGTGTACCGCCTTTTTCGAAAGCCGTTACGGTATCCCGAAAGCCTTTCTCACTACATCCTGCACCGATGCCCTGGAGATGATTGCTATTTTGCTCGATATCAAACCGGGCGATGAAGTGATCGCCCCAGCCTACACATTCGTATCTACCGTTAATGCTTTTGTGCTGCGCGGTGCCCGCATTGTGTTTGCTGATAGCAACGCGGAAAATCCGAATGTGGATGTGAGCAGGCTGGAATCGCTCATCACACCAAATACGAAAGCCATTGTTACTATGCATTACGCCGGAATTGCCTGCGATATGGATGTTGTCATGGAATTGGCAAACCGTCATGGGATCGCCGTGGTGGAGGATGCCGCCCAAGCCGTAGATGCATATTACAAAGGTCGTCCGCTGGGAACGATCGGGCATTTAGCGGCGTTCTCGTTTCATGAAACCAAGAATATCATTGCCGGTGAAGGTGGCTTGCTGGCCATTAATGATCCGCGTTTCCTCAACCGGGCGGAGATCATCAGCGAAAAAGGAACCAATCGCAAGGCCTTTGTACGTGGCGAAGTTGTAAAATACGAGTGGGTGGATATCGGTTCATCGTTCATGCCGTCTGAATTGACGGCTGCATTTTTGTATGCACAGCTCGAACAGCTGCCGAGAATCCAGGAAAAACGACTTGCCTTGTGGCAGGCCTATTACGATAGCCTTGCTGATCAGGAAGCAAAAGGGTTCCTGAAGCGACCGCAGTTGTCGCCGGGAGCCGCCCATAACGGACACATTTTTTACATTGTGCTCAACGATTCTAAGCAACGCCAGGCGCTAATTCATTTTCTGAAAGAAAAAGGGATCAGTTCGGCCTTTCATTTTTTGTCGCTCAACCAAAGCCGGTTTTACGCTGCGCAGAATACGGGCCGCTTGATCTGGTCCGATCACTACACGGAAGCCTTATTGCGTTTGCCTATGTACCACGACCTTGGTTTTGATGAGCTTGCGTACATCTGCGAACAGGTGGCCGCTTTTTTTAGTGGTATATAGTCTGTGCATCCAGCATGAAAAAACCCGCCGGCAATCCGGCGGGTTTTTTCATGTTCGAGATTTATACTAGTAAGCCCTTTCGTTTTTTCCTTCCATGTAATTCACGAAAGCCTTGTTGGCCACTTTGTTGCCTCCTGCAGTAGGGTAGTTGCCGGTAAAGTACCAATCGCCCAGGTTGTGCGGACACGATTGGTGAAGGCCTTCGATGGTTTGGTAAATGATCTGCAATTCTGCTTTCAGATCAGCCGGTTTGAGAAGTTCGCCGATCTTCTGAGAGATCTCTTCGTTGGTAAACGTTCTGTAAACTTCCTGAACCACGTTGATCTGCTCTTCTTTTGGTTTGAGCAGTTCGGCTTTCGCCTTTTCGTATAAGTTGTTCAGCAGGCCCTCTTTGCCGGTTTCCTTGATGAGTGAGATCGCCGCATCGAAGGCGATAAACTTTCCGATAATGGCCATGTCGATGCCATAGCAATCAGGGTAGCGGATCTGAGGAGCCGACGAAATGATGATGATCTTTTTGGGATGAAGACGGTCGAGGATGCGCAGGATACTCTGCTTGAGCGTTGTGCCGCGAACAATCGAATCGTCGAGCACCACAAGCGTGTCGATATCTTTGCGGACAGTTTCATAGGTAATGTCGTACACCAGGTTCACGAGGCTGTCGCGGCTCTCGTCGTCGGTGATAAAGGTGCGTTGCTTGGCATCTTTGAGGATCACCTTGTGGATGCGCGGATGCCTGGCCAGGATCTGGCTGAGGGCAGGTTCCGAAACGTTAGCCCCCATTTTGAGGATCTCGGTCGCTTTGGCTTTGTTGATGTGTTCGTCGATACCCTCTACCAGACCGCCAAAAGCCACTTCGGCCGTATTGGGAATATAACTGAAAACCGTATTATCGAGGTCGTAGTCGATGGCTTTGAGTACCTGCGGTACCAGGTAACGGCCAAGTTGCTGGCGTTCGCGGTAAATATCGGCATCGTTGCCGCGGCTGAAATAAATGCGTTCGAACGAACAGGCTTTCTTTTCGCCCGGCTCAATGATCTGTTGCTCACTGTAGTTGCCGTCTTTTTTGATGATGGCAGCATGCCCGGGCTTCAGTTCTTTTACCTCTGAAATAGGCACATTGAATACTGTTTGGATCACCGGTCGTTCGCTCGCTACAACCAACACTTCATCGTCTTTATACACATAGGCAGGGCGTATACCGTTAGGATCGCGCAATACAAATGCATCGCCGTGTCCCATCATGCCGGCCATCACATAGCCACCGTCCCATTTTTTACTGCTCTCTACGAGGATCGAGGTTACATCAATGTTTTTCTGGATCTCTTTGGAGATCTCGTAATTGCTCAGGCCTTTTTCTTTAAAAATCCGGAATAAGCGGTCGTTCTCTTTATCGAGGAAGTGTCCGATCTTTTCCATCACGGTTACGGTATCGGCTTTTACGGTAGGATGCTGCCCCAATTCTATGAGGTGCCCCAGTAGCTCGTCCACATTGGTAAGGTTGAAGTTCCCGGCTACCAAAAGGTTTCTCGCCATCCAGTTGTTTTGCCTTCTGAACGGGTGGCAGCTTTGGATGTTGTTCCCACCGTAGGTTCCATACCGCAAATGGCCCAGGATAAGTTCACCCATGAACGGGATGTTCTTTTTCTGCCAGTCGATGTCGTTGTATGCTTCCGGGTTTTTCTGTTTGGCCTGAATATAAAGGTCGTTGATCTGCGAAAATATATCCTGTGTGGCTTTGGGTTCAATTGAGCGCAGGCGATCGATGTAGGTGGTGCCGGGTTCGGTATCCAGCTTTACGGTAGCTACACCCGCGCCGTCCTGGCCGCGGTTGATCATCTTGTCCATCAGCTGGTACATCTTGTGCAAGCCATAGCGGCTGCTACCGTACTTTTCCTTGTAAAAACTCAGTGGTTTCAGCAGCCGGATCAATGCCACACCACACTCGTGTTCAATTCTATCGCTCATAATTAAAGAAATGCAAATTTACTCATTAAGCTGTGTATTGCCATAGTTTCCGGGTCTTTTTAGAAAAATCCTGTAAAAATCCAATATTGAGCTCACATTATAAGAAATTTTAACATAAAATGATTGTATATTTAATATTATCAAATCATTACCTGATGACGCGACATTTGCTTTCACTTTTATTCCTGGCTACTGTCTTTTCGATGCAGGCCCAGGTAAAGATCAATGAATATTCCGTTTCCAATTCTACGCTTACCACAGGAACGGTGTTTACCGATAATACGGGCAGCTCTCCCGATTGGGTGGAACTTTACAATGCCGGCTCGTCGCCTGCCAACATCGGGGGCTGGAACCTGAGCGATGATCCGAACGATATTGTGAAATACGCGTTGCCTTCCGGTACGAGTATCCCTGCAGGTGGTTTTTTGCGGATATGGTGCAGCGGCAAAGGCGATCCGGCCAACGCATCGGGGCATATTCATACCAATTTCAAACTCACGCAGTGCAAAGGCGATTGGATCATCCTGATGAACGGCTCGACAGTAGCTGATACGCTCCGGCTCCGGAAAACTCAGGTGAGGCATTCGCGGGGAAGAAGTCCGGATGGTTCAGCGACCTGGAAAGTGTACACCACGCCCACGCCCAATGCTTCCAATACAGGTACTGCTTATGATGGTTATGCACCGACACCTCTGCTGAGTCCCGGTCCGGGCTTTTACAGTTCCGGGCAAAGTGTTTCCATATCAGTGCCGCCTTCTTCGGGCCTTACCGTGTATTATACAACCGATGGCTCGGAGCCAGGAACCTCGTCAACGGTGTATGGAACAAGTCCGGTGAATGTGTCGGCCACCACGGTGCTCAGAGCTTACGCCGTGAGCAGCAATGCCAATGTGCTGCCGAGTTTCATGGAAACAAATACGTATTTTATCAACGAGTCCATCAATTCGCAATACGGTGTGGTATCTATCAGCGGCGGCACCAAGCTCAACCAGCTCATGAATGGTACGCAAAATAACCCGCCGACGCATTTCGAATATTTCGACAACAACGCTTTTGTTACCGAAACCTACGGGTTGTCTAACAAGCACGGCAACGACTCCTGGGCTTACGACCAACGCGGCATCGATTTCGAGACAAAAGATGATTACGGTTACAATTACGCGTTGCTGAATAAGTTCTTTACCGACTGGAAAATGGGTAAAAGCAAGCGCAAGGAGTTTCAGCATGTGATCCTGAAAGCGGCAGCGTCGGATAATTTTCCCGGCGACAAGCCCCAGGTTTCTTGCCACATGCGCGATGCCTTTGTGCAAACCTATAGTTTCCGCAAAGAGCTGGAGATCGATGGCAGACGGAGCAAGCACGTGATCACTTTCGTGAACGGGCAGTATTGGGGCATTTACGAACTGAGAGAGGCCTTTGAGACAGACTACACGGATTACTACTACGATCAGCCCAAAGACAGCATTGACAACCTGGCATTCTGGGGCGGTTTGCAGATACGCGACGGAAGTGATACCGGCTGGGTGAACCTTTACACCTATGTAATGGCCAATGCCATGACCAATGCGACTGCTTACAACTATGTGGATAGCAAGCTCAATTTTAAAAGCCTGATCGACTACATGGTGTATAATTCTTATGTGGTTAACTCCGACTTCATCAACTGGAACACCGCCTGGTGGCGCGGACGTGCAAAACTGGGTGATAAAAAGAAATGGCGCTACTGGAATTGGGACATGGACAATGTGTACGACCTGGGGGAAAACTTTTCTGGCATTCCTACAACGGGCATGGATGCAGACCCTTGTTCGTATCAAAATACATTCCACAACGCAGGCCCGAACAAAGGTCATCCCGACATTCTCGAAAAGCTGCTGACGAACCCGGATTTCAAAGCTATGTATATCAACCGCTATGCGGATCTCCTGAATACGGCGTTTAAATGCGACAGCATCATGGATCATTTTTACTATTTCAAAAACATCCTGACGCCGGAAATGCCGCGTCATATTGCCAAATGGGGAAATGGATCGACGCTGGCCGACTGGAACAAAAACATGGACACACTACAAAGCAAGATCACACAGCGGTGTTCTTACATTGAGCAAAAGATCAAAGATTGCTACAATGTCACCGGGCCTTACCAGGTGGCGGTAGATGTGCAGCCAGCCGGCAAAGGCGAGGTAAAACTCAACAGCATCTGGCTGCCGAGCTATGTATGGCGTGGCAATTACTTTGGAGGTGTGAGCATGAGTTTCGAACAACGCGAACTCGATGCGGCTAATTACGAGTTCGATCATTGGGAATTCAAGCATCATACACCATCGCCTTCGACCACGCGCGACACAGTGAGTATTAGTTTTACGCAGGCCGATACAGTGATCGCTCATTACAAACCTAAGGATAAAAAACTGGAGGAGACCCTGAAGGAGAGTGACACCGACGTGATCTTTCCGACGGCTTTTACGCCTAATGGCGACGGGAATAATGATATACTCTTTGCCTTGGGAGGCTTACATGCTACCAGCGTGTCGATCGAGATATGGAACCGTTGGGGTCAGCTGGTGTTCAGCACAAATGACCTTAGCAAGGGTTGGGACGGCAATTTCAACGGGGTTCCGGCTCATACGGGGGTGTATGCTTACCTGATCAAATTCACGACTTTCGAAGGCGACATGAAGCGGTCGAAGGGCAATGTTACTTTATTGAGATAACCAAAAACGCGCTGGACCATGAAAACAGGATTATCTTCTATTTTTTTGCTGCTTGGCCTGGCACTGTCGGCCCAGGATATTCATTTTTCGCAAATACAGGAAGCGCCTTTGTGGCTAAATCCGGCCAATACAGGCTTTTTCAACGGCTATTTTCGTGCCGTAGCCAATTACCGCAACCAATGGGCGTCGATGGGAAATCCTTACCAGACGATGGCCATCAGTGTTGACGGCAACGCGTTAAAAGTGCGGAAGAACAAAGCCTACGCCGGTTTGGGCTTGTTTGTGTTCAACGACCGTGCAGGAGCAGCCAAAATAGGCACAACGCAGGCCCAGCTTCATGCCAATGCCATTGTGAAGGCGAGCAAGAAAAGCAAGATCGCCGGAGGTATTTACCTTGGCGTTAACCAAAACAGCGCCACGTATGCTGCGCTTACCTACGGAAACCAATACAACGGCAAAGAGATCGACCAGTCGCTGGCAACCGGCGAGACGGTAAACTACAACTCGTTTGTGAATTCGGACGTAGGCGCTGGTGTCAATTACGACTATTCTTCTGCTACAGCAGACATGACGCGCGACGATGTGTTCAGCATCCGCGTGGGAGCGGCAGTTCATCACATTAACAAGCCGGTGCAAAGGTTCAGCACAGGATCGACCTACCAGGTGCCGATGCGCTTTGTTGGTAATGTGCAGGCCCGCATCGACATCCGCGACACCAAGCTCTCGCTTTTGCCGAGCCTCGTGTATTTGCAGCAGGCATCCGCCATGGAAGTGATTGCCGGCGCGCACCTTCGCTTCCGGTTTAAAAATGGGACCAAACTTACCGGCAACATCACCGAATCGGGATTGAACATCGGTGTTTACTATCGCCTCAGCGATGCCATCGTACCACAGATCAACCTCGATATGGGAAAGTATGCCATCGGCGTTTCATACGACTACACGCTCTCCAAATACAGCCAGGTTAACAAGGGTGCGGGTGGCTTCGAGATTTACCTGAAATTCATGACCCTCGACGATGCTTTGTATAAACGCAAGCGCGAACATAGTTTGTAGTCTATGCTGCCTTATGCTAAAGGCTGACTTTAGTGTATGTCAAAGAGTATTCTATGTGGAAATCAGCTGCGTTGGCTATACGGATCCAAATTGCCTTTACCTTTTCCCGATAGGCAAGGCAGGTTGCTAGTGACTGGCTAAATTCAAGCTGGTTTCTAAACTTTTCAGGATTTCATTCGCGAAATAAGAGAGGTCTTCATCCGGGGAGAAGGCAAGTTCTCTAAAGATGTCGATATCGGATATCAGATGATTGCGTAAAGCTACTTCCCATATTTCTAATTTAGGACGTACTACTGTCGGATTTGTACAATTGGTGAAGCCCAGGAATATATCTAATATTTCAACCTTGATGCTGTTATCAAGCGTCAGTAACCCAATTTTTAGAAATTCGTAGGACGGTAAGGCTGCGCTTGAGATGAACGCATGCTGGTGACATAACGAACACCAGAGTTGATGGGTAGCACCCATTGCTATTTCGGTTTCTGAGCAAAATAAGTTTTTCAAATACTTCGGCACTGTGCTTCCGGCGTTGCCGTATGCAGTTTCAAATTCATGCCAATTGATCTTTTCAATTTTTGAAGCAATTTCGCCCGGAATTTCCTTTGCGCATATTTTAGGTGCCAATACATCATCATCTTTACCTGTATCTTTCGATGGGACCTCGTAGCCAAGAATACTATGTGTTTCTGGCCTTTTTTTCTTTTTGAAAAAGTCAAATAGTCTCATGTGGATAACGCCTTGTTCTGATTATTAACTATTTTACTTGTTGGGTGTGATAGTGTTTTTGAACTCACTTCCATTTTATACAGGAAATTGGCCAAACGAATCTGCTGCATACGTCCCGTTCCTCGTTTTTTCCCGCGGTCCAGCCGGCCATGGTTAGCAGTTTGTTCTTTAAAACCTCTATGCATGTTGAGTTTGGTTTAAGTTTTGGAAATGCTGCATCCGCAACATTTCCCTTGTCATCAATGGTTAGTATTATATACAAACTGGCAATGATGTTTGAGTCCTGCTTCATACAACCAGATATGATTGGAATTAACTCATCTGTTAAATATTCTGAAAGTCCCCGGATGCCATCTTTATATGCAGGCATCGTTATAGGATTGTTATAAATCGTGTCACAGGCGGTAGCTTGCCCATGGACCTTTGACGCCGTGAGCAGAGTTGAGAAAGCTAGTGTTTTGAAAAAAGATTTCAAGCGTTTTTTTTGACAGGTTGCCACTGGTTGTTTTTCAGTGTTAATGTTACATCTTTTACCAGAATATTTTCTCCTTTAAAATTGAATTGTTTTTGATATATAACGTGTATGCCAACTTTTGTAGATAAAACATCGTTGTTCTCTAAATGGCAGCTTATTGAGACCCGGGAAATGCGATCGGTCATCGTTAACGAGCTGCTGTCAACCAAAATAGTTTTAAAGTCGAGTCGGTTTAATTGTTCTTCGACAGGCGAAATCCACGAATGTGAATACAAATAGGTTGTAGGATCATTGCCACAGTGTTTAAATTTCTCAAACTCAATAATGATGGTGTCATGGCTGCATTCTTTTAACGCAGTCGTGTCGAGTAAAATGCTTGCGCCGATTTTTTGAATTAAATTGCCGTCCAGTGGTTTATCCCGGAAAACCAAAAAAAGCGCCATTAGCATAAAGCAGGATAAAGCGATTGTTTTTGATGTTCTGCTCATTGTGATGTTTTTTCGATGGTCCGCATGGCTTTTTTGATGATGTAGGCTGTTTCTTTGGTTTTACTTTTTTTGCTCCACTGTTCGCAGGTATCCATTACAAATTTTGCCTGTGTCTTACTGGCGTCGTTCAGCCAGTTGCCGACGCTGTCCTGAACGTATTTAGCTTTGTCCGATTTCAGAGGCTCGAGAATAGCCAGGCCCAGTGCTGGATTTTGTTTCAATGCTTCGATGTGTTCGCACCACACACCACGAGGCCTTGTGGCTTCGCTCGCAAACCGCCTGATGTTCTCGTCCTGGCTGGCTGTCCAACCCGACAGGATGTTGATGCTTTCAGCCAGGTTTTCGGAAATGGCCTGACGAACGGCCAGCCAGGCTATTTCCCTGACGCCAAAGTGTTTGTCTGCCGCAAACGGTTGAATGAGCAAGAGTCTATTGCCTATGTTGAGTTTTGGATTTGCTCCGATTGTGTAGGTTGCCCAACAGCGAACCAGATCCGATGGATGTGCAGACATAATATCGAACATCCCGGTGTCGCTGCGTTTCATTGCCAATTCAAAAATGCCTGTTCCGATTGCCTGGTTTATGGTATTTACAGTTTGTTTTTTGAGATGTTCAATGCTGTCTAGAATGGGTTTCAGGTATTTTTTGCGGCCGGTTTCCGCGAGCAGGTGTTCAAGTAAAAGCCGTTGGTTTACAGCAAGCCATTCGACCAGATTCGCCGTTTCAAGTTGTCCTCTGTTTAATTGGTCAAGGATTTCTCTCGGAATGTCTTTGGTCGATTTTGCGCCTTTTCGTTTTACTTCAGTCATATTATTTTTTGCAGCTTATTTGGGAAGTCATCTGCAGGTAGATATCCGTGTAAAGGGGGTCAGCATTGCATCATTTTGCGGGTGGCATTTGTAAAGGCTGTGACGCATTGACGTTGTTTTTTAATGATGTTGTATCTTGCAAAGGCAATCTGTCTGGCATTCATTTGTTGTGTTGGGGATTGTTCGGTCAATGGAGTAGGGGAAAGGGCATTTTGGACCTGTTAACTGCCGTAGTTTTGCTTTAGTTTTCGCATCAAAAGCCTTACGCCTTGTTGGGTGTCGTCGTTCAATGAATTCGTTGCAATGATAAAGGCTTTGCCCTTTTTGCGGTCTATGTGTACGATGGTGAAGTAGGTAAACGCTCCTGTTCCTGAATGCACAGAAAGTTCTTTTCCATTTTCTTTTATATTGAACCATCCCATGGCATAATTTTCCGTCCCGTTATGCATAAACTGGTAGGTTTCGGCTTTCAAATAGTTGTTTTCGCCGTTCAGGCCTTTCAGGTTAAGCTGAATGAATTTGATGTAGTCTTTCAGTTTAATGTTGATGTCTCCTGCGGGCTCCGTGTAATCCAAATGAGAGCCGGCAGCGGAAGGAACAGGAATGAGTTTGCCGTTTTCCGACTGGTGTCCCCAGGTATCTTTGTGTTTTTGATTTTCAGGCCACGATAGCTTCACGTGCAATTTCAGGTCTTTGTTAAATACGTTCTCCACCAGTTGTTCCCAGCTTTTGCCCGTGACTTTTTCTACCATCAAAGTTGCCAGTGTGTAGCCTGCGTTGGAATACACAAACGGGTTTTGTTCGTCGGGAAACATGGGCTCCAGTGTCAGCACAAATTGCCCGAATTGCACTCGTTTTTGTTGGTTGGTTCCTGTGAAATCCGGAATCGTGGGATCATTTTCGCCCTGAAACGGCTGTATTCCCGCCCGGTGCGAGAGCAGGTCCTGTAACGTGATCTTTTCATAGCCGGGATTGCTTTTTGTTTTCCATTCAGGGAATAGGTCAAAAAAAGGCGTGGTCCATTGCAGTTTTCCTTTTTCGACATACCTGGCAATGATAAACGCCGTCATGGCTTTGGTATTTGAACCAATGTGAAACCGGTCGTTCAAAGTTGCTGTGTCGGGCAGGTTGACCGCATGGCGTCCCAGGGCGGCAATTTCCAACACCGTTTTGTCATCAACCACCGCATAGCTTATTTCCGGAATGTGGTAGTATTTACGGATTGAATCTGCGAACTGAACGGTTTTTTGTCCGGGGCACATCGCCCAAAACCCAATGGATAGAATGGTCAGTAATTTTTTCATACAGGCTTGTGCAGGCCAGTTATTTCGACCTATGCACTTTCCCCAAAAGTAAGTAAGTTTTTGTCAGGATCAAGTACCGAAAACTCTTTTTGTCCCCAGGGTTTTACCTGCAAGTGTCCGGCCGGGTGAATAACGGTGGGGTTTGTAAGCAAGCTGTTGTAAAGGCTTTCGATGTCGTTCACCCTGATGTAAACCTGCCCGTAGTTTTCGTTGGGATCCAGTTCTTTGAATTCGAAGAAATGTATTTCTACCTGGTCTTTTTTTACCAGCAGATAGCCGTCGAAATCGGCACTTCCGGCGTCGCTGAAACCGAGTGTTGACAAATAGAATGCCCTGGTAGCGGCTTTGTTGCGCATCGGGAGTTTAGGAATAATCGTTGTTAGCATGGCTTTTTTGTCGAAAGTCGTTATTCTGCATCAAATCAACACTTGATTGAGATCAGTAAATTCAAGAGCTCGCTCGTATCCTGCTTAATGTTTCCGGCGCCATTTTCAGGTAAGAGGCAATCATTTTAACCGGGAATACTTTTGCCAGTTGTGGTTTTGACCGTGTTATGTACTCGTACTTTTGCCCAGGTGTCAGCGAATTGTCGAAAATGAACGTTCTGTTATGCGGCTGGTTAAGGATTTTTCCAAATTGGAGAAAGGATTGTGACTTCGCGATTAGTTGATGAAGATGGAACAAGCTCAATTCCACGACTTCGGCATCGGAAAAAGCCTGGATCGTTGTGTCGGAAGGAGTTTGCGTAGTGAGGCTTTGTTGGTTGAACAGCCACTCGTTTTGCAAATGAAGGTCGATGATCGCTTTTTCTGTGTCGCGATTTTGGAACTGGATAAAGGAACCCTCTAAAATGAAGTAAACGCAAGTGCAAACCTCGCCTTCGCGAACTAAAATGTTGTTTTTTTTGAGCCTTTTTTTTGAGGCGTGCATATCGAACAAGCCTGCATCGGCTTTCGAAAATGAGCCTAAGGTATTTAGAAGATCTTCTGTGGTCATGGTGTAGTGCATGCAAAGCCTATGTTTTGGGCACTTGTTATTTTTTGATCCGGTATTTATCCTCGTATTGCAAAAAATAGTGTCGATCGTATATCCGTCTATGTTTTGAAGTATTGTCTGTACCACTCGTGCTGGTCAAAGTCTTTGGCAGACGTATCTATCTGGTGAGAAGGATTCAGCCTGGAGTACAAAATTTCCAGGGACTCGTATTCCCTCCAGCTTATGAGTTTAAATCCAGCCCTGTGAAGTTGGGCGCCACAAACGCCCATCCCGATCTGGTACTTTTTATCTTCGGCATATCTGTTGCCGTCATAAATGACATGATTTCCACAGGCAGCGCTTACATCCATCATGATCGCCAGTTCGATGTTGTTCTCCCGGGCTTTTTCGAGCATTTTTTCCGATGCGTTTATCATGCCTTCCGTCCAATCGATACCTGATGTTGTCAGTACTTTGGCCCTTCCTTCCAATACATCCAATCCGTTACCGCCGTATATATCGCACATTTCCCTGGGTGTTCCAAAAGCGATATCTTCCGGGCAAAACGGAGTCAGCTTTACATTGTCGTAGTGTAGCAACTTCAATACGCTTGGGTATTCTCCATAGTTGTTTCCATCCACACCGCATTTAACACCGAGCAAACAGGCACTTACAAGAACCCTCAAGGGGTCTTCTCTTGTTGGCACTCTTAAATTTTTGATGTAGTGCTTGTCTGTCATGCAAACAAATTATCTTGCTTAGCTTAAAAATACAAATGTTCGCAGTGTTTTGCAAACACGAGACCTACTGGTACGATCGTTGACAAAAACGGGTTGCTCTGTCTGCAGCGCTCGTTGGCTTTACCGATGCTTGAGGCTTGCCAGATGGCGTCCCGTAAAGTTGCCATTTCAACAGCTTATGCTGCTGCATTAGTCCCTTGTTGGCAGCGTAGTATCTCTTATCTGTTTCTTGGTTCAAAGGGTGGCACCCATTTTTTCTTCGCCATGATGTGTTTCACATCTTGATAGGACAGCGGATAAAAATCGTGGCTGTCAACACCAACATCAAAAGACAGTGAGGTTTCGTCGTCTGGCAGGTCGCCGTGCGAATGTCCGTACAAATGCCAGGTCCCATAATGGCTTGCATTCCAAACCCTCATGGCATAGTGAAATAAAACAATAAATCGCGCTCCTTTATGCGCTTCGCTGTCAGGAACGGTTAATTCGTAATAGTCCTTTATCCATTCAAAGCAGTTGGCACAGTCTAATGCCGAACTTTCGTGATTTCCCGTTATGAGGCATATTCGCCCGTTGAGTTGATCTCTTAGTTGCCTTAGTTTCCCTGGCGACATCAGGGCAAAGTCGCCCAGGTGATAGACTACATCGTCTGGTCCGACTTTTTCATTCCAGCGCTTTACCATTTCTGCGTTCATTTCTTCCACGTTGGCAAAAGGCCGCTTTGAAAGTTCAATGATGTTTTTATGCCCAAAATGGTGATCTGATGTAAACCAAATATGAGGTGTGTCCATGGGTTGTCATTTCTGTTTAATTGGTTGTGGTATAGCTGGGCTTATCTGTTGCAATTGGTTTTTATTTCCGTTTTGCCGCTTTGTTTGTTTGGTAGCTGTGTTTAGTCTGTTTCCGACGCAATTATGCCAATATACCAATTTTTTGCCGGATTGTGTATCGTCCAAAAGTAACTTCCCCACCATTCATTTCCTGCGTCAAAGACAACTGAGCAGGTTGTATCCCAGGTATAAATTGTCACTTGAGTTAAGTCGCCGAAAAAGTAGTCCAGAAATTCCAGAAGGTATTTTCCACGGAGGTAAATGTCTTTTCCAAGGCTTAAGCTATACGGCGGATCCATTAAGGCATGGATGAAATTGCCATCACTCTCTTGGTGTAATTTCCTGTAGGCATCATTGATGGCATTTATATCTATCTTATTTTCGGGCAATTCATCCTGGTCGTAATAAAAGTAAGCGTTCGGGGTGTCATTTGCTGTCTGTCCCCGGAAAAGCGGTTTCATCTTATGTAAGTCGAAATGTGGCCCTAAAAAACGGGCGACATCTATTTTTTGTCCACTGGAATCCAATTTATCGAAGTCGGTTTGCGCACAGGCAAATTGATTCCTTCTGTTTTTAGTTGCGACTTTGTTAAAATGGAAATTCCATTCAAAATTCTGCTTTTCCAGTGTTTGACGGGCCGTTGTTAAATGCGCGTTGTATTCGTCAGGGAACTGCCCCAGGTAGTTCGGTTTGATCTCAAACACAGAAATCCGTAAAGCACCTCCAATTTTCTCGTGGGCTTCTATCTGATCAGTTAAGTGGCTGTCTTTTATCTCAAAAATGTTTACCATGGCTTCTGGTTTGCGTGTGCCAATATTTTACTTGTTATATACCTGCTTGTCGTTTCGAAAGCCGGTTAGCGTGTTGGGTTTATACACGTATTTGGTTTGGGCAATGGAGCCGGATTTTGCTTTTAAGAAATAGTGAGACGACTATAATTTGCCTCAGTGTTGCTTTTTCTTTCTAAACGCCATAAGTACTAAAAGTGCTAAAATTGTCGGAAGTGTAATGCAAAGAATGATGTTTCGGTTGTTTATTTCATTTTGTAAACGTTCTTCAGAGTTAATTAGTAAAGATTTTGGGACATAGTCTTCAACGGAATTAGGTTCAGTAATATATACGTTGAGCGTATCTGCTTTGGCTAAGGAAATTAGTTTGATGACTTCAGAGTTTGTGGAGGTTTCTGATAGGTATTCATTTAATTGATTCGCTTCAATTTCATGTGTCGCTATACAGCCGTCGGTTGTTATCAGTCCAAAACCGAAATTTTTGTACGCATATACAATGTAGTATTTGTTTTTCGTAAAATTATATCCGCAACTACTATGGGCAGAACTCGATAAACTAACTATTGGTTTATCGCTATGGTAATGATTTTTAAGTACTTTTTTTATCAAAGAAATGTCTTTGCCTTTTAGAAATCTGAAAACTTCAAAGTTTTCAATTTCTACAGGCAGCCCATAGACGCCACCTATTTTGCTTTGTCCATTGTATTGTCCTACGAAAATAACGTCGGCGGCTTCGAAAGAAGCTGCTATCGTTGGAGGGGAGCAAGAACATGGAAATACCTTTGTTAAGTTCAGCAAAATGAATAATGTCAATATCCTTGCAGTCATCGCATTTTAGTCTAGTAATATTTCTCCCCTGTTTTTTATAGCATTTTCGGGGTTTTGCTAAATTTTTATGCGGTCTTCCAATTGTATTTAGTTAGTTTGTTTGTCAATTTTTGCTCCGCGATTTCAATGCTTAGGGTTCCGTTTTCTTTTGTCAGTATAATCATGCAGCCTTTTTCTAAGATGCCGCTTTCATTAAATTCCAACTCCTTTATTTTTATAGACTGTGTTATGCCGTTAGAATCAGTTTCCTGTTTGTATGGCTCTCCTGTATGCCCGTAAAAATGGTAATGAAAAATGACATTGTCTAAAACCTCTCTGATTTCAGCCATTCCATAGCCTCTTTGGCTACTGTCGTCTTTGTCGTGTGTAATTAGAACGTCGAAATGGTCTTTTGTTTTAAGTAGTTTCTTAATTTCTTTTCTTTCATATTCTTGGATAAATCTCTTTTCTGTTCTTCCTTTCCTATCCCCAATTCGGCCAATGCCTACGAAAGTCAATGTGTCGCTCTCAGTTTCCAGTTTTTGTTTTACACCCGATTTGCAGACGAAAACCCTTTTATAAATGTCAATAGGATACCTGCTGCTTTGAAAATTTTCTTTTTCCAGGTTATCCAGGAAATCGTGGTCTTCGTGATTTCCACGCACACAAACCATATTGATATTTAAGTTGTCTAAGAATGACTTCATGCCTTCGTTTACTTTTGTAAAATCGTCATGAAACCCCAACTCATCCCGATCGTATTGGGCATGCTTGATGGTTACTTTGTCTAAGTTTTCAATGATCGGGTAAGCACCCATGTCTCCACATTGCAAAATTAAATCAATTTTATTGCCCGTTTCTTTTTGGTATAAATCAACCAATTTGAAGGGCAACAGTATTTTGCCATGTATGTCAGAAAAAATGGCTACTCTCATCGTTTACGCTTGTTTGCTTGAAATTTACGCTGCAGGGCGCCTGTTTGCGTAGTTTAAATTAACTATAAAAAAGTCAAATCACCAAGGACATCTTTATTTTTGGCAAACCGCGTTTTTGGCTGCCCATGCAAACCGGCGGGCATTTTGCAAGCTGCTACCCCGGATTTTGAACATCGGCCACTGGTCTCACCTAGAAACAGACAGTTTCCCCGGGGGCTTGCAGGTATTGAGTTCCGCCCGCACGGCATT
>DAIUED010000011.1:0-26308 GCA_036845295.1 Bacteroidota bacterium
CTGTAGCCGACTCAAAAGGTGGTAAAATCGATTTCAAGGTGGACAAAGCAGGTATCGTGCATACCGGCATCGGAAGAGCTTCTTTCGACGCAGCTAAGTTGACCGAGAACGCGATGGAAGTGCTGCAGGCTGTTATCAAGCTGAAGCCTTCATCTGCAAAAGGCACTTACGTAAGGTCAGTGTACATGAGCAGCACCATGAGCGCCGGTATCCAAATCGACCCTAAATCATTTAACTAATTTAAAGAACATCTGTTAGTATGAACAAACAAGAAAAAACACAGGAAATAGACAGGTTAGTTGAAGTACTGAACGCTAACACCAAGATCTATTTAGCTGATTGTTCTTCTTTAACAGTAGAAAAAGTTGGCCAGTTACGCCGTTCTTGCTTTGAGAAAAAAGTAAGCATGCAGGTCGTGAAAAACACCCTCCTGAAAAAAGCATTGGAGCGTGCAAACGACAGCAAAATGGCGGAGCTGATCCCTGCCCTGAAAGGCGAAACAGCATTAATGCTCACCGAAGTGTCTAACACACCGGCTAAGATCATTAAAGAGTTCCGCAAAGGCGGCGACAAGCCAAAAATTAAAGCGGCTTACGTTGAAGAAATGATCTTCATCGGCGACGATAAACTCGACGCATTAGCAGGACTGAAATCGAAAAACGAACTCATAGGCGAAGTAATTGGCCTGTTACAGTCTCCAATCCAACGCGTAATCGGCGGCCTGGAGAACAAGTTCAAAGATTCAGAAGAAGCAGCTGCTTAATTGTACTGAATAGAACAGTCAAAAAAACAAAAACAATTTAAATTTAAATTACAACATTAAAACTAATAACAATGGCAGACGTAAAAGCAATCGCTGAAACATTAGTAAACCTGACAGTAAAAGAAGTTCAGGAATTAGCAACAGTATTAAAAGACGAGTACGGAATCGAACCAGCAGCAGCAGCAGTTGTTGTATCTGGTAACGGTGGTGGCGGAGAAGCTGCAGCAGCTAAAACATCTTTCGATGTGATCTTAGTTGAAGCAGGTGCTGCTAAATTAGGTGTGGTTAAAGTAGTAAAAGACTTAACCGGCTTAGGCTTGAAAGAAGCTAAAGATTTAGTGGACGGTGCTCCAAAACCAGTTAAAGAAGGTATTGCAAAAGAAGAAGCTGAGTCTATTAAAAAGGCTTTAGAAGAAGCTGGTGCAAAAGTAGAAGTAAAATAATTTTACTTACAAAACAAGGTGTTAAGGTCTTCACTGCTTCGGCAAAAGACCTTAACCCTTTTTCTGCTTTTAGTCATCACGTCGATCTTTTAGAATACTCACTAAATAAACATTATACACCTTGGCTACAACAGTAAAAAAATCACAGAGGATTAATTTCTCTTCTAATAAATTTCCGATTGAATACCCTGACTTTCTTGACATTCAGGTGAAATCCTTCCAGGATTTCTTTCAATTGGAAACCACGCCGGATAATCGTAAAAATGAAGGATTATTCCGCGTATTTGCCGAAAATTTTCCGATCTCGGATGCGAGGAACAACTTCGTACTCGAGTTTTTGGATTATTTCGTAGATCCGCCGCGTTATGCCCTCGATGAGTGTATCAGCCGCGGCTTAACTTATTCTGTTCCGTTGAAAGCCAAATTAAAGCTTTACTGCACAGACCCTGAGCATGAAGATTTCGAAACCATTGTACAGGACGTTTATCTGGGCACTATTCCGTACATGACACCAAAAGGATCTTTTGTGATCAATGGTGCAGAACGCGTAATCGTTTCTCAGCTACATCGTTCGCCAGGCGTGTTCTTTGGCCAAAGCCGCCATGCCAATGGTACAAAATTATATAGCGCTCGTGTGATCCCTTTCAAAGGATCATGGATCGAGTTTGCCACCGATATCAATAACGTGATGTATGCGTACATCGACCGTAAGAAAAAATTACCTGTAACTACCCTGTTACGTGCCATCGGCTTCGAGAGCGACAAGCAGATCCTCGAGATCTTCGGTCTTGCTGACGAAGTAAAGGTTTCTAAAGCGGGCCTGAAACGTGAAGTTGGCCGCCGCCTAGCTGCGCGCGTTCTTAAAACCTGGATCGAAGATTTCGTGGATGAAGATACCGGAGAGGTTGTTTCCATCGAGCGTAACGAAGTGATCCTCGACCGTGAAACCGTTCTGGAAGATGCACACATCGATCTGATTGCTGACAATGGCGTGAAATCTATCATCCTGCACAAAGAAGATGTGAACACCGCTGATTTCGCCATCATTTACAATACCTTACAGAAAGATTCCACCAACTCGGAAAAAGAAGCGATCGAGTACATCTACCGTTTGCTGCGTAACGCCGAGCCGCCTGATGAAGAAACAGCGCGTGGTGTGATCGACAAACTCTTCTTCTCCGACAAGCGTTACGACCTGGGAGAAGTTGGCCGTTTCCGTATCAACAAAAAATTAGGCATCGATATTCCGATGAATATCCGCGTATTAACGAAAGAGGACATCATCCTGATCATGAAATACCTGATCGAGCTGATCAACTCTAAAACCGACGTGGATGATATCGATCACTTGTCGAACCGTCGTGTACGTACTGTAGGCGAGCAATTGTTCTCCCAGTTCGGCGTGGGTCTGGCTCGTATGGCCCGTACCATCCGCGAGCGTATGAATGTGCGCGACAACGAGGTGTTCACACCAACAGATTTGATCAATGCCAAGACATTATCTTCGGTGATCAACTCGTTCTTTGGAACCAACCAGCTGTCACAGTTCATGGATCAAACCAACCCACTGTCTGAGATCACGCACAAGCGTCGTCTTTCGGCACTCGGGCCAGGCGGTTTATCCCGTGAGCGTGCAGGCTTCGAGGTTCGTGACGTTCACTACACGCACTACGGCCGTCTTTGTACGATCGAAACACCAGAAGGTCCGAACATTGGTTTGATCTCTTCATTGTGTGTGTTTGCGAAAGTCAACAAATTAGGATTCATCGAAACGCCTTTCCGTACGGTAACGAACGGTAAAGTGGATGTAAATAAAGGGATTACTTACTTAACAGCGGAAGAAGAAGATCAGAAGAACATTGCACAAACCAGTGCAGAGCTCGATGAGAAAGGCAACTTCGTTGGTAAAAAAGTGACTGCCCGTTACGAAGGCGACTTCCCGGTTCTTGAGCCTAACCAGGTTCAGCTGATGGACGTAGCACCGAACCAGATCGCCTCGATTGCGGCTTCATTGATTCCGTTCCTGGAACACGATGATGCCAACCGTGCGTTGATGGGATCGAACATGCAACGCCAGGCCGTTCCGTTGATGCGTCCTGAAGCACCGATCGTAGGTACCGGTATCGAAGCCCGTGTGGCGGAAGATAGCCGTGTATTGATCAATGCCGAAGGCGATGGTGTGGTAGAATATGTGGATGCACGCGAGATCGTGATCCGCTACAACCGCAGCAACGACGAGAAATTGGTGAGCTTCGAAGGCGACGTGAAAACATATAAACTCACGAAGTTCCAAAAAACCAACCAGAGTACTTGCATGAACCTGAAGCCGATTGTGAAAAAAGGCGACAAGGTGGTAAAAGGACAGGTACTGTGCGACGGTTATGCAACCGAAAAAGGCGAGTTGGCCTTAGGACGTAACCTGAAAGTGGCGTTCATGCCATGGAAAGGATACAACTTCGAGGATGCCATCGTGATCTCTGAGCGCGTGATCCGCGACGATATCTTTACCTCGATCCACATCGACGAGTATTCGCTCGAGGTGCGGGATACCAAACGTGGTATGGAAGAGTTGACGCCGGATATTCCAAACGTATCGGAAGATGCGACGAAAGACCTCGACGAAAAAGGCATCATCCGCATTGGTGCAGAAGTGAAGGAAGGCGATATCCTCATCGGTAAAATTACACCGAAAGGGGAAACCGATCCTTCTCCGGAAGAGAAGTTATTGCGTGCGATCTTCGGCGATAAAGCTGGTGACGTGAAAGATGCGTCTTTACGCGTGTCGCCTTCTATCAAAGGGGTGATTGTGGATAAGAAACTCTTTTCGCGCGCCATCAAAGACAAAAAACAAAAAGCAGACGAGAAACCGCTGATCGAGAAACTCGATGCCGATCATAACAAAGCCATTGCGGCCCTTAAATATCAGCTCATCGAAAAATTATTCGAACTGGTGAACGGCCGTACTTCACAAGGTGTAACCAACATCCTGGGCGAAGAAGTGATTTCCAAAGGCACGAAGTTCACACAGAAATTACTCGAAAAAGTGGACTTCTCTGAGGTGAATCCAGGCAACTGGACCACCGACAAAGATAAAAATGAACAAATTGAGCGCCTGTTGCACAACTTCATGATCAAGTACAACGATCATTTAGGACAATACAAGCGCGAGAAATTCCAAATCACGGTAGGTGACGAGTTACCAAACGGTATCGTGCAGCTGGCTAAAGTTTACATCGCTCAGAAACGTAAGTTGAGGGTAGGTGATAAGATGGCGGGCCGCCACGGTAACAAGGGTATCGTAGCCCGTATCGTGAAAGACGAGGACATGCCATTCCTGGAAGACGGAACACCGGTGGACATTGTTCTGAACCCACTGGGCGTACCTTCACGGATGAACCTTGGTCAGATCTATGAAACAGTATTGGCATGGGCCGGACAGAAACTTGGTATGAAATTCTCGACACCGATCTTCGACGGTGCAAGCATGGACCAGATCGATGAGTACACCAAAAAAGCAGGTGTGCCTCAGTATGGCCGTACTTACCTGATCGACGGCGGTACAGGGGAGCGTTTTGACCAACCTGCAACGGTAGGTATCATCTACATGCTGAAATTAGGTCACATGGTTGATGATAAAATGCACGCCCGTTCGATCGGACCATACTCTCTCATCACGCAGCAGCCTTTGGGTGGTAAAGCCCAGTTTGGTGGTCAGCGTTTCGGTGAGATGGAAGTGTGGGCGCTCGAGGCTTACGGTGCAGCCAATGTATTGCAGGAGTTACTCACCATTAAGTCTGACGACGTGATGGGCCGTGCCAAAGCATACGAGGCCATTGTAAAAGGCGAGAATATCCCTTCACCTGGCATTCCTGAGTCGTTTAACGTATTGATGCACGAATTACGTGGATTGGCGTTGGATGTAACGCTTGACTAATACATACTTTAAATCCGATGGATTCGGTTGCTGAGCGAAGTCGAAGTATCGAAGCCACCGGAATTGAGGAAGGAATTTCATTATCAATTAAATTAAAAGCAAACAGAATGGCTTTAAGAAAAGATAACAAAGTAAAATCAAACTTCTCGAAGATCACGATTAGCCTGGCATCGCCTGAAACGATCCTGCAACGTAGCTCTGGTGAAGTATTGAAACCGGAAACCATTAACTACCGTACGTATAAGCCTGAACGCGATGGCTTGTTCTGCGAGCGTATTTTCGGACCGGTAAAAGATTACGAATGCCACTGCGGTAAATACAAGCGTATTCGTTACAAAGGCATTATCTGCGACCGTTGTGGTGTGGAAGTGACCGAGAAAAAAGTACGCCGTGAGCGCATGGGACACATCAATTTGGTGGTGCCCGTGGCGCACATCTGGTATTTCCGTTCCCTGCCAAATAAGATTGGCTACCTGTTAGGCTTGCCTACCAAGAAGCTCGACATGATCATTTATTATGAGCGTTATGTGGTAATCAATGCCGGTGTAGCCGGAGCACAAGGCACGCAGTACCTCGACTTCTTAACCGAAGAAGAGTACCTGACCCTCGTGGATACCTTACCAAAAGACAACCACCTACTCGACGATAACGATCCAAACAAGTTTATCGCGAAGATGGGTGCTGAAGCGCTGCAAGATTTGTTGTCTCGCCTCGAGCTCGACGACCTTTCTTACGAACTGCGCCACAAAGCCAACACCGAAACATCTCAGCAACGTAAAAACGAAGCGCTGAAACGCCTTCAGGTGATTGAAGCCTTCCGCGCAGCGCAAGGCCACATTGAGAACAAGCCAGAGTGGATGATCATCAAAACCGTTCCGGTGATCCCGCCAGAACTGCGGCCACTCGTTCCATTGGATGGCGGCCGTTTCGCTACCTCCGATTTGAATGACCTTTACCGTCGCGTGATCATCCGTAACAACCGTTTGAAACGTTTGATCGAGATCAAAGCACCGGATGTGATCTTGCGTAACGAAAAAAGGATGTTACAGGAGTCGGTAGATTCTTTATTCGACAACTCCCGTAAATCGAACGCGGTGAAAACAGAATCGAACCGCGCCTTAAAATCATTATCTGATTCATTAAAAGGTAAGCAAGGCCGCTTCCGTCAGAACTTACTCGGTAAACGTGTAGATTACTCGGCCCGTTCGGTAATTGTCGTTGGGCCTGAATTGAAATTACACGAATGCGGTTTGCCAAAAGAAATGGCGGCAGAGTTATTCAAACCGTTTATCATTCGTAAAATGATCGAACGCGGTATCGTGAAAACGGTAAAATCTGCGAAAAAGATCGTTGATAAAAAAGAACCAATCGTTTGGGATATCTTAGAAAATGTATTGAAAGGGCATCCGGTGATGTTGAACCGTGCCCCAACACTCCACAGGCTCGGTATCCAGGCTTTCCAGCCTAAACTGATCGAAGGCAAGGCGATCCAGCTGCACCCACTCGTTTGTACGGCATTCAACGCCGATTTCGACGGTGACCAGATGGCGGTGCACGTTCCGTTAGGACATGCTGCCGTATTGGAAACACAGATCCTCATGCTGGCTTCTCACAACATCCTTAACCCGTCGAATGGTGCGCCGGTGGCTGTACCTTCACAGGACATGGTGTTGGGCTTATACTACCTCACCAAATCGAAACGTAACCTCGAGAACGATGCGGTAAAAGGTGAAGGCAAAGTATTTTACAGCGCCGAGGAGGTAGTGATTGCGCTCAACGAAAAACGCGTTGACCTGCACGCTCAGATCAAAATTAAAATCAGCAACGCTTTGGAAGGCGATAAACTCGTGACCAAAGTGATCGATACAACCGTTGGCCGTGTGATCTTCAACCAGGTAGTACCACACGAAGTGGGCTTCATCAACGAACTGTTGACGAAAAAATCCCTGCGCGACATCATCGGTATGGTGGTGAAAAAAACAGGTATGGCGAAAACCGCCAAATTCCTGGACGACATCAAAACCCTCGGATTCCAGACAGCCTTCCGCGGTGGTCTGTCCTTCAACCTCGGCGACATCGAAACGCCGGATGAGAAAATGAAGATCATCAACGAAGCGCAGGCTCAGGTTGATGAAGTGATGTCGAACTACTCAATGGGTTTCATCACCAACAACGAGCGTTACAACCAGATCATCGATATCTGGACACACGCCAACTCGAAAGTAACCAAGAAAGTATTGGATAAGATCAGTACCGATCGCCAGGGCTTCAACTCAGTGTATATGATGCTCGACTCCGGAGCCCGTGGTTCCAAAGAGCAGATCAAACAGCTGAGCGGTATGCGTGGTTTGATGGCGAAACCGCAGAAAGCAGGTGATACCACGGCTTCCATTATCGAGAACCCGGTATTATCGAACTTCCGTGAAGGTCTGTCCATCTTGGAATACTTCATTTCAACCCACGGTGCCCGTAAGGGTCTGGCGGATACGGCCTTGAAAACAGCCGATGCCGGTTACCTGACACGCCGTCTGGTAGATGTGGCACAAGATGTTATTATTAACGAAGAAGATTGCGGAACGCTGCGTGGCTTAACCGCTACAGCGCTCAAAAATAACGACGATATCGTTGAAACACTGCGCGACCGTGCTTTAGGGCGTATTGCTCTGGCCGACGTGTATCACCCGACTACCGGCGACCTGATCGTTGGTGCCGGCGAAATGATCACGGAAGACGTGGCGGATGTGATCGAAGCATCGCCTATTGAATCGGTAGAGATCCGTTCGGTATTGACCTGCGAATCGAAACTGGGTGTATGCTCTAAATGCTACGGACGTAACTTAGCCAATGGCCGTCAGGTACAGTTAGGTGAGGCTGTTGGTGTGATCGCTGCACAGTCCATCGGTGAGCCAGGTACACAGCTGACACTCCGTACCTTCCACGTGGGTGGTACAGCGTCGAATACCGCTGCTGCTTCGAGCTTAGTGGCTAAATACGACGGTATCGCCGAGATCGACGAACTGCGTACGGTAGAGCGTGTGAACCAGGATGGCACCAAAGCCAATGTGGTGATCGGCCGTTCGACTGAGGTACGTATCGTTGACGTGAATACGGGCATTACCTTAACAACCGGTAACATTCCTTACGGTTCGCAACTGTACATCAAGCCAGGTGCGAAAGTGAAGAAAGGCGATGTGATCTGCGAATGGGATCCGTACAATGCGGTGATCGTATCGGAATTTGGTGGTAACGTTGAATATGAAGGTATTAAAGAGAACGTGACCTACCGTGAAGAGTCTGACGAGCAAACAGGTTTCCGCGAAAAAGTAATTATCGAAAGCAAAGACAAGTCTTTATCTCCATTGATCCGTATCGTGGACAAAAAAGGCGAGCCTTTGAAAACATACAACTTGCCGGTAAGTGCACACATCATCGTGAATGAAAAAGCGAAGATCGAACCGGGCCAGGTGTTGGTGAAGATTCCTCGTGTAACAGGCAAAACAGGTGATATCACCGGTGGTCTGCCTCGTGTAACCGAGCTCTTCGAAGCACGTAACCCTTCGAATCCTGCAGTAGTTTCTGAGATCGACGGTATCGTTACCTTTGGTAAGATCAAGCGTGGTAACCGTGAGGTGATCGTGGAAGCGAAAACCGGCGAGCAACACCGCTACCTGGTGTCGTTATCGAAACACATCCTCGTACAAGAGAATGATTTCGTAAAAGCGGGTGAGCAATTATCGGACGGAGCGATCTCTCCTGGTGATATCCTGGCGATCAAAGGCCCTACGGCTGTTCAGGAGTACTTAGTGAACGAGATCCAGGAGGTGTACCGCTTACAAGGTCAGAAACTGAATGACAAGCACTTCGAGGTGATCGTTCGCCAAATGATGCGTAAAGTTCAGATCGAAGATCCGGGCGATACCTCATTCCTCGAGTTGCAGCTGATCAACAAGATCGACTTCATGACCGAGAACGACAATTTGTATGGCAAGAAAGTAGTGGTAGATCCGGGTGACTCTGAAACGCTGAAACGCGGCCAGATCGTCACTGCCCGCAAGCTGCGCGACGAGAACTCTGTGCTGCGCCGTAAAGACAAGAAACTGGTTGAAGCGCGCGATGCGGTGCCTGCTACAGCAACACCGATCCTGCAAGGTATTACCAGGGCTTCCTTACAAACCAGCAGCTGGATCTCGGCGGCATCGTTCCAGGAAACAACCAAAGTACTGAACGAAGCAGCAGTGAACGGCAAAGTGGATACGCTCCAAGGCTTGAAAGAAAACGTGATCGTTGGTCACCTCATCCCGGCCGGTACAGGTCTGCGCCAATACGAAAAATTAGTCGTAGGCAGCAAAGAAGAGTACGAGCGCCTGATGGCTTCGAAAGAAGAGATCGAGGAAGAAGCATAACGAGAACGGTGGCTGAGGCTCTGGAAGCCACCGGATTATAAATCATAAAGAACCCCTTTCAGCAATGGAAGGGGTTTTTTGTTAATTAACAATTCTAGCATAGAAAAAAACAGAATGATGATCTATTGAAAGAAGATCAAACCATCGTTTTATTGTTATATTCATGTTGAATATCTTTTCCGGGCAGCAACTAAACCTTCCTGGAGACCTACGGTCCAAGCTGCCTAAAACTCAAAACCAAACCACTATGAAACATGTCTTTACTTTTTTAGTCTTGGCGCTCATCTTTAAAGCAAATGTCATCCGTGCGCAATACTGTGCTAACGACAGTCGCTTTACCCAAGTTCCATACTTTGCCGCCGGTGATATTAAGATTGACTCTGTTATCTACGCTACGAACGTCCTTGACTGGCAGGGCAACTCACAAAACCTGAAAATGACCATCTTCCGGCCCAAGAATGCCGTCGAGAATCTCGCCAAGCGCCCCATGGTCATGGTAATCTACGGTGGCGCTTTTATTTCCGGGAACCGTTACCAGTGCGATAGCTATTGCATGGCTTTTGCACAGAGAGGATTTGTTGCTGTCACCATCGACTATCGACTGGGTAAAGAAATGAAGTCGCCGTGCTCGGATCCGCTATCTCAGGAAAAAGCTGTGTACAGAGCATTGCAAGATGCCCATGCTGCTATGAGGTATCTCGTGGCGAATGCCAACACCTACCGCATCGATACCGACTGGCTGTTCGCCGGGGGCTACAGTGCAGGAGCTGGCACAGCGCTTGGCCTGGTGTATATGCAACAGGCCGAAGCCAACCAGGTCTATCCAACCATTGTGAGCCAGCTGGGGAATATCAACAGTTCAGGCAATGCTTACTCCAATACCTTCCAGCTCAAAGGCATTTTCAATAACTGGGGTGGCGTGTCCTCCGATTTTTTTGATCTCAACGAAGCGGTTCCTACTATTTCCTTTCACGGAGGCCAGGATCCTGTAGTGCCCGTCGATTCGGCTCTGGATGTTACTTGCACCATAACCAACCATTACATTTATGGCTCCTATGCGTTATATACTAAAACCAAGAAGAAAGTGTGCAACGATGTATCTATCAATCCCGGAGGCTTGCATGGCGTATGGCAAACCAATGCCGAGCGCACTAAGCGTATCAACCGTGCCACCTGCTTTTTCAGGAGCTTATTTTGTAGTACCTGTGCCAACTATCTGTCGGTCAATAAAAATCTAGTAGATGGTGATTGTGCTCCGCTAGTTGCAACGGGCGACATCAGTGATACGCTTATGGCCCGCGCAACAGTTGATGAAGCTTCTTCTTTCACAACGTCGGGTATTCGGAATCTGTCGCTCACAGTGTTTCCTAACCCGGCATCATCGGAAATATGGGTCAACAGCGATTCAGATAGCCCAATCACGGTTTTTATTAGTAATCAACTAGGAGATCTTATCTTGACTTCTGATAAACGCCGGGTCGATGTTTCGCAACTGGCAAATGGTGTGTATGTGGTCGCTATTCATGATGCCAACGGTGAGATCGCCAGGAAGAAACTGGTGGTGCAGCACTAAGGTTGTCACCTCTGCCTTCGAGAGCCTCAGGCATCGTTATAGGATCGTTGGAGGCTCTCGATCGGTGGCTGAGGCTCTCGAACGGTGGCTGCGGCACTCGATCGGTGGCTGAGGCTCTCGAAGCCACCGAATTCAGATGTGTTAAAGTTGCAAGTTCTGCGCAAAGAGGCCGCGCAGAAGTTTTCCACTGCAATCGCTGGCGCAGAGACAAACGTGTGACGAATGCCCTATCTCTCTTTGGATACAGCATGGCAGCTATCATTCCCTAAGTGGCTAACCCTCTATACCGGCGACTGAAACTCTGCCTTCGAGAGCCTCAGGCATCGTTACGGGATTGTTAGCTGTCGCTCTCGACGGTTGCTGCAACTCTGCCTTCGAGAACCTCAGGCATCGTTACAGGATCTTTGGCTGCCGCTCTCGGTTGATTTCTTACGCTCTCGACGGTGGCTGAAGCTCTCGAAGCCACACGTGTACCAGCCGCAAGGCATTTTCAGATGCTACAAACCATAGCAGAAACCGGCTCTAAAATGGCGTATCTTTATACTAGAAACGTGTTATTTTATAGAAAGCATGCATTTACAGGCGATTCAAAGCAAAATTTACGAGGTACGCGGACAAAAGGTGATGTTGGATTACGACATTGCTGACTTATATGAAGTCGAAACCCGGGCATTAAATCAGGCAGTCAAAAGAAATGCGGATATTTTCCCCATGGATTTTATGTTCCAGATCAGTCTGGAAGAATGGAATAACATGTCGTCACAGTTTGTGATGACATCCCCTAGCAAAAGACCAAAAAAAGCTCTGCCCTATGTGTTTACCGAACACGGCGTCACCATGCTTGCCAATGTTTTAAAAAGCAGGAAAGCCCGTCAAACTAGTGTAGCTATTGTTCGTGCGTTCATCGCTTTGAAGCAATTTGCCCTGACCAACACAGCCTTGAGCGACAAGTTGAAGGAGCTTGAGAAAAGTTATGATAAACAGTTCAAGGATGTTTACGAAGCCATCGACTATCTCTTGAAAAAAGATCAGCAAGCAGCCAGTCAAAAAGATCGGCAGCAAATTGGCTATCGAAAAGCCAGCACATAATCTGTTATTCTAAGACGGTTGAAACTCTGCCTTCGAGGACCTTAGGCATTATAACATCATTAGCTGAGGCATTCGATCGTGGCTGAGGCTCTCGAACGGTGGCTGAGGCTCTCGAAGCCACCGAAGTGAGATGTATTAAAGACGCATGTTTTGGGCGTCCGGGCGCGCTTTCCGTTGCAAGTTCTGCGCAAAGAGGCCGCGCAGAAGCTTTCCACTGCAATCGCTGACGCAGAGACCACTGTGTGATGAATGCTCTGCCTTCGAGAACCTCAGGCATCGTTGCCGGATCAGTGGCTGGCTCCCACCAGTTGTTACAACTCTGCCTTCGAGAACCTCAGGCATCGTTACGGGATCGTTGGCTGGCTCTCGATCGGTGGCTGAGGCTCTCGAAGCCACCTACAACAATCCCTCCAGTTGTTCCAGCACTGGTACCAGGGAGCGTCCTTTTTCGGTCAGGTAATACTCTACGTGCAAGGGCTTGGCTGTAATCACTACGCGATGCAGCAACTCGGCCTCTTCCATTTCTTTGAGCGCCACGTTGAGTGATTGCTTATTGGATCCTTCAAGGCTGCGCAGCAGACTGCTAAAACGCAACGGTCCCTCGCTGGCAAGCCGGAAAATTTCCGGTTTCCATTTGCCGGCAAGCAACTTCAAAAGACTTTGCACCGGACAGGTTTCCTGGGATTCGATTGGTTTGGGAGTGGTCATGTTTTTCTGACTTATTGCAGAACCCAAAAATAGCCTGCAACTTTGTGCAAAGATACACATTAAAACCGGCTAGCCAGTGAATCACTTGATGAGCCGGCTAGCTAAACAAACATGACAGCCAGTATTTATCCATTTCTTTTATTCATCCTGCTCGGAGGCTTTAGCGCCTGCCAGGCCCAACCCAACCACACCATGTCTGACAAAAACACCGCCAACCCGCTTTTATGTGATCCCGAAAAAGGCATCTGTGAGATTCCTTCAGCTAATCCCAGTACGACTGATGCCCGCGTTTCCACCGGCAGTAAAGCGGTGAAGATCATCTATTTCACCGACCCTATTTGTTCTTCCTGTTGGGGGATCGAGCCTCAGCTGCGCCGTCTGAAGCTCGAGTATGGTGCCGACGTAGAGGTCGAATACCACATGGGCGGATTGCTGCCCGACTGGAGCTACAACAGCGGCGGTATTAGCAAACCATCGGATGTGGCCCACCACTGGGACGAAGTAAGCCGCTATTACCAGATGCCTATCGATGGGAATGTTTGGCTTGAAGATCCGTTAGATTCTTCGTACCCGCCATCCATTGCCTTCAAGGCAGCCGAATTGCAGGATCATGAAAAAGCACTGAAATTTCTACGCATTCTGCGTGAAAAAGTATTCCTCGAAAAAAAGAACATCGCCAAATGGGAGCATATTGCAGCGGCAGCACTGGCAGCTGGCCTCGACGTAGAGGCGTTAAAGAAAGATTACGAAAGCACTGCCAAAGCCGACTTCCAAAAAGACCTTGAGCTAGCCAGGCAGCTTGGCGTGCGTGGATTTCCCACACTCTTTGTTACCAACGCAGCCGGCAACCAGGAGACGGTTTATGGTTTCAGGCCTTATGCCGATTTTGAAAACGCCATTCGTCGCGTGTATCCAGAAATACCAAAAGCAAATTACGCAAATGACTGGCAAAGCCTTTTTGCCACGTATTCTACGCTGACTACACGTGAGTTTGCAGAGTTGCGTGATATATCCATCCCGGTAGCAGCAGAACAACTTGAGGCCCTGGTGCGCGCAAATAAAATACTCAAAGTTGATACCAGGAATGGTGCTATATGGATCCGGAAATAAGATGTATCTGTGTATCTTGCCCGCCATTTGAAATTTCTTCGTTTGGAGTTATAAAATATCAAAGATTAGCTGTCGGTTTTTTTGGTACTTTATGTAGTTGGCCACGATCGGGAGTAGGTTTGTCTTTGGTTTAGACGCGTTGGGTATTGTGTCGTCGTTATAGGGTTATTATTGTGCATGGATAATGCCTCTGCGTTTGGCGATGGCTTTAATACATTTGTTTGTATGAAGCCGTTCATCCTTATTCTGTTCGTTTTTGCAAAATTGAGTTCAAGTGCTCAAACCATCATTAACGGTGATTTTTCATCAGGTACATCGGGATGGGGTTGCAGTGCCGAAGTCAATTCTGAAACAGTTTATGGAGGCACCACTTCCAATTTGGTTTGCGAGGTCGATCAGCAAGCGGGTTTGTGTCAAACCATCAATGGCTTCACGGTAGGACAGGTTTATACACTTTCGCTTAAGTATTCGCGTCGGGTGGGTTCATGTCCGAGCCCCAATCCCTCCAATGCTTCTGTAACCTTAAGCGGCGGTGCAGTTACAGCCACCATTTCCAGCAGCGTGTCCAGTTTTTCGTTTCAAACAGCAGTTTACACATTTACGGCTAGCCAAACAACCCTGTCGTTGACCGTCAACGCCTTGTTTTCGGGTACTTGTGGGCTCATTCTCGACGATATTGTTATTGCACCTTATAGCACCTTGCCTGTTGAGTTAGTCTATTTCAACGCCAATGCCGCCCAGCCTTATGATATAGTCGAGTGGCAAACGGCTTCCGAACGCAATAATGAATCCTTTGCGGTTCAGCGCTCGACCGACGCCTTTGCCTGGCAAACCTGTGCTGTGTTGCCAGGTAAAGGCAATACCTGGCAGGCTACAACGTATTTCTGCCATATTACAGATGTGTGGTCCGGAACGACGTACTACCGTCTTCTCCAACGCGACATCGGAGGGGCGGGCAGTTACTCAGCCATCGTTTCAACTGAGCGTTTGCCTGGTCAATCCGTTACTGTTTTCCCAAACCCGGCCAGCCGGAAAGTTTGGGTAAGTGTGGCTGTTGGCGTGTTGAGTAAAGCATATGCTATTGCTGTCAATGGATCTTGGATAGAACTTACCCTATTGCCAACCGATTCGGGCGCAGAGATAAACATCGCTTCCCTCAGTAACGGCAGCTATGTGCTTCGGCTGGTAACGAAAGATAGCAAAATTTACAACGAGCCGTTGCAGGTTGTAAACGAGTCTGCGCGCTGATACAGAGCAGCAGTTATTTTTACGGCTATTGCTGTCGGTATTAAAAAGGGTGTATTTTCTTTCTGGTTACAGCAGTTTTAACTTCCGTAGATCCTGGTAGGCTTTCTTTTCCACAGCAGCAATTTCATCGAGCATGTTGGCACTCTCTTCAAAGTCTTTTTGCTCATTGAGTCGCCCTTTGAAAATACGTCCCATATTAATGGCGCTGGCGCGCCACATATCACCCGCTTTCGTAAACTCATCTGAGATGCGCAACAACTCATCGTTAGCGATGTAACCGTTGGCTTGCTCCAGGAAAGCCGCATATAAAAAGCGAAAGCCGCCGCCTCCCGTGCCTATTTCTTCCTGCATGCGCACGATCTGTCCCACATACAAGGCCGCTTTACGAGGGCCAAGTTTATCGCGCCACTTGCGTATTTGTCGCGCCGTGTAGTTAATGCCGCTTACGCCTGCAATAGGGCCGGGTATATACAGCATTTCAAACGCAGTTTTTTTGATGCCTTTTACAATTGCGCGTTGAATTTGCTCGCGGCTCACTGCCTGCACCTGTTCCGGGTAGTACACCTGCCCTTTGGGTTCGAGCGCGCCCTTAGCAAAGCGTACTTTCAGCATGTCTGCTTCCGTGAGCCTCGTTACCGTTTCCATTACCGGGTCGCTCACCAGGTACTCGCCGTTTTCCTTACCAAACACTACAATGTTGTGGGCATTGAAATGGAACCGGTATTCGGCCGGGAAATAGGGCAGGTTATATACGCCTACCTGGCACCCCACGGGATTTCCCATTTCGATCTGTTTGTTCAGGTAATCTACGGCTTCTTTTTCGCTACCGAATTTTTTGCGATTTACTTTTACGCCAAGTGCTTTGCATGTGCGGCTAAAAATGAGGCCCGGCATACTACGGTACGAAATAGCTGGTCCGCCGTTCACCAACATAAACGGAATGTGTATGTAAAAGATGCCGGATCCCATGCCAAACATCAACGGTTCGGTCATGAATTCCATGCCATGGTGTCGCAATAGTCCTGTGGCTACGCCGTTTTCGCAATGCGCAGCTTGTAAGTGTTTATAGTTCGCTTCCAAAAATTATCCTTTAAAGTGTTTGAGTTCGTCGGGGCTGATATCGAATGCCTTGGCGTAAACCGCTAGCTTTTCGTTGCTAAGACTATTGAAAACAGCCGGTTTGAAATGCCGCCTGATCGTCATTTTCCAGAAACCGGTGTAGCTACTTAGCAGCCCAATGTCCATCAGTTTCAGTTCCATAAAATAATATACCGGGCTGATTTCGCCTTTGCGCACTTGTTCGGCAGCCAAAGCCACACGTTCTTTGATGTCGTCCCAGGCATTGTCGAGCGCCTGTTTCTTCACCTCCCAACCTGTGCTCAGGTCGGTGGTATATTTCCCGTCTTTATCTTTCACGTAACACACGTCGCGTGTGACACCCGATAGGGCAGAGGGATCTTGCGGTACATCTTCTTTTTTCATGATACGTCGAAAAAGAGGGGTTAAGGTCTTAAGTCATTCCAATCGAATGGCGGTCCGGCACAACAAAGATAGGACGAGAATGCGAAAAAGAAAATAATACTATTATTTAGTTGAAATCAGGGGACACCTGTTTCGGGCGTGTCGGCGAAAAGCCGCCAGGCTTTCCGTTCCAATCTTTTTTGCCGGGAGGCAAAGCAAAAAGGATTTCCACTGCAATCCTTCACGCGGGTTTCACTCAACATTCAGGCAGTGTTCACTAAAGGGCAGATTGCTGCGTCAGCGATTGCAGCGAAAATCCTCTGCGCCGTTCTGTTGCGCAGAAATTGTAGCGGAAAGCGCGCCCGGACACCAGAAAAATCCATTGAACAAATGTACACGCCGCTAAGAAAGCATTCTACAATCCGGAAGAACTACTGGTTTTTAGAAAAGGTTAACGATTTTACTTTCAGGAGTATGTTTCCCTAGCAAACCGTGAGCAGGCAGTAAGCATAGGTAAAGCGGGCACTCTCCGGTACCATCAATAGTACTTTCTGACCCTTTTTCAGCTTCCCCGAGTTCATAAGCTCCTCTACCATCATGAAGATGGAAGCCGAGCCGATGTTGCCTACCGAGGTAAGGTTGGTAAACCATTTTTCCTGTGGGATGTCGATGCCATATTTCACGATCTCATCGGCAATTTTCTGACGGAAAAACTCCGACGACAAGTGCGGCAAGAAGTAATCGATAGTCGTAATGTCGAAGCCTTTTTTATCGAGGATCTCTTTCAGGTATTTGGTACCTGTCGGAACAATTTCGCGGCCGAGTAATTTGGTATCTTGCTTGAACGAAAAGATAGATTTGTCAAGCCATTCTTCAGGTGTAAAATCTTTCCAGCCGATGGTCTTACCTTCTGGTGTTTTGTCGGATCCTACATACATGCAGGTTTCCAGCTGGTTAGCATACGAACGGATCTCCAACCACTCTATCTTGAGAGAGGTTTTGCCGCGGGGTTGGTCTTCCAACAGCAGGGCAGCAGCCCCGTCAGAGAGCATCCAACGCAGGAAATCTTTTTCGAACGCAATGATCGGGTTTTCTTCAAGTTCGGCCAGGCGCTCGGTTTCTTTTTCGAAGAAACCAGCACGCATAAACGGCGATAGTTTCTCGGAGCCTGCGCACACTGCATTTTTGGTGTTGCCAGCCAGGATAGACGTATAGCCGAACTTCAGCGATTGCATGCTGGCACAGCAGGAACCAGCCGGCGAAATGATTTCTACAGGCCCGCACTCGGGAAGCTCGCCGTGTACCATTACCGCATGCGAAGGCATGTGGTTGTCGGGCGAAGCCGTACCACAGGCGATCAGCTCTACATCGGAAAGTTTAAATTCGCCGTCGGCCAGCTTGCGAATAGCCAATGCCGCCATTTCGGCATTCGAGTGCGTGGAGCGTCCATCGCGCGTAAGCGCGTAGTAACGTGTTTTAATGCCATTGTTGCGAAGCGTCAGCCTTTTTCCTTTGGAGGGAATACCGTCGATCATTCCTAAAAAATCCTCCATCTCGTCGTTCGAGATTGGATCATTAGGTAAGAACTTTGCCGCCCTGGTAATATAAACTGATTGCATTCGCTAGCCTCCGCTAAATGGGTTAAATTTATAAGAAAACAGAGTAATACTAAAAAAGTTTATTCAGAAATTCCAAAAAACTCGTTGTAGCTTACTTCTTTTGTATCCAGTTTACAGGATGTTTTTAGCAGGTCGAGTACTTTCTGGCTATACAAACCTTCATAAATCTTTTGAGCCTCTTCCTGTTTGGCCAGGATCGAATCGGCGATCTTTGCCACTTCAGCCTCGTCTGGTGTTTGACCGTAGCGGGCATATTGGGAACGGATGAAGCGTCCGGCCTCTTCTTTGGCCTCGTCGGCAGTTACGGTAATTTGATTGTCTTTGATGATCTTGTTTTCGATCAGTTTCCATTGCATAGAGCGGGAGTAAGCAGGGTACTCGGCTTCGAGTTGCTCTTTGGTCAGTGGTTTTTCATTAACCGCCATCAGCCAGCGTTTCAGGAACTCGTCCGGAAGACGGATGCCCAATTTGTCCACCAGTGTTTTTTCTACCGTTTCTACAAATTTGCGGTCGGTATCCTGTGCAAACATAACACCCAACTCCGCTTTGATCTTGTCGCGGAATTCGGCTTCCGAATTCACGTTGCCAGCGCCATACAGCTTATCGAACAACTCCTGGTTAAGTTCCGCTTCTTCCATGCGGGCAATATTCTTCACAGTGATCTGGAGGTTGGCGTCGAATGATTCGGCTACCTCTTTGTCGATACCTAAAGAAATAGACTTGTCAACTGCCGAATCGTATAGCTCGTTGGCATTCATCACAATCTTATCTTCTTTTTTTGCACCGATGAGTTTGGCTTTTGTGGCTTCGTTTTTCAGGCGGTCGATGCCGATGCTGGTAGATTTGAATACACCGCCCGGTTTGATCGTTCCGTCGGCATCCAGTTCCACGATATCGATGTAGAGCACATCGCTTGCTTCGGCTACCTCAGGGTTCGAAGGTTTGCCATAGTTCCGTTTCACGTCTTTCAGGTATTTGTCAACCAGTGCATCATCCACTTTTACAGTGTTGTACACAAAGCTTTGCGAATTGTCCAGTTTCAGGTCGAACTGTGGACTCAGGCCAAGTTCGTATTCAAAAGTCCATTCGCTGGCATTGTCGAAATCCACCGCGCTGTTTTCCTTAGGCATTGGGTTGCCCAGAATTTCGATTTTGTTATCGTTGATATAGTTATATAAAGAATCGTTAAGGATTTTGTTGATCTCATCTACAAGGATGCTTTTGCCATACTGCTTCTTGATAAGCCCTACCGGTACTTTGCCAGCCCTGAAACCAGGCATGGCTGCCTGTTTTTGCACTTTTTTAATAGCGTCGTTTACTTTTGCCTCGTAGTCCTGTGGCGTCAATGTAATGCTAAGCTCAGCATTTAAAGCATCTATGTCTTTTTTAGTGATGTTCATCGTCGTGATTCTTAAAATTATAAGGGGTGCAAAAATACGGTTTTTTGCCTGAAATCACATCAAATATCTCACAAAATAATAAAATACCCACCAGCACTTACGCAAAAACGCACCAAGCAGGGTAATTTTACTACTCGTCTGTTAAGCCCCTGTACCATGAGAGACAAACTGAATATCGACGGTGTAAATGTATATTATAAAGGCGATATCAGCCGGGGAGCCGTCGTTTTTCTGCATGGCGGCTCACTTAATGGGCAGGTGTTTCGCGAACAATTCAGCCAGATCTCTCTGTTTCCGATGGTGGCAATCGACCTGCCGGGTCATGGCCATTCCGAACGTGCTGCGGATCCTGGAGCTGTTTATAACATTCCGGCGTATGCCCGGCTGGTATCAGGCCTTGTTGGCAAGTTAGGGCTTGAGGATATAATCCTGGCCGGGCATTCGCTCGGAGCCAATATTGCTACAGAAGCTGCCGCTACACTTCCGTCGTTGCAAGGCCTTTTTCTCTTTAGCATGAGTCCTTTTTGCATGCCGCCACGTCTCGACCTGATGTGCGTGCCAAATCCCTTTTTGGGCTATTTAGTGGGTGGCAGGTTGCGGCCGGCCGAGGCTCTGCTGCTTGCCGGCGAAATGGTGGAAAACAACGGAGAACTATCAGAACTGCTGGCGTCTTGGATCCTGGAAACGGATATGGCTGCCCGGCTTAGTTTCGCTGCATCGTTGGGCCTCGACCATTTCGCTGACGAGCTTTGCATCCTTGCCCATTTTCAAAAACCCTTAGCGGTGTTGTGGGGCAAAACCGACCGCTTTATCAACCCTCTTTACCTCCAGCGTCTTGCTCCTGTATCCTTATGGCAAAATGGCATTATAGAACTGGATGCCGGCCATGTTCCACAGCTTGAATCACCAGGGCAATTTAACACTGTTCTTGAAGCATTTTACAAGCACGTCAAAAGACAGGTGTGTTCAGATTCAAATGTTTGCAATACAGGTAATTGCGTTTGAAAAAGAAGTAATTTTAACTATGATAATGATGAAAAATTTATGATTTCCTAGCCGTTAAAGGATTTTTCCGCACACACCATTTTATCCCCGCAAGCGTGCATGTTTTATTTTTGTGGAAAACACTAACTACCCCGTCTGAACTAGTACCTGACCTTAATCTAAAAACAGAAGATGCGATAAGTCGTTAGCCGGCTGATACAACTCTTCATCAGTAATTAAAATGTATGGAATTATTTGCCGGAAATAACAACCCTGGCCTGCCACAAAACCACCGGCAGGATACCGTAATCAGCCAAACCCGGGCCTTTTTTGAGAACCTGGACCAAATGCTGAAAGAGAAAAAAGTGGAGGTGTCGAAACCTGCGCTCAGCCTTTGCAACCGCCTGCAATGCATGTATGCCCTTAATTTGAAAACCCGCGAAGTGGTGAGCAGTTCAGGAGTGGAAGATATGCTGGGATACAAACCTGAGGAGTTCACTTTTGGAAATTTGGTAAATTTCATTCACCCCGACGATGTGGATGTACTTACCTCGGTAATATACGCCGTGGTTGAGTATGCGTCTCATCATCAGTCGGTTGGAGATTTAACACTGAGTGTCAGCTACCGGGTGCGCAAAAAGAACGGCAATTACATTAAAGTATTGAGACAAACCACCGTTAGCCGGCATCCGTATGAGCCGCAAGTGATTTACCATAACAATGTGCTAACCGATATTTCGTTTATGAGGTCAGGTACGGCGGTAGAATGGACTTTCGATGCACCTGGTTTTAACCCCGACACCGTAAAAATGTACGTTCCCCAAAACAACACCAGGTTTTTTTCGACCCGCGAGCTTGAAGTACTGGAGCTTATCGATAAAGGCTACACGAGCCAGGCCATTGCCAAAGCCTTGTTTATCAGTAAACACACGGTAGATACGCATCGCCGGAAAATGCTCCAGAAAACCGGTTGCCCGAATGCCATTGCGCTGCTCGAGTTTTACCGTTCACAAGCCCTATGAGGCATTACATGCCAGGCCGGAAAGGACGTTTGCGCGTGCCCGATTCTGAAACGGCTATTGTGAAAAACTAATTTTTTTTCTGCCGGAGGGCTGCAAAGTATTTTGCATATTGCCTTTTTAAAATTAAAAAACGGCATTGCATAAACCGATCCATACCCTGCTTTTTCTCATTGGCGTTTTCCTTTCACTCACGCTTCTGTCGTTGTGCTTTCCGGCCGAGGGTATTCGTATTAGCAATGTCTTATCGGTTCGATTTCCCACTTTTTCATCGATTTTTTTAGAAAAGAAACCTGAAAAGGCTGACATTTCACAAATTATTGCTTTGGCAGACGCCGAAGATGCTGCTGATACATTGGGCGTTGTGGAAGTCGATACCACTGCCGCCCAAATGGTGAAAACAGTCGAAATAAAGGATTCGGCAGTGAAACTCAACACCAGCATCCAATATAAAAATGCGTCGAAAACGGCCATGACGTCATTTTTTCAGGCCTTGGCCAATATTGCTTCTGAACCCAAAAGTATCCGCATTTTGCATTACGGCGATTCGCAGATCGAAGGCGATCGCATCAGCGATTACCTACGCCTCAAGTTACAAGGCCAGTTTGGAGGCGAGGGGCCGGGACTTATTTCCTTTATGCCGGTAGCTCCAAGCGTAATCAATAAAATATCGTGGAGTAGTGGCTGGGATCGCTACCAGGTATTTGCCGGTAAAGACAAGCGCGTTAAGCACAATAACTTTGGTGCCATGGCACATATTACCCGTTTTGCGCCTTATCTGACGCTCAGTGATAGCTCATCGTACCGTTCGGCCTGGATTAAGATCGTAACCAGCAAAAACGGCGGGCCGAAAGCGGCAGGTTTTAATAAGCTGAAGTTATTCTATGGCGGGGCACAGACCAAAACCCATGTGGAGCTGTATGAAAATGGCTCGCTTAACAATTCCGATTCGCTGGTGGCCGGTGGCAACTTTAATATCAAGGAATTTCATTTGAACCAAGGTGCACTGTTGCACGAGTTTAAGTTTAAGGGAAAAGACAGTCCGGATTTCTACGGCGTATCACTTGAAGGCAGCAAAGGTGTGATGGTGGATAACTTCGGCTTGCGCGGCAGCTCTGGCACGTTTTTTAACCAGATCAACTACGGGCAACTGAAGAATTTTTTCGATTACCTCAATGCCAAGCTCATTATCCTGCAGTTTGGCGGCAACTCGCTTCCCTACATCACCACCAAAGAACAGGCCGATAATTTCGGCGGTTATATCAAAGCACAGATCAACACCATTCGCAAAATCGCCCCTCAGGCTTCTATCCTGGTAATTGGTCCGGCCGATATGAGTGTAAAAGAGGGAACAGAGTATGTTACGCACCCGCAGCTGGAAAACCTGCGTGATGCCATTAAGCGGAGTGCTTTTGAAACCGATTGTGCGTTTTTCGACATGTACAATTGCATGGGTGGGCGAAACAGCATGGTAACATGGGTAGAGCAGGGTATTGCGGCGAAAGATTACATCCATTTCAGTTCGGGCGGAGCACGGAAAATAGCGGTGCTACTTTACAGTTCGCTGATGAATGATTACAACAGCTATTTGAAAAACCGGTAGCAGACTGGTGTCGGCGGACATTAACACGGAAACGACATACTTAATACAGGAGCAGAAGGCAAAACATACGGACCATCTGCGCCAACAATCAGAACCATAAAAAAGGAGGCCTTCATGACACAACTCAACACGTTACAGATATTTTTCGCCAGCATTTTAGGTTCGGCGCGAGCTGTACGGCCAGCTAAAGGCCTTACGCTGGTGTTGATGGTGTGTTTGCTTTATCCTGCGTCGTTTTCGCAAACCAGTGCGCAGCCGCCGGTGCCAGGCGCCTACCCATTTATAAAGCCGGAGCTGAGTAAGTTGGTATATGGTAAAGACAGCTCCAAATTCATGAATCTGTTCAGGCGTATGGATGATATGAGAAAGGGGCGTGTCCGGCGTATTACCGTTGCTCATTTCGGTGGTTCGCACATTCAAGCCGGTTTCTGGCCCGAAGTACTCATCAATGGCCTTCAAAATACTGGTAATTTTGAAGGTGGCGGCCTGTTTATTTTTCCGTTTAAGGCGGTGAAAACAAATAATCCCAATTTTTTCAGATCGTTCAGCTATGGCAAATGGAAGCGTTGCCGCTGCGCGGTGAGCCGGGAAATGTGCGACAATCTCGGTGTATCTGGTATGGCTGCCGTTACGAACGATAGTTTAAGCACATTTGGGTTTAAGCTACTGGACGCAGTACGCCCCAAAACATTCAATTCGGTAAAGGTGTATCATAATTTCAATCCCAGCTTCGAGCTGGCGCTTAACCACGAGTCGTCGCTGCATTTCATACGAAAAGACGAAGTGGCGAAAGGATACACCGAATTTACGTTTGAATCGTTTGTCGATTCGCTGAATTTTGTAGTGATCAAACGCGATACGTTGCACCCCGATTTTATGTTGCGTGGCATGAGCGCCGAGAACTCGGAACCTGGTTTTTACTATGCTGCAATGGGCGTAAACGGTGCCGCCAGTGGCTCATTTCTTCGCTGTCCGCAGTTTGTGAACGAGCTAAAAAGCATTCCGCCCGACCTGGTGATTTTTACCCTGGGCGTAAACGATACACATGATGTTAATTTCAGCAAGCAGGCGTTTATCAATAAATATGATAGCCTTGTGGCTAATATTAAGAAAGTGTCGCCTGATTGTGCCTTTCTGTTTGTGACGACAACGGATAATTACATGAACCGCAAAACGGCCAACAAGCGGCCGATCAAAGCAGCGGAGGCAGCCTATGAACTGGCTGAGAAACACAAAGGCGCAGTGTATGATCTGTATGCTGTGATGGGAGGCTATAAATCCATTTACAAGTGGTATAAAGCCGGGCTTGCAGCCAAAGACAAAGTGCATTTCAACGCGCGCGGCTATCGCCTGCTGGCCAATATGATGTACCAGGCTATCGACCGGAGTTATCAGTACAATACAAAAATAAAAGACCAAAAGGCCGAAGGGCAAAAGGACAGAAAGGACTAAAAAGCGCTGGAAGCCTGGCGGCCCGTTATGCTATCATATATGCCCGACGATATTCTTACATACCTCAAGCCCTGGTTCGTTTACACGAAAGGGCAACCTGTTATTTTCACACAGCTTTATTTCTGGGGGTTTTTTGCCGTAGTGCTGGGAGTTTATTCACTTCTGTATAGGCAAAACAAGGCCCGCACCATTTACCTGTTGCTGGTAAGTTTTTTCTTTTATTACAAAACCAGTGGGGTATTCCTGATCCTGCTCATTTTTACGATTATCAGTGATTATAATTGGGGCAGGCTCATTGCCGCCAGCACATCGGTGGCCCGCCGGAAAATGTATCTCACCTTTAGCCTGATACTAAACCTGAGCTTATTGTGCTACTTCAAGTATGCCTATTTTTTTGTGGATAGCGTCAATCAGCTCGGTAATATGCATCTGGAGTTTTTCAATCACTTCACCAGTTTCAGCAACACCTTCCTGGGTACCACCGATCCTATTGATAAGCTCATTCTGCCGGTGGGCATTTCATTTTTCACATTCCAATCGATTTCTTATACGGTAGATATATACCGAAACAAAGTCAAGCCCGTTGATTCTATCTTCGACTACGGATTTTTCGTTTGCTTTTTTCCGCACCTGGTAGCCGGCCCAATTGTTAAGGCCAACGAATTCCTGTACCAGATTTACCAGCCTTATAATCTCAGCCGGCGCGATTTCGGCATGGCGCTGTTCTGGATCATCAACGGGCTTGGCAAAAAAATCCTGGCCGATTACATTGCAGTTAATTACATCGATCGCATATTCGATAGTCCTACTTATTATTCGGGTGTCGAAACCATTTTCGGGATCTTTGGCTACTCCCTTCAAATCTATGCCGATTTTAGTGGATACACCGATATTGCTATTGGTGTAGCGCTGTTGCTGGGCTATCGCCTCAAAACCAATTTTAAGTCGCCGTACAAAGCGCAGGACGTCAGCGAATTTTGGAAGCGGTGGCATATTTCCCTGTCATCGTGGCTCAAAGACTACCTGTACATCCCATTGGGTGGCAATAAGCATGGCACTATTGGGTCCTACATCTGCATTGCCCTGTTATCGTTCGTATTGATCCTGCTTACTGGCAAACTGTGGCTCTTGTTGGTATTGCTGTTGCTGGCGATGGTGTTTGTGCTTCTTGCTTATTTCTTCCCGGCCGTAAAGCAAAGCGTGAACACCAACATCAACCTGCTCGTGACCATGTTATTGGGCGGCCTTTGGCATGGCAGTTCCTGGCTGTTCATCATTTGGGGCGGCCTCAATGGCCTTGGGCTGGTTATCCATAAATTGTGGCTTAAAGTGTCGCCTTTCAGAAACAGCAACTCGTTTGCGGTGAAAGCGCTGTGCGTATTTGTCACACTTAGTTTTATCAGTTTTACGCGTATTTTCTTCCGGAGTGATAGTCTTGATACAGTCAACCAGATCTTCGACAGGATGACAAACCACCTGGAATAGACCTTATTTTCGAT
>DAIUED010000012.1:0-25861 GCA_036845295.1 Bacteroidota bacterium
TTTTCAACCATCACGATCACCAGCATCGGCTTTGGCGATATCTTACCCAATACGCATTATGCCAAGTTACTCACGGCACTCATCGGCATCGTCGGTCAGTTTTACACGGTAGTACTCGTGGGTATCCTTATCAGTAAATTTACATCCAGGAAAGAATAATGTTTGTATGGCCCCGCTTTTTTAAAACCGACCCAAAAGGCGTTTGATGGTGAGACCCTGCACCAAAATGGAGAAGAGTACAATGCAATAGGTTGCCGCAATCAACAGAGAGCTGCCTTCCACTTTGTTATACAGAGAAAGAGACAAGGCAATGGAAATGCCACCCCGCAAACCACCCCAGGTAAGCACTGCCATGTTGAGTTTTTTATTGGATTCTTTCCGGTTGAAGAGGTAGAAAGCCGGCAATAGCGATACATAGCGGGCTACCAACGATACGATGATGAGCAGACAGCCGATCAGGATATAGGTTTTATCAAACGGCAATAAAAAGATCTCAAGCCCCATCAGCACAAAGAGCAGGGTATTGCAGATCTCGTCGATCAACTCCCAGAACTTATCGACATACTCGTTAGTAATTTCAGACATGGCATTTTCTTTTCCTTTGTTACCGATCAGTAAACCCGCCACAACCATAGCCAGTGGGCCTGAAGCATGCATGCTCGATGCCAGTGCGTAGCCACCTGTAACAATGGATAAGGTGATCAGGATTTCAGTTTGGTAATGATCGATGCGCTTCATGGCCCAATAGCCGATGTAACCTGTGCCCAGGCCAATAGCAATGCCTCCGAACACTTCTTGGGAAAAGAGCGTTAGAATGCCTTGCCAGGAAAATGATCCGTGACCACCGGCCAAAAGAGAAAAAATAGCCGTGAATACCACAACACCGACGCCATCGTTGAACAGGGACTCGCCAATGATCTCTGTTTTGAGTTTTTTAGGAATGTTGTATTGCGACAAAATACCGATCACGGCAATGGGATCGGTTGGAGAGATCAATGCCCCAAAAAGCAAACACACCAGCAAATCGAGCTCGTAGCCAAACCAGCCGGTGATGAGCTTGGTAAGTATGCCAATAATAAATGTTGACAGCAACACACCGATCGTAGCATACGACAATACAGTGGAACGGGCGCCTTTGAGATTTTGAATATTCACATGCATGGCACCGGCAAACAGCAAAAACGACAGGATAAAATCGAGCACAAATGAGCTGAAATCGAAACCTGTCAGAAACAGCCGGAAAGGTAGAACCATCTCAGGACTGAATGTCTCGGTAACTTTGAGGCTGAGGGCCAGCACGACGCTAATTAGCATAACGCCGATAGTAGTAGGCATTTTGAGCCACTTATAGTTAATAAAGCCGAATAAGGCACTGATAGAAATAACGATGGCAAAAAAATCAAGCATGGTGTAAGTCAGGGGATTCTTAAAAAATTCGTAAAAAAGGCCTTCACACTCCAACGACGCTGCAACGCGGTCCACGATCCCCAAAAAGTGCCGGGCCTGCCCTGTTGTTGGTAAATGGGATTGCAAACTTACGGATATTCTCGATTTCTGCCGAAAATACCGTCCGATTTCGGTGCGTTTTGGCCCGGAAAACGACCTCAAGCACCGCTTGGCCCCAACCAAACCTCGCCCGAACCAGCAGCTTTGCAATACGTTTTCAGGCAGACACGGGTCGCTTACAGCTTGAAAATGGCCTGGGACGGGGCCTGCATGGCCTGCAATGTTAATTTTTATAAATCTCTGTCGCAGGCTATTGAAATTTAACTACTTTTGAAGCCTGGTAAGAAATGCACGCCCGATTAAAAATATCAATTGCTCTTTTTGTGTGTCTTGTATTTATTTCGCGCGCATTATTCCTTAATTCGAATGCCCTTTCCAACATACTTGCTGAACAACGCGCATCTGTAGCCCTTTCCAATACGCAAAAAGCGGCCTTACATGCGGACGCGTCCGTGCAGGAGCATACCTCAGACAGTTCGGTCACAGATGTTTTTGAAGAGTTGACCGATAAGCAGGAAGACTATCTTTCGAACATTGGATCGCTGGCGGTTCTCTGCATTTTTTACTCTTTCCTCACACGCTTTATTGTTTTTCTGAGGCCTGATCGCTTATTTGATTTCATCAAATGCGTCCTATACCCTAAGAAATACCTTTCCCTCTCGATTCTAAGAATATAGCATTTTTTTGGTGGATGCCTGCGCATTCATCCTCTCCGCCTTGTCTTCTTTGGCGGAATTACCGGTGACACCGGACCACATTTCCAAACATTAATGATTCGTCCACAACGCGGTGTGCCCACATGCAGCCGCAAAAATCCATTAACGAAACCACGATGGTTTTAAAACAGAAAACTATGACCAAGAACATGCTGATGCTCGCAGGTATTTATGCCGTGCTGAGCCTTACAGGCTGCGGCCACCAACACGAAGAAAAAGAAGAGGACACCAAATTTCTGGTCACCTCTCCTCTCAAAAAAGACACTACCATCACCCGGCAATACGTTTGCCAGATACATGCCATCCAGCACATTGAGCTGAGAGCCCTCGAAAAAGGTTACCTTCAAAATATTTATGTGGATGAAGGCCAATCTGTAAAAAAAGGCCAAACCATGTTCCAGATCATGCCGCTGATATACAACGCCGAGCAGCAAAAAGCCCAGGCGGAAGCCAACTTTGCGGGCATCGAATACCAAAACACCAAGCAATTGGCCGATAGCAATGTTGTATCACCCAATGAGCTGGCAATGGCAAAAGCCAAGTACGACAAGGCAAAAGCTGAGCTTGCCCTGGCCCAAACCCATTTGCAGTTTACGGAGATCAAAGCGCCGTTCGACGGCATCATGGACCATTTCCAGGTGAGGCTGGGAAGCCTTGTGAATGAAGGCGACCTGCTTACCACGCTCTCGGATAACAGCGAAATGTGGGTTTACTTTAACGTGCCGGAAGCTGAATACCTGAACTATAAATCACATGCCAGCTCAGAAAACATGACGAAAGTAAATCTGCTGATGGCCAACAACGAGCAGTTCCAATACCCCGGCGTGGTAAAAACCATCGAAGCCGACTTCAATAACGAAACGGGTAACATCGCGTTCAGGGCCACATTCCCCAACCCGCAATTGCTTCTCAGGCATGGTGAAACAGGTAATATTTTAATGACACTACCTCTTTCTAACGCTCTCATTATTCCACAAAAGGCGACATTCGAAGTACTCGAGAAAAAATATGTATTTGTAGTAGGAAAAGACAATGTTGTACATCAACGCGAGGTGACTATTGCTTCGGAAATGCCTGACATTTATATTGTGAAAGACGGCATCACCGACAAAGATCGTATCATGCTGGAAGGCATCCGCAAGGTAAAAGACGGTGATAAGATCACTTATGAATACGAGGATCCGAAAACCGTGCTTCCAAAACTGAAAGTGTATGTTGAATAAACCGTATTAAGCCGTGTTTTGTACAACAACCGCTCAGTAAAAACCATGAAATTAATTTTGTTTGCCAGTTCGGCTTGCTATAGCAACAGAACCTAAGGCAGTTCATTCCAAAAACAGAAAAACTATGTTTAGTAAATTCATTCAACGGCCGGTACTCGCCATTGTGATCTCCCTGGTGATCCTCTTCATGGGCGTACTGGCCATCAAAACACTGCCTACCTCACAGTTTCCGGAGGTAGCACCTCCGGTGGTGATGGTAAGTGCCTCTTACCCCGGAGCCAGTGCCAAATCGCTTGCCGAGTCGGTCATCATTCCATTGGAGCAATCCATTAACGGTGCCTGGGGCATGCGTTACATGACGTCGGATGCCACGAGCGCAGGCGAAGCCAACATCCAGGTTGTATTTGAACCGGGTACCGACATCAACCAGGCACTCGTACAAGTATCTAACCGTGTGCAGCAGGTAACTAACAGGCTTCCGATACTGGTACAACGGGAAGGTGTAGTGATTACGCCGGTGATCCCAAGTATGCTCATGTACGTCAATCTTTATAGTAAAGATAAGAATGCCAACATGAAATTTCTGTTCAACTATGCCGGTGTAAACATGGTGCCGGAGTTGCAGCGTATCAACGGCATCGGCCAGGTACGTATTCTTGGTAGCCGGCAGTATGCCATGCGTGTGTGGCTTAACCCTGACCGGATGCGGGCTTACAATATATCGCCCGACGAGATCATGGAAGCGCTCAACGACCAAAGTATCATTGGTAAGCCTGGAAGGATTGGCCGTGGCGATGCCAAACAAGCCGAAGCGCTGGAATATGTACTTGCCTACTCCGACCGTTTCAACGATCCGAAACAATATGAAAATGTGATTATCAAAGCCAATCCAAATGGCGAAATGCTCCGTTTAAAAGATGTTGCCACCGTGGTTCTGGGAAGCGAATACTACGACATCTACTCCAGCATGAACGGGCATCCGTCGGCCGCGATGGTAATTAAGCAAACCTACGGCAGTAATGCCAGCGAGGTGATCGAAAAAGTGAAAGAAAAACTGGATGACCTGAAAAAATCATTTCCTCCGGGCATGGATTACGAGATCAGTTACGACGTTTCCAACTTTCTCGACGCCTCCATCGAAAACGTAATCGATACCCTGCGTGATGCCTTTATTCTCGTGGCCCTCGTGGTGTTTGTGTTCCTCGGCGACTGGCGATCGACACTCATTCCAACGCTTGCCGTACCGATCTCGCTCGTGGGCGCCTTCCTGTTCATGCAGCTATTCGGTCTTACCATCAACATGATCACACTCTTTGCACTCGTGCTCGCCATTGGTATTGTCGTCGATGACGCCATTGTCGTCGTCGAGGCCGTGCACGCCAAGATGGAAGAAGAACACCTTTCGCCATACAACGCGGTTCGCAAAGTAATTGGGGAGATCAGTGGCGCCGTTATCGCTATTACCCTGCTCATGGTGTCGGTATTCGTACCGGTATCATTCATGTCAGGGCCGGTAGGAACATTCTACAGACAATTCTCCATTACCATGGCATCGTCCATCGTGCTCTCAGGTGTAGTAGCCCTTACGGTAACACCTGTACTCTGTGCCATGATCCTGAAAAACACACACGGCAAGCCGCGCAAGAAAACCCTCATGAACCGTTTCATCGACTCGTTCAACCGGGGCTTCGAAAAACTGACAGGCCGTTATGTGGGTCTGTTGAAGCTGATCGCCCACAGGCGCGTGATTACGGTTGGCATGTTTGCAGCATTTTCACTCGGCATCTTCTTGATCAGTAACAATTTGCCTACCGGCTTCATCCCAAGCGAAGACCAAGGCATGCTTTATGCCATTATTCAAACGCCTCCCGGCTCAACCCTCGAAAGAACGAATGACCTTTCGAATAAGCTGGTAGATATCATTCAAACGGTTGAAGGCGTGCAATCCGTATCGTCCATTGCTGGTTACGAGGTACTCACCGAGGGCCGTGGTTCGAACGCCGGCACCTGCCTGATCAATCTCAAGCCTTGGTCGAAACGCAAACACACCGTTCAGGAGATCATTTACGAACTCGAAGAAAAAGCCAAAGAGCTACCGGGTGCCACGATCGAATTCTTCGATCCGCCGGCTGTTCCGGGCTTCGGTGCGGCTGGTGGCTTCGCCTTACAGTTGCTCGACAAAACCAACAGTGGCGATTACAACCAGCTCGAAAAAGTGAAAAACGATTTCATGCGCGACCTGGCAAAACGCAAAGAGCTGACCGGCTTGTTCACGTTCTTTAGCGCCAACTATCCACAGTATGAGATCGAGATCGATAACGAACTGGCCATGCAAAAAGGCGTGAGCATTGGCAATGCCATGAATACCCTTTCTATCTTTGTGGGTAGTACCTACGAGCTGGGCTTCATCAAATACCAGCGTTTCTTCAAAGTGTTTGTGCAGGCTGCACCTGAATTCAGAAGGTTGCCTACAGACATCATGAACCTGTATGTGAAGAACAACCGCGACGAAATGGTTCCTTTTTCAGCCTTTATGCGCATCAAAAAGAAACAAGGCGCCAACGAGATCAACCGTTACAACATGTATAACACGGCTGGTATCCGCGGAGCTCCGGCCAAAGGTTACAGTTCCGGTGAGGCCATCAAGGCCGTCCAGGAAGTAGCTGCCAAAACCTTGCCTCACGGCTTCGACATCGATTGGGCTGCCCTTTCTTACGATGAAACAAGACGTGGCAACGAAGCCATTTACATTTTCGTGATCGTACTGGTGTTTGTGTACTTTGTACTCGCGGCACAGTATGAGAGCTTCATCATTCCGCTCGCGGTGGTGTTCTCGCTTCCTGCCGGTGTATTTGGCTCTTTCCTTCTCATCAAGGGCATGGGACTTGCCAACGACATCTACGCGCAGGTAGGTTTGGTAATGCTCGTGGGCCTGCTTGGTAAAAATGCGGTGTTGATCGTGGAATTTGCCGTGCAGAAACAACGACAGGGAATGTCGGTGCTTGATGCTGCCATCGAGGGCGCCAAAGTGCGTTTCAGGCCGATCCTCATGACCTCTTTTGCATTTATTGCAGGGTTGATTCCGTTGGTATTGGCACATGGCGCCGGTGCCTTGGGTAACCGCACCATTGGTGCTTCGTCGCTCGGCGGTATGCTCTTCGGTACAATCTTCGGGGTAATTATTGTGCCTGGACTTTACTTCATTTTCGGCAAGATGGCTGAAGGCCGTAAGCTGATTAAAAATGAAGAAGAGAGCTCACTGACAGAAGACATTGTTCACCAAATTGATAATTTCCCTCAAACTCCCGAAAGCGATAACCATGAGTAATACAAGAATCATCACAGGTTTCGGGCTGGTACTGTCAGCCCTGATCTACAGCGCGTGCAGCACCCCGTTTATGGGCCGAAAAACAGAGAACCGAACAGTGCCAGCCGCTTATAGCCTACAAAAAGACAGCCTTAACAGCGGAAAGATCAAATGGAAAGAGTTTTTCACGGATCCTAAACTGGCAGCACTCATCGATACGGCATTGAAAAATAACCAGGAGTTGAATATCATGCTGCAGGATATTAACATTGCCAAAAACGAAGTTCGTGGACGTAAAGGAGCCTATCTGCCATACCTGGGTGTGGGCGCCGGTGCTGGCGTCGATAAGGTTGGATTATACACCAGCCGTGGCGCAAGCGATGCTGCCAACGACATCTTGCCTGGTAAAAAAGTACCTGATGTTTTGCCAGATTATGTTATTGGCGTCAACCTTTCATGGGAAGTCGATATCTGGAAAAAGTTGCGTAATGCCAAGAAAGCTGCCATATATAAATACCTTGCGAGCAGCGAGGGCAAAAACTTTATGGTAACCCGTCTGGTTGCAGAAATCGCCAATTCTTACTATGAGTTGATGGCGCTGGATAACCAGTTGGATATTCTGAGAAAGAACATCGCCATTCAGCAGGATGCTTTGGAAATTGTAAAACTGGAGAAAAATGCAGCAAAAGTAACGGAACTTGCGGTGCGTAAATTCGAGGCCGAGGTGCTTAAAAATCAAAGCCATCAGTTTGCGATCATGCAGCAGATCACCGAAACCGAAAACCGTATCAACTTCCTCGTAGGCCGTTTCCCGTTGCCGGTAGAACGCAATTCGACAGGCTTCACCGATCTCGTACCCGATTCGATGCACGCCGGCGTGCCTTCGCAGCTGCTCGAAAACCGCCCGGATATCCGGCAGGCAGAACGCGAACTGGTTTCGGCAAAGCTCGATGTGAAAGTAACCAAAGCTGAATTTTACCCTACGCTCACCATCCGCGCCGGTGGCGGTTACAATGCATTTAATCCGGCCTACCTGATCACAACACCGCAGTCGTTGATTTTTTCGCTGGCCGGAGAACTGATGGCACCATTGATTAACCGGAATGCGATCAAGGCCAATTACTATTCCGCCAATTCGCGCCAGATACAAGCTGTGTATAACTACGAGCGAACCATCCTCAATGCATACATCGAAGTTACGAACCAGTTGTCTAACATCAGCAACCTGAAAAAAAGCTACGACCTTAAATCAAAGCAGGTGGAAGCACTCACGCGTTCCATCGACATTTCGACTGGCCTCTTCAAATCGGCCAGGGCAGACTATATGGAAGTGATGCTCACGCAGCGCGATGCGCTTGAGTCGAAATTTGAGCTTATCGAAACAAAGAAACAACAAATGAATGCTATGGTAAACATTTACCAGGCACTCGGTGGCGGCTGGAACTAACCCTATATTGCTATAATACTAAGAAGCCATTCCGTTCGGAATGGCTTCTTTTTTGGACCTTACTATAATAACAGGTAGTTCGCCGCAAACATCAATTAAGCTGTTTAGTCCAGTAATCCACTGACTTGTGTAAGCTGCCTGGTAATCTTTCAGATACTTTTTGAACGGATCATCGTTGCTTAACGACTGCGTTCCCTGGAGCACACCTTTAAAAAAGAGGAAATCACTTGTTACCGTAGCCGTCAGCTTTTGCCGGTTTGGGTCGTTGACTGGCAATTTGGAGATGAGTTCAGTGGCGGCACGCGTTATTTGTTCATTGGTAGCCATTTCAGTCGCTACGAGGTTTTTTGAATTGGCATTGAACTCGTAGAAATCGCCGGTAATGATTTTCGGGTAACATTCCGGAATGTTTACCGTTCCGCCATTACAAGTAAAAGACGTTCCGGGCAGAGTCACGAAATTATACCACTGTGGATCCAGGAACGTATAGCTGGAATTGGGTGAGTTCTGCATGGCCAGCCACTCCGATACGCTCAACAGGCGGCCTGCAAAAGACGGATCCACTACTGCTGTGTCGATGCGGTTATCGGGGCCTTTGATCAGCAAAGAAACTGCCACATGGAAACCCCAATATATTTTGGATGTTCGCATTCCAAGTGCATCATCGACGTTGAGCGACTCCATTTTGCTAAACAACGAAACCATCGAGGGTTCGAAATTCCAGATCTTGTAATGCTTGATTCCTTTTTTTTGCAATAACAGCGAAAGCATCATCGCCCGGTTCTGACAACCATTGTAGATGCATTTGAAATCGAGCTTCGACTTATCGATCAGCTCTTTGAGCAACTGCTCGGCTTCCGGCCTGGCCAGCGCATCGGCATGTGTCAGGGTAGTTAGGCTTGGTGTCTTTCCATTGGCCAGGGCATACGACCAGGTAATGGAAAAGCGGTGATGTTGGGAGAACGCAGAAAAGCAGGTCATCACCATCCAAAGAATGTAAACGTTTTTTTTCATAGTCTTGTTGTTGAAGGTTAGTATGTATATTCTTATGATCAAAAGTAGCAGATCATTTCGAAAAAAAATACCCGTAAATAGCCGGTACTCATCCGTGAAAAAACCCCTTGTTGGACGGTATCACTTTTTTCCATAAATTTATTTTAAGCTCATGTCCGTCGATTGCGAATTTTTTTGCGAATAGGAGCCGTTTACAGAACACGAAACCTTAACCCATAGATCCATGAAGAAAACCCTTACCCTTGCATGCTCCGTCTGGCTCGGAACCTTATGTAGCCAGTCAAGTCCTCAAACCTATACGGTGCCGGGCGCTTATTCATTTACCGTTCCTGCCGGTGTTACGAGCATTACCGTAGAGGTAGTCGGAGCCGGTGGATCGGGCGGTGGCAACGGCACCGGAGGCGGAGGCGGAGGTGGTTACGCCAAAGGCGTTTATGCGGTGACGCCGGGCGCGGTGCTGTCGGTAAAAGTAGGAACTCCCGGCAGCGGTGCCGCTGCAGGAACATCGAGTGTGAGCACCTTTATTTCTGCCAGCGGCGGCGCCAATGGTACCACTGTGTCCAATCCTTCGGTTGGCGGCGGCGGCGCGGGCGGCACGGGCACCGGCGGCAACATCGCTAATTATTCCGGCGGCACCGGTGGTGGTGGCTACTATACCTATTTCGGCGGCGGCGGTGCCGGTGCAGGTGGTTCGGTATCTAATGGAACAAACGGCGGAAACACGGTGGCGTACAATGGTACTAACTGCCTGACGCCGGGCGGATCGGCAGGTACGGGCGGCGGTGCGCCGGGCGGTAACGGCGGAAAAGGTGCTGGCTTTACCAACTCTTCCTGCAGCGCTACAGATCCGGCGGCCAGCGGCAGCAATTTTGGCGGCGGCGGCGGCGGTGGCAATGGCATCGGATCGACTCCGGGAACCGGGGCTGGCGGCTATTGCCAGATATCTTGGCTTAGTTGCGCAGCGCCTTCTGCACCGGCCAACAATACGCCAGCTTCAAATCAGGTTATCTGCGCCAGCAATACTGCAACACTTCTCGCAACGGGCAGCGGAACGCTCAACTGGTATGCATCCGCAAGTTCAGGCACAAGTCTCGGCACTGGCACAACCTACGTGACTCCCGCTCTGGCCGCGGGCACCTATACCTATTATGCAGCAACCAGCAACACCTGCACCGAAAGCCCACGCACCGCAGTTACCGTTAGCGTGAATGCCAACCCGGTTATCGCTGTGCCCAATGGCACCATCTGCAGCGGGCAATCGTTTACCCTTTCGCCAAGTGGCGCATCCTCTTACACCTATTCCAGCGGATCGCCTGTAGTAAGTCCCACTGCACCCACCAATACCAATGTGGTAAGTGCAACCTACATCTACACCATTACCGGAAGCAACGCCGCAGGTTGCCAGGCCACTGTCAACAGCTCAGTGACCGTATTTCCGCTGCCAGCAGTCAATGCAAGCAGCACACCAAGCCTGATCTGCAGTGGCAGTACGGCAACGCTGATTGCTTCCGGTGCCAGCAGCTACACCTGGAGTACAAATGCCAGCACATCGGTGGTTCCTGTAACGCCGAGCGTAACCACAACCTATTCCGTAACGGGCCGAAGCGCCACGAACGGCTGCTCCAACACTGCCATGGTAACCGTTTCCGTTTCTGCCTGCACGGGTATTCACAACGTTCCATCCAATGCCATGGCCTTGACCATTTACCCGAACCCAAGCAAAGGGCATTTCACTATTTCTTCGGAAAGCGATGAGACCCTATTGCTGACGGATAATATGGGCAAAATTGTGAGGACGATTGTTCTGCAAGCCAACAACCACTATAAAGCAGAAGTGAACGGTCTCAGCAACGGCATCTACTACCTGGTGAGTGAAGATGGTAAACAGCCGATCCGCGAAAAGATCGTTGTAGCCAAGTAGCGTATTTTTAAGTAACACCCTAAACGAAAAGACCGCCTCTAACGAAGCGGTCTTTTTGCATTAGGCCTGAACTTCCCGATAGTGCGAGAAACTCATAGAAAAGGTGCCACGGCCTGCCGTAATCGTCCGAAGATCGGTCATGTAACCAAACATCCTGGCGATGGGTACTTGCGCCTCCAGGTATTTGAAACCGTCGCGGTCGGTTAAAGCAGTGATGATACCCTGCCGTTTGTTGAGGTCACTTACCGTAACGCCAGTGCAGCCGTCAGGCACCAACACCCGTGCCGACATCACCGGCTCGAGCAGATGAGTGCCGCAAACCTTAAGGGCATTACGGAAACCTTCCTGTGCGCACAACTCGAAAGAATACGCATCGGAATCTTCCCGATGATAGCTTCCATCGAACAGTCGTACTTTCAAGGAACGGATCGGGTAGCCGTGAAGGCCGGATCCAAGACAGTTCCTGAAACCCTTTTCGACAGCCGGAACGAATTCTTTGGGAATAACGCCACCGCTGATCTCGTTCACGAATTGCAATCCTTCTGTACCTTCGTCGCCAGGGCCCATTTCGAAATGGATCACTGCAAACTTGCCTTTGCCTCCGGTTTGTTTGATCAACTGTTCGCGATGCACCACCATAGAAGCAAGGCTTTCGCGGTAAGCTACTTTCGGCACACCTTTCCTTACCTCTATACCATGATCTGTTTTAAGCAAATCGATCTTGACATCGAGATGCAACTCACCCATGCCGCTGATAAGCGCTTGCCCAGAAGTGGCATCATTCGTTACCACGAAAGTCGGATCTTCCTCTGCCAGTCTCGACAAGCCAAACGCGAGCTTATTGTAGTCGGCTTCGGTCTTCGGTTCGATCGCCACCGATATCACAGGTTCCGGGAACTGCATCGCTTCGAGAACCACCGGATGCCTGGGATCGCACAATGTGTGACCAGTAACAGATTCTTTGATTCCGGCCAACGCAACGATATCACCCGCAAATGCTTGTTCGATCGCCGTTTTTGAATTGGCATGCACCTGGTAGATGCGCGATATCCGCTCCGTGCCGTTCGTCACAGCATTCAGCACCGTATCGCCTACCTTTATGCGTCCCTGGTAGATCCTCAGGTAATTCAACTTACCGTGTTTATCAGCCATGACTTTAAAAATAAGTCCCGCAAAAGGAGCTGTTTCATCATTGCCCCTGTCTTGTGGCGATGGCAACAACTCCACGACATAATCGAGCAACGATTGCACACCTTTGTTCTTGAATGCCGAGCCACAAAGCACAGGCACAACAGAACTGGCCATACAGGCCTGGCGTAATGCAGCAACAATATGCCCTGGCTCTATTTCAAGATCATGTACATAACGATCCATTAACCCCAGATCATGTTCGCACAGCGTTTCGATCATCCTTGCCCTCATGGTTTCAGCCAATGACTGCATATCGGGAGGTATCTCGCCAACATCAACATGAATGCCCATTTCGCCACTCTGGCGAACGGCTTTCATGTACACGAGGTCTATTAAGCCCTCGAAGCGATCTTCAGCGCCTATCGGCAGTTGAATGGCGATGGCCCTGCTGTTGAGCTTTTCGCGGATATCGGCCAGCACATTCAAAAAGTCCGCACCGGTTCGATCCATCTTGTTGACGAAGGCCAGGCGACTTACCTGGTAATCGTTGGCCAGGCGCCAGTTTGTTTCAGACTGCGGTTCAACACCGTCAACAGCTGAGAACAAGAATACCAGGCCGTCGAGCACACGCAATGAGCGGTTTACTTCTACGGTAAAATCCACGTGGCCCGGCGTATCGATGATACTGATCTCCGCACCTTTCCAATGGCAACGCGTAGCTGCCGAGGCAATAGTAATACCGCGCTCGCGTTCCTGCTTCATGTGATCCATGGTTGTGTTTCCGTCGTGCACCTCACCCATTTTGTGGTTCACGCCGGTGTAATACAAAATGCGCTCTGTCAGGGTAGTTTTTCCTGAATCGATATGCGCCACAATTCCTATATTTCGAATAATCGAAAGATTTTTCATAATGATAATTTTAACATGATGTAATGCCGGACAGCTCGGGCAAAGCCCTACCATGCAGGAGTGTTCGGTAAAATATTAGAAAAAGGGATTCGGGCCAATCACCGGGGATTTGGGTGATTGGATCAGGAAACTGCGCGTATGCGGATTTGAGTTGTCACAATAAATCGTGGTTGCAAAAGTAAAACAAATTTTGTTACGGTATTCGTTCCTTTGCAAAAAAAGAATTTTCTCGACTGGCTTTGCACTACAAGAAGTGCCAAATGTCAATCCCCACAAGGCCTCTGGCGGCTGGCCGTTTTCGATCTATTTTCTTATCTTTATTTTATGCTTACTTCTTTTATTCACTGCAGGCATTCAATCTGCAAAATGCCCATCGCCGTATTGAAGAAACGTGTTCTGGTTATGATGGCATTGTTCCTATCGCTCATAGCGGATGCACAACTTCAAAACGATCTTTCGCTCCCTTACCTGGTGCGCGAAGCCTTTGTGAAGAGTAGCAAGCCTCCGATCATCATTTTATTGCACGGCTATGGCAGCAACGAAGCTGATCTCTTTGGATTACAAAACCGCTTACCGGCAGACTTTACCGTTATCTCTGTGCGTGCGCCAATGACACTTTCTGAAAATAGTTTCCAGTGGTTTCGCATGGAAACCGTAAATGGTGTGATGCAGGGCCAGGTGGAGGACTTGGAAAGCAGCCGCAAAAAAATCGTTGCGTTTATTCCGCAAATTGTGGCAAAATACAAGGCAGATCCTAAGCAGGTATTCCTTTGTGGATTCAGCCAGGGCGCGATGATGTGCTATGAAGTAGGGCTGCGCTCGCCGGAACTTATCAAAGGCATTGCGCCATTGAGCGGTAAGGTTTTTCCAAGTCTTAAACCGGACGTCAAGCCAAAATCGGCACTTCGGGATCTGAAGGTATTCATCGGCCACGGCGATGCCGACATGCGCGTAGCCTACACCTATGCCACTGAAGCCAATGCATACTTAATAAGCCTTGGCATGCAGCCAGAATTTCACACTTACAAAGGCCTTGGACACTCGATCCAGATGAATGAGCTTGCCGACTTAACGCCGTGGCTGCAACGGGTGAAGTGAAGCCCATAATGTAAAATGTGGAGGAAAGAAAACATTGCATCACGCTAATGTTAAAAAATAAAATTTCCTTCCAAAGAAAGGTGAAAAATCAGATTTCTTGAATTATATTCACGGTACCCTATGATTTATACCATTTCTTTATGAGAGAGTTCACTGATAAGGTAAAAGGCCATAAGATATGCCTATCCTATCTGGGCTTGTTCAACGACGATATAACCGCTCGCCTGGTTGCCATCAGTGAATACTACCTGGAAAACAGAACTGACCTGGGAAAACTTAAAAACAAAGTGACGTTGCTGATCACGGAATGTTTTCAAAACATTATCCGGCATAGCGATACCAAAAGTCAGGGAAGTTTGCCTGTAGAAAATTCGGATTTTTTCCAGATCGGCATCCTCGAAGACCGCGTTGTGCTTTCTTCTTGTAACCTGATTGGCAACGAACATGTGGATTCGCTGAACGAAAAGATGATGCTGGTGAACTCCCTGAACAACGATGAACTGAAGCGCCTGTATCAGGAAGTTCTGGCCAACGGCACGTTTACCGACAAAGGTGGTGCAAGCCTCGGACTCATTGACATGGCGAGGAAATCCGGACTTCCTATCAAATATTATTTCCAGGAAGTATCGCCAAGCCAATCACGCTTTTTTCTTACGCTGGAAGTTTCTACCAGCCGTGAGCGTCTCAAAGCCGGCGACGATATTCTCTACCATGTAAACTTCTATCTTGATCTGCTTTCCCAAAAAGTAATCATGTTTTACAAAGGCGAGTTGTCAAAAGAGATCATCGTGGCACTTATCAATATGTTACAAAACAATTTCATCAGCGACAAAAATTCATCATCGAAAGAAAAGCGCCTGATGGTTTCGTTGATCGAAGTGCTGCAAAACATTTCAAAACACGGCAAAATGGTGAATGGCTCCAAAGAAGGCATGTTTTGCATTAGCCAGTACAACGGCGACTACATTATCGAAAGTGGCAATTATGTAGAAGCGGCCGATCGCGATGCATTGGCCAGAACTCTTGAAGATATCCAACGTATGTCGATGAACGATATCGACAAATTATACAAAGAACGTTTGCTCGACAATGTAATTACCAAAGATGGTAACTGCGGTCTCGGGCTACTGGAAGTGGCTAAAAACTCAGGGAATAATTTCAAATATACCTTTACACTCACTCCCGAACAGGAGTGGTTTTATTCGATAAAAGTCAAATTATAAGGTTTATGCAAACGATCGTAATCCCACCTACCAACGAAACGCCTGAAATTGTGCTGAACGGCGCCAATGGGACATTTTCCTTTGCCGGGAAATCCTTTCCGGAGAATGTTAACGAATTTTATAACGAGTCTATTCAATACATTGAAACATACACGAAACAACCCAGAGATAAGACCATACTGGAGTTTCGCTGGTTATACTTCAATACAGCCACCTCAAAAATCATCGTCAAAATCATTATGTTGCTTAAAAACATGAACATGCCCGGGAAAACGCTGGAAATTAAATGGTATTGCAGCCCCGACGACGACCTGATCCTTGAGAAAGGCAATGAATTTTCGGAATTATTAGGTGCTGATTTTTCCGTTGAGTATCTTTGAGATAATGCGCGGCTATCCTGCTTGCTGAATTGCATCCTTTCGTTCAAGGCAATTAGCACATAGCATGGCAACCGCCTGATGGTGTTGGAAAAAACGCTACTGGTTTGATGAGTTTATGAGAGGTGTTTACGGAAAGCATATTGTATTTTTTCTTTGTGTATTACTGCCTGGATATGGTTTCTATGCCCAAAACCGGCAGGTAGATTCCTTAAAACGGGTAGTTGCGCTCGCATCTGCCGATACCGTTAAAACAAACGCACTTCTTCTGTGGGGCGATCTTATTTTCGAAGACAACCCACAACAAGCCCTTAAACTATACGAACAGGCCCGGAATATTTCGGAAAAAAACAGCCAGCGTAAATCGGTCAGGGTCAGCGACGGGGGTTTTTCTCTTAACAGTGGTTCTCAAACTGCCGACGAACCCCTGTCCACCTTAAAGAAGAAAAATCTTCTGAACCTGGCCACGGCACTAAAAGGTCTTGGCAATGCATATGGCACCTTGCAACAGGAGGACAAAGCCCTGGAAGCATATAACCAGGCGATAGACATCTTCACACAACTCCGGTACGCAAAAGCGGTAGCAAGTTGCTATTACAGCTGCGGCCTGATGATGTTTGAACACTCAAAAAAGAAAGAAGCGCTTGCCTATTATAATAAGAGCCTCGCTTTATACGAAGAGGCAAAGGACAAAGTCGGGACTGCTAAAGTAACGGGATATATTGCTCTCGTGTATGATAATCTGGGCCAGGTGCAGGAGGCGCTGCGCTATTATGCGCTGAGCATGAAAGGTTACGAGGAAGTGAATGATGCCGATGGCGTAAGTATTGTTCTCACCAACATTGCCAATGTGTATATGGCACAAGGCGATCTGGAAAAAGCATTGCTAAATTACCACCGCAGCCTTAAAATATCAGAAGATCTGAAAGACAAGCGTTCCATGGGCCTTACGCTCAACAACATTGGCAACGTGTATTATTACCAGGGCCAGTACAACGAGGCGCTCGGCTACTATCAACAATGTTTGAATCTTGCCAAAGAAATCAACGACCGTCCTGGTCTGGCACGTAGTTACATTAATGTTGCTGCAATCTATCAATATCAAAAAAAACTGGCGCCGGCACTCGACTATTTTAAAAAAGGACTTAAACTCAACGAGGAACTGGGCGATAAAACCGGTATTGCCATCGCACTCAACAACATGTCGGAAGTGTACACGCTAATGGGGCAGCTCGACACTTCGCTGATTTATGCAACGAAGAGTTTAGCCATGATCAAGGAAGCCGATAACATGGAGATCATGACAAGCCTCTACATTAATGTTTGCAACGTGTATCTGCTCAAAGGCAGCTACGATAAAGCCCTCGAAACAGGTTTGATCGCGCTGAAACATGCAAAGGAACTGGGATACCCATACTTGCTGAAAAACATCAGCGAAAAATTAAAGATCATTTACCAGAAAAAAAATAACCCGGTAAAAAGCCTGGAGATGTACGAACTGTATGTTACCATGCGCGACAGTCTTAACAACGAAGAGAACCGTAAGTCGCTTTATAAGGCTTCCATCAAACACGAATACGAAAAAAAAGCAGTAGCAGACAGCATCAAGGCTCTCGACGAGAAAAAAATTGCAGAAGCTAAACTGTCGGAAAGCCAGGCAACTATCCGGCAGGAACGCACACAAAAACTGGCGCTGTATGCAGGCTTTGTTCTTATCCTGATCTTCACCGGCTTTATCTACAACCGTTTCAAGATCTCCCAGCGCCAGAAACACATCATCGAAGTACAGAAATCTTTTGTTGACGAAAGCCAACGGAAAATCATTGCCAGTATCAACTACGCCAGGCGCATTCAGTCATCGATGCTACCTGCACCGGAAGAGATACGGCATTTTTTCGATGACAGCCTTATCTTTTTTAAGCCTAAAGACATTGTCAGCGGCGATTTCTACTGGTTTCATCACGATGGCCCGTGTTCATACCTTGCGGTGGCCGATTGCACCGGACATGGCGTTCCGGGGGCCTTTATGACCATGATCGCCAACTCCATCCTGAACGAAGTTGTGATCGAACAGAAAATCACTTCTCCCGATAAAATTCTAGATCAACTGCATAGCCTTGTGTTTAAAGCACTAAAACAACATAAAGGCGACGAATATTCACAAGATGGTATGGATATAGCCCTTGTGAAAATTGACCATGAGCAGCGCATGTTACATTTTGCCGGTGCACGCAATCACGCTTACCTTGTGTACAACGGTACTGTAGAAATCCTCAAAGCAACACCTAAATCCATTGGAGGACTTTCGCTGATGGGCGAGGTAGAACCAGAGCGAAAATTCAGCATGCAAAGCATGGAATTAAAAGCCGGCTCACTTCTCATTCTTTGCACCGACGGCTTTTTTGATCAACTTAGCCACGATGACAAGAAATTCGGGACCAACCGTTTCAAAGAACTTATCGCAGAGCTTTCGCAACGTCAATCTTCGGAAGACATGCTCAGCCTGGTGGAAACCACCTTCGAGCAATGGAAAAGAGACACACCTCAACTCGACGATGTACTGGTTGTGGGCATCAGAACCTGATGAGCGCTTAAGATCTACAAATTCTTAAAACCGGCCAGTCAATTTCAGACATACATTACGGCCCATACCGTAAATTCCCAGGTGCCCGTTAGGAGATCCGGTGTAATATTCGAAATACTTCAAACGACTCAGGTTCGATTGATAAGCTACGTTTGACAGATTATTTACCTGAACGTGCAATTCGAGTGTTCCCGATTTCCGGTAAGACAACTCCACCACCGCACCAATATTGATAATCGCGTAAGACCTGGTGTATATTTCGGTTTGATAAAGAGCCAGGAATCTGTTTTGCGCGGCATTGTATTCCAGTTCGACCCTGGGGCTGAGACTTCGGATCCTTTTGCGCGCTCGCAGCACATTCAGGCTCAATCTGCTTAGCCACCTTGCCGGCGGAATAAAGGGCAGGTATTCGCCCTGCGTGCCCACACCTTTGTAAAGAGGGCTTCGGTTGTAACCGTAAACACAAGTAAAACTGTTTTCGAACAAAAGACCTCGCGTTATCATCGGGTGTAACGAACAAAATGCCTCGAAACCGTAAAGTTGTGCAGATGCCTGCTGGTATTGAAATGTACGGTTCCCCTGCGCATCCATAAGTGGCATACCGCCGGCATCGGTGAGTTGCGACAAGTAAATATAATCCTGGATATGGTTGTTAAAGAAACTCAGAGACGCATTAAGTGAGTTGAAATCGCCAATAAAGCCGACGTCTTCCTGTAACGAAAATTCAGGCCGAAAGCTGCGGTTGCCATAATATATGATATGCGCGCCCGGATCGAGCCCGTTTGACGCCAGCTCGGTAATGCCCGGCGCACGGTAACCACGGGCAATATTCACCTTAAGGCTAATTTGCCGGCTGAGGCGGCAGGTAGTGCCAAGGCTTGCGGATAAGCCACCAAATAACTTGCCGAACGACGGATATTGCAGATAAGTACCGACGGTATCGATGCCTGTAACCTGCTGTTGAAACCCAGTCGACGCATCAGTTGCTACATAAAAATGATGCCATCCGATATGGCGGATATCATAGCGCAAACCTCCACCGAGGGTCCAGCGATTGTATTTCCATTTGAGGTGTACAAACATCCCGGCATCGAACAGCTTGTAATCCGGAATAGGAAAGTCTGTGGCGTCGCCATTCTTATTGTGCTGCCACATGCCATTGATCCCCGCGGAGGCTTCTATGCGCCGTAGCTCCGGAAAATGATACGTTAATCCATAGTTAACGGTATTGAGTTTCACATATAGCCCGGCCTTCTCAGGCATAGACGGATGCGTGTACTCGCGACGACGGTTGTGCTGAAAAGCCAGCAACGCCTCCATTCCCCCGGATGGCAGCCGATAGCTGTGCTTGCTATAAAGCCGGTAATGCTGAATGTGCTGATGCAATAGCGACAGGCCATAGGCATTAAGCTCCTGCTGCGAAACCAATGGCCGCCGTGTAAGCGTGTCGGCCTCACCTTCAAACACTTGTTTTGTGAAACGCCTGCTAACCGAATCGCGGCTACCATCGGGAATGCCTTGCCGGTTATCGTAGAGGCTAGCCTTTAACCACGAAACCCCTGATCGGTTTTGATAGCCAAGGCCAGCGGTAAGATTCTTTTCGTCAAAACCCGTGTTGTAAACTCTTCCGTCCACACTGTTCTGGTAATTTCGTGCACGACGATACGAGCCGTTGCCATGGGTCAACCAGTGTTTACTGCTATACGAAAGACCCAGTCCGGCGCCGGCCAGGCCGTTGTTGCTTTGGTACTCTGTTGTAAATCTTCCATGCAGCATCGAATCGCCCGGCGCCGGCTCTGACGGCATCAGGCTAAGCACACCGGCCAGCGCATCCGACCCATACATAAGGCTTGCAGGACCTTTTACCAATTCCGCTTTTTCGATCGCGTAAGCATCTACTTCGACCCCATGTTCATCGCCCCACTGCTGCCCTTCCTGCCGCACACCGTCATAAAGCGTCAGCACGCGGTTGTAGCCCAATCCCCGAATGAACGGCTTGGAAATATTTGGCCCGGTTTTTACCGCATTCAGCCCAGGCGCCGCTTTCACCAAAGCATCGATGATGTTACTTTCTGTGGTTTGCCGGATAACCTTGGCTTGTATGCTGGTAATCGCCACCGGATCTTCGCGAAGGCGCGTGGCTTTGGCAACCCCTGTAATTACCACTTCATCGAGAAGGCGCTGATCGCTCTCCAGTTTCAGTTCGATGTTCGTTGTTTCACCTTCAAAAACACGGCACTGTATTTCTGCTGGCCTGAAGCCAATGGCTGATGCTTCCACTGCATAAGAACCGGCCTCAATATGTCTGAAGGTGAAACGCCCAATGGAATCGGCAGTAGTTGCGAACGTTGTATTTCTGATAAAGACCACCGCATATTCCACCGGCTTACCGGAGGCAGTCACTCGACCTGATATGCTGCTTCCTGTCTGGGCTCGTAAAGGAGCTGCCAGTATGAAGTAAAGAATTACCCGTATGACGCATTGTTGCATGATAGCAAAGTAATTTACATTTTCACAGATATAAATTACTATTTTTGGTACACCAAAAAAACAATGGAAGCAAAAACGATCGAAAATTACCTGAAAGCCCTGTTCCATCTATCCAACGGGAATCAAACAACCGTTACAAATAAAGTGCTGAGCACTTACCTGCATTTTATTCCGGCTACGGTAACAGAAACCGTTAAGAAACTTAGCGGGCTTGGCTATGTTGTTTACGAAAAGTCGTATGGCGCACGCCTGAGCCCGCAGGGTATGAAAATAGCGGTTGATATGGTAAGGCGCCACAGGCTTTGGGAAACGTTTCTGGTAAAAGAACTTGATTTTGAATGGGACGAAGTGCATGATATTGCGGAAGAGCTTGAACATATCCGAAACAACAAACTCATGACGCGCCTGTCTGAAAAACTGGGCCATCCGCTATACGACCCTCACGGCGACCCGATACCTGATGAAAAGGGGAAATTTCTGAAAACAGATTTTATCCTGCTGGCCAATGTCAGCAACAAAAAAACCTATGTGATCCGGCAAACGCTCGATCATAGCAAGGAATTTCTGCGCTACCTGAAAGACAAAAACCTGCTCATCGGCCGGAAGATCACGATCGGCAAACGCGAACTGCTCGACAACTCTATAACCTACCGAATCGGTAAAGAACACAACATCATCACCGAAACCCTAAGCAAGAAAATTGTGGTAGAGGAAATTCGATGAACAATTGAGTTAGCTCGTTAACGTTAAGATCCACCAGCCGGCAAAGTTGATCTTTATCCCCGTATTTAGCGCATGTGTTGCGGTGTAGCAGCGAGTACTAAAAAAGCCTGCTGCTCATGCAACAGGCTTTGTGAGATTGTAATAATGACAACAAATTCTTATTGTACAATACCAAGCTTTTTAGCGATCGCCGCCGGTATCGCTTTTTTATGCAACATGATGCTGGTGGTTTTATACAGCACGTATGCTTCTGAGGCATAGAAATAGCCGCTGCACTCGTTTCGTTCGGTTCCCCACGAATTTTTTACGATATAGTACGGTGTGTTGTTTTGGTCTTTGGCCATGCCCACAATGTGCATGCCGTGGTCATCCTGTGTTTCGTAGTTATCGAAAGCGAGTTGGCGGTTTTCGGCAGTTACCTTAAATTGCGGCTGCGGCTTTTTAGAAAGCTCGGCTTTCTCCTCGTCGGTCATGTCGGCAAAAGATTTTTCCGGAACAATCGCCAAACCGTCTTTGAAACGGAAGCCTTTTTCGCTGACGTCGGCTGCCCAGGCAAAGGTGTAGCCGGTATTGATGGCGTTTTGCATGGTTTCCTGAAACTCGTTGAGCGGCAGGTTATACATCTGATCCCAATTCCAGTTGTCTGGCACCTCAAGCGTAAATTTGCTGTAATAAGGGTGGTGTGTAAACGATGTGATGAATACATAATCGTCAGGATTGATGCCGGTTGCCTCTGCGTAGCTTTTTGGCGTGTATTCTTTTCCTTTGTAAGTGAACTTATCCGGCACTTTTCCCAAGAAGGCGTCGCAGGTGGCTTCTACGGCGCTATGCACAGCTTCAAAATCAATCTTTGTGTTATTATCGTTTACAGCCGCAGAAGTGATGCCCTTGAGCGTTGCTTCGAGCACGCCGTGATTGTGCAGGTCTTTCGGGTTTTTCTTTCCAGTATAAACCTCTTCAGGTACCATCCCATATTGGCGTATTACATGCACGACATCGGAGAATCCTCCACCTTCCGACATATTGTTCTTGCCGTGCATACGCACATAATTATCGGCTTTAAGCGGGTAAGCACGTCGTGCCACATACATTTCCGAGAAGTTATAATCTTTGCCTTTTCCCATACGCATCAGTTCGCTTTCAAAAAACGACATGGATGAAAACGACCAGCAGGTACCGGTTTGATTTTGGTTTTGCACAGCCGAGGCATCGAGCGATTTTACCACAGTGAATTTGTAATCGCTTCCCTTCATATTGGTAAGCGGGTGCCCAACCGTCATCGATTGTTTATAGTCGGCATTGTTGGCAGGCGTTTGCGCCAGCAGGGCAGAAACCGAGCAAAGTGCAAAAGCAGTTATAAAAAAAGTTTTCATGGTTCGTATAAATAAATTGATAGGTTTAAAGATACAATAAAAAACAAGGGTACTTTTCAAATACAGACAGGTGGCATTATTCCTGTTTAACTGGTTGCCGGATGTATTTGAGCAGAACCGATACTTCAAAAACGGTAAAGATGAGGTACTGCAACATGAAATGGCAGGCAAAAGCAAGACTATCAGCCCGGCTTACACGGGAATAGATAAGAACCGCGATGAGGCATACCAGCAGGCGCGCCATACTCATGGCAAGTGTTTTAAAGGCAAATTCTTTGGTTTGCTTATCGCCCTTTGTTAGAACAGCGTTGATGCCCAACGTGGTAAGTGCAAAAAACAGCGTTGGGATCCAGTAATTGGCTGTACTGAGATAGACACTTGGTACACGACTGAGGCCAAAAGAAAGCAGTAAACTGCCAGCGCAAACCAACGTAAACCACAGGGTGTATTTTTTTGTACCTGGCATAAAATAGTTTTAGGATTTAGTCTTGGTAACTTCCCGTAATACGAGGTACAATGCTACGGCAATAGATACCAGGCTCAGAACAATGGTAAACACAGGTGTACGGTTGCCGTAATGCTCATCGAGCTTGTGGCCGCCGTATGAACCGCCGGCGATAATGAGCGCCATTTGCATACCCAGGCTGCTGTACCGGGCATAGGCGTTAAGCGGTTTTTGCGGCTTTTGCGGTTTCTGGTTTGGGTTCTGCTCCATTAGAAATGTTTTTTACCACTGCACCCATGTTGCAGGTTCCGGTAAAGGTGGCATTTGGCTCAATCGAAATTTTCCCGGTAACGATATCGCCCAGTAACTTGGCTGTGGCTTTCAGCGACAGGAGTTCAGTTACATTTACTTTTCCGTTTACCTCGCCCGATATATCAGCGTTCTGGCATTGCACATTCCCTTCGAGACTACCCGATGGGCCAATGACCAGCTTACCGCTGATGCTGATGTTGCCTTTGAGCGTTCCGTCAATGCGTACATCTCCGTTGGAACTGATGTCGCCGACAATGGAAGTACCGCTACCGATCAGGTTAATAGAGGCACTTTCTGCTACTGTAGATTTATTCGCTTTCTGAAACATAGCCTGATTTTTTAAGAATGACGAATATAGTGAAAAATCATGGTTTACCGAACCTCTATCCGAAATATTCGCCCAATTTGCCGCGCCTGTATAGGAATACCGGCCTGGAGGTTCGCCGGAAACGGCCATCCTAACGGTAATGGTCTTCGAAAAACGGCTGGTAATAGCTCACTTTCTTTTTCCTTGCAAAGCGCTGAAGATTGTCTTCGGAAATAGCCATCAGGGTAAACAGCTCAGGCTTGGCTTTCCCGGAAAATACAGCTTTATCTTTTTTCAGGTTGCCAATGTATTTCATGGCCGTTTCGGCATTTTCGAAGGTTTTGATATATACGATCTGCTCGGTTGCACCAAACAAACTACTTTCGATACTAAGGTTACTGATACCGTAGTAGCTAAGATTAAAATCAGCCAGCGACGATTTAAAAGCATTGGCCATATCCGGATCGTCAGGAAACACAACGATCACCAGGTGTTTGGCCTTAAGATTCAAGGAAAAGGTGTCTGTAAGAACACTCGGCGCGCCGTTGGCCTCGCTAGGATGTTTCATGTTATAGATTACCTCAAGTAAATCCTGCGCTTCTACACTCACCGGGTCTTTCGGGTACAAGGCCTGAACCTTGCGCAAGGCCATCTCCAGCGAATCGGCGCCTTTCAATTTCCCGATGCTCATCGCCTTGATAAAGGCAAATTTCGGGGCATAATCGTTCTTTCCGAATTTAGACTCCGACTCCCGGCTACGGGCATAAGCCTCGGCATAATTTCCACCACTGTACACAGCGAACGTTTCTGCATAATAAACTTCCACTTCGTTTTTCTGTGTTTTCTTTTCAGCCTCGTAGTTAGGATTTTTGATGAGCTGCGCATATTCGCTGTTCGGGAACTCGTTCAGCAACTTATTCTTGTAGTAATCGGCTTGCTGGTTGTTGCGCACCGACTGAAAGATCCGGTATAACTGATAATAGGTTGACGGTCTGAACTTATGTGTCTCGTAGCGTTTGTTAAGTTCCTCAAACGTTGCAATGGCCTTCTTGTTGTTGTTCAGATCTTCTTTGTACGTGCTGCCAAGGTTGTAATAAGCATCTACAATGCGGGTATTAGAGACCTTCATGAGACTATCGGTCATCGGCAGGTCTTTCAGGTAGTATTCTACACTTTTCCGGTCTTTCGATTTTCCTTTTTTCTTACCACCGATGCTATCCGTTCCGGCCACCGCCGTCGAGTCGTTCCCGTTGGCTTCCGGATCTTCGAAAGTAAGCGCTTTCTGGCTTCTCCGCCAATTGTCTTCCAACTTGCGGTTTCCCCATTTCTTGATAAAGTCGTTCACGCCGAAAGCTACCAGCGTGGTGTTGTAAAAATACCAATCGCCTTTCGCACCAATTCCCAGATCCGTCATGCCGTTGTTCGGCAGGTTATTATTGATGTTAGGATTCGAGTTCTGGGCAAGTAAGGCTTCCTGTTCCTCCCGCTTGCGTTCTTCGTCTTCCTCTATCTTGCGGATCATCTGCGTGATGAACTTTTCGCGCTGGGCATCGCTCATTTTTGCCACACGCTGCAAGCTGTCTTCGCGCTGGATGGTGCGGATGTAGCCAACCAGCGTTTCCAGGGTTTTCTTGCGATTTTCGATCTCGGTATAATTCTTATAATCTTTTGGCAAGGTGATCATGGTACTATCGTAGTAGGCACCAGACGCCTCATAATTGGCCTGTTCGAAACTGATCTCGCCCAGTTTCAGGT
>DAIUED010000013.1:0-1321 GCA_036845295.1 Bacteroidota bacterium
GCCTCAGGTGGTATTGCGCCCTTGCTGTACCCAGCAATCCTGGGCTGGCTCCCAAGACACCAACCGCTTTCCGGTCAAAGGGCTTTTTGGGTGAGCGTGAGATCATGTCGATCGCATTTTTCAGCACGCCAGGCACCGAGTAATTGTATTCGGGCGTCACAAATATCACGGCATCTGCTTTCAGGATGGCATCGTTCAGTTTCTCGACATGGGCCGGAAATTTTTTCTCGTGAAGATCGAAATTATAGAACGGGATTTCTTTAATGGAAAGGTGTTCGATATGGATGTGGGCCGGGGCAATGCCTTGCAGGGCTTTCACAACCATGGTATTGTAAGAGCCTTTGCGGATACTGCCCGAAATGGCAACAAAATGGACGGATTTTTTCATAGCGCTGTTTTAACCAAAGGTATCAAAGCCGATACCAGTTTTTAATGGGCTTTAAAGTCGCAGGCGTTGCGTTCGGTCGAAAGGTATTCTGCCTCGTTTTCGAGAAAGTTATGGCAATAGTGTTGGTCGCCGGCTCCGCCATTGATCAGGAAATAGTTGATGCCGTATAGCTCATAGTTCAGATCGCCGTAGATCCAGGGGCTGAGTTTGGCGTACCACCGTGAATTTTGGTTCCAACGCGCCTTTAGCGGATTGAAAAACTGGTTGATACCGGCCAGCTCACGGAACTGAAAGGTATGGACCATTTCATGCGCGTAAATATCGTAATAGAACTGGTTGATGCGAAGCGTGTCGTTGAGGAGAAATCCATTGGTGAGTGTTGAGCCGTTGAGTTTTGGCGCATAAGAAATGCTGCGTGTGCGGAATGTTGGTGTTCCTGATGCAAGCGAGGTGCCTACATCGAAACGGCCTTGCGTAGCGAGGAAAACAGTGCTGGCAAAGGTTGAGGCCATTACGCGTGGACGGAATTTTAACCGCGTGGTTTCCAGTTCGAGGCGGATAAAGCCCACGTCGTAATGCCATACTTCCCAAAAGTTCCGGTTGGCTGCGGCATTTTCGACAATGGAGTTGCCTGCATCAAAGACGAAGCGCGAGAGATAGCCGTAGCCTAGTTCGGCACGCGATGAGATCAGTGAATTGAGCCGTTTGCCACCGTACATTACCATACCGCCGCCTGCGCCGGTTACAAAACCTCTTGCAAAGGCTTTGTACCATTTTTGCCCTTTGTGCTTATTGATTACCGAGCCTACACCGCCCGAAACCGCACCGATAAGGCCATTGTATAACAAAGACGCGCCACGGTAATCTTGCGCACGTGCAGGTTGCCGCAAGAGGCACAAGGCAAGCAGAATGGCTGTTACCCGCAAAAGCCGT
>DAIUED010000013.1:1331-25792 GCA_036845295.1 Bacteroidota bacterium
GAAAATTGTAAGATCATAACCGGAAGTTGACATGCAATTTACATGCCCGCACGTTATAGCTGGGTGCGACGCGTGTCTTTCATGAATAGGTACACCACCAGCGAGAGAAAAATGCAGCAGGTGACATAAACATAAAAGTAAGGTTCGTTTCCTTCGTTTTTGAACCACAGCGCTACGTATTCTGCTGTGCCGCCAAACACTGCAACGGTAATGGAATAAGGAAATCCAACTCCCAAAGCGCGGATCTCGGTTGGGAACAGCTCGGCCTTAACAACGGCATTGATCGAAGTGTAGCCGCTTACGATCACAAGGGCTGTCATGATGAGTGCAAACGCCGTAAGCGGGCTTTGCGTTTGGCTCAGCGCCTCAAGGAGCGGTATGGTTGCAAACGTGCCGAGAACGCCAAAACTTATCAGCAGAGGTCTGCGCCCGATTTTGTCAGACAAAAGTCCGAACAAGGGTTGAAGTACGGCATATACGAGCAACGATGTGCAGGTAATAAGCGTGGATTGCTGCCGGCTGAGATGTACGGTATTGACCAGGAATTTCTGCATGTAGGTGCTGTAGGTATAAAACGCAATGGTGCCGCCTAACGTGAGGCCTACCACCAATACAATTGCTTTGGGATGCTTCATCAATTCTTTCAGCGAGCCTTTCCTCGCCTTGTTTGCTGTCGATTGGTTGGCATAGGCGGCAGACTCTTCCATGTGCGCGCGCAAATACAAGGCTATCAGCGAGAGCAGAGCGCCAATAACAAAGGGAACACGCCATCCCCAGGCTAGCATCTGCTCTTCGGTTAGCAGCCATTGTTGCATGATGAGCTGAATGAACAGGGCAATAAGCTGCCCGCCGATAAGTGTCACATATTGAAAACTGGAATAAAAGCCCCGCCGGTTGGGGCTTGCCATTTCGCTAAGGTAGGTGGCCGATGTACCGTATTCGCCACCTACACTCAGCCCCTGCAAAAGTCGCGCAAGAAGCAATAGCACCGGAGCAGCTACCCCAATAGTTTGGTAAGAAGGCGTGACGGCAATCAACAATGATCCAAAAGACATCAGCAATACCGAAAGCGTCATGGCATGTTTTCGTCCCTTTTTGTCGGCAAGCAAACCAAACAACCAGCCACCCACAGGGCGCATGAGAAAACCCACCGCAAAAATGCCTGCCGTGTTGAGCAGCTGGGCCGTAGAGCTGCTCTTGGGGAAAAACACAGGCGCGAAATACAGCGAAAAGGCGGAGTAAGCGTACCAGTCGTACCATTCTACCAGGTTGCCTACCGAGCCTGAAACAATGGCTTTGAGTCTGGCTGAGGGAGTCAGTTCTGTTGATTGGTGTAGTGGTTTCATGTTGCAGTTGTGGCTTCAAGTTACAAAATTTCTACGGCCTGCGATATAAAGATGGTGTTTTTCAGAGCTTCTGGCACCACTTAGTGAAACTGCCGTTCGGGTGGGCGAAACAGTCCATTTGCCATGCATGCGTGCCCAAATGCATTTATTTGCAGGGTTTTCAGGGTGTGATGTATTTTATTTTCTGCACATTCCTTGCTATGTTTGTTATACGATGAAAAAGTTCGGGACGTATTTTGGAAGATGGTTTTTGCTGACCGCGTTTATCTGCGCTGTGCAGGTACGCCTCCGGGCGCAGGACAATACCACAAAAACACCGGCACAAAACTCCGTTATCAATCAGGGCGCGCTCAATACGATGCAGCAGTTCAACCCTTACCAGAACAGTGCGATTCAGCAATCGAACACCCTGTATCCCAAAGGCGATTTTAATTTAAAAGCAGGATCTAAATTACTGGACTCTGCCCTGTACTATTCGGAAAAAGCGCCCTCGAAAGCCATTGCGTTCATTAACCAGGCCATTGCACGAAGCATCAGCGAGCAGGATCGTTATACTGAGGCGACCGCATACCTTGTGCTGGGAAATATTCAACGGCGGTTGCAACAACACGATGCGGCTATTGGCAATTATTTGAAATGCATCCAGTTGGCGCAAACGAAAGTCAGGGAAAATAATCCGTCGTCTCTTCAACAAATTCAGGAAACCTTGTTTCAGGCTAATAAACAGTTGGCAACAGCATATGTTGAGTTGAATGATCTTGAGAAAGCAGAAAACAGGATCAATTACGCTTTTGGCTATACATCGGTGAACGATGCGGAGTGGTTGGTGGGCCGGCGTTTATTAGCGCTCATCCGTCAGAAGCAGAACCGTTCTCCCGAAAGTTTGGTGATTTTGAACGATGTGCTGGCAAGGGAGCAGCAGGCACACCACGTTGTAGGTGAGGCAGACACTTACCTTGCCATTGGAAACCTTTACCTGGAAGACGAAAATGACGATAAGGCTATCGACTATTTTACCCGCGCAAAAACACTTGCCGAAAGAAAAAGCCTTCCTGAGCAGGCACTGGAAGCCAATGATGGCCTCGCAAAGATTTTCAGAAAGCAAAAAAACTTGGCCAAAGAAGTGGAAGCCAGGAACAGCAAAATAAACATCAACGCTTCTGCGAATAACCCGCAGGGTATTGTGTCGGAAAATATACAGATTGGAAATGCTTATTTGAATGCCAATCAGTTGGAAACAGCCCAACGCTACTTTGATAAGGGAATTGGCGAATTAAATGCAGACGAGTCGAATGGGGAAATGTTAGGACAGGAGCAGCAAACCGTCTTTTTTCCGAAGAGTAGCGGCCTGGATGAGGCTGCAAACACGTATAAACTATTAGCGGAGCGGTATCTGAAGCAACGCGATCCTGCGCGGGCACTCCTGTATTTTGATAAGTACGCTGCGCTTCAGGATTCCATCAGGCATGTACGTCAGCGAGAACTGAACGATGCACTAAGCCTCAGTACAAATCTGGGAAAAAATCAGCAAAAAGTAGAGTTACTCGAAAAAGAACGGCTGCTTTACGGCCGTTCGATGGAACTTTTGCGCCAAGATAAGGTGCTGAAAGAAGAACAGCTTGGGTTTAAGAATGGTATTATTTGGGTGTTGGTTTTGTTCATTTTTTCGATGCTCACAGCAGGCTTTTTTGTGATGCGCAGTGCCCGCGAGAAACGGAAAGCCAATCAACAGTTGGCTCTCCGGTCATTGCGTGGACAGATGAATCCACATTTTATCTTCAATGCACTTAACTCGGTAAATCATTACATTTCGCAGAACGATGAGCGCAAAGCCAACCGCTACCTTTCCGATTTTTCGAAACTGATGCGCATGGTTATGGATAGTTCGCGGCATACTGTTGTTTCCCTGGCCGATGAGCTTGATATGTTGCGCTTGTATCTGCAATTGGAACATACACGTTTCCACGATAAGTTTGATTATACGTTTGAAACGGATGAAAACCTGAGTAACAGCGACTTCGAGTTACCGCCCATGTTGATACAGCCATATCTCGAAAATGCCATTTGGCATGGCTTGCGCTACCGCAACGAAAAGGGCATGTTGAGCCTGAAGTTTGAATTCGGTCACGGCGGATTGATCGTATCTGTTACCGATAATGGAATAGGCAGGGAAAAGTCGAAAGCGCTGAAAACCTCCAATCAAAAAAAGCAAACGTCTATTGGGATGCAAAACATCGAAAACCGCATCGTAATTATGAATGATCTGTTTTCGACCAACATCCGCGTGGAAGTGGAAGATGCCTTTCCTGATGCTGAGAATTGCGGCACAAGAGTGAAAATATATATACCCCAACAAACCAGTTCATAATGCTAAAAGCCATACTCGTTGACGACGAAAAAATAAGCCGGGATATTTTAAGCGACTACCTGGGCAAGTATTGCAAAGATGTAGAATTGCTGGCGCAGTGCGACTCCGTGCAATCGGGTTTGCAAGCCATCGAACAATACAAGCCCGACATCGTGTTTCTTGATGTGGAAATGCCAAGGGGCAATGGTTTCGATCTGCTGGAGCAGGTGGAAAATGTGACGTTCGAAACTGTTTTTGTAACCGCGTTTGATAATTATGCCATCCAGGCGCTTAATTATTCGGCAGCGTATTATATTCTTAAACCGGTAAGTATCGACGAACTGGTGTCTGCTGTTGAAAAAATCAAAACTAACCGGCAAAGAAATACGTCAGCCTTGCACACCAAAATATTGCTTGAGAACATCAAATCGCCGGGCATCAGCCATCATAAGATCGTATTGCCGTTGCAAGATGGTTTTGAAGTAGTGAGCGTCAAAGATGTAGTGCACTGCGAAGCACACGATAATTTCACCGATTTTTATTTTGTATCAAAACCTAAAATGATGATTTGCCGAACCCTTAAGTTTTACGAGGAGCTATTGGCAGATTCGGGTTTTGTGCGGGTGCATAAATCACATCTGATAAACCTGGAGCATGTTCAAAAATACAAAAAGGGAAAAGGCGGCCAGCTACTGATGAGCAACGGTGCAGTGATAGATGTGTCGCCCAACAAAAAGGACGAGCTTATGCAATATTTTGAAAAAGGAAAGTAAAAGCCGATTCAGTGCGTGCTGTCGGGGTACATGTCGAAGTTTTTGATGTTATTGATTACTTCGATCTTCAGTAATTTGGTTTTGCCAGCATTATAGTAATAGGTTTGCTTACTTTTTGGCGAACTCATTTTGAGGGCGTGATTACCACAACCAGTCATTACGCCTAATTTCCCGTAGCTTTCTGTATAAATTTCATCACCGGCTTCCGGGATCTCGAAATACAATTTACTGGCCGTCCAGTGTATTGGCTTTGTTAATGTTGAATCGACGTAGTCGTATTTATACGTGTGGCAGTTAATGTTGTAGTGATCTTTGCACCATACTGTTTTCGATTGGTAAGGTACACCGTTGAGGCTGCTTGTAACGGTAGCTTTTAGCAACATTCCGTCGTTGTAAAGTGCTTCTGTACGCACATCCGCTTTTATTCTGAGAAGTACCGAAAAATCAACGGCGCTATGTGTAACATAATAGTCAAAGCCATTGTTTCGTATATGGTATGCTTGTAGCCTGCCGATCTTAAACCCGGCCATCCGGATGATAAATGATCGCTCAGTAGCCGGCGAGGGCAGGCAGACTAACATGATGAGCGTTATGATTAAACGGGCACTTATCGACATTTTGATTATGATGAAGATAGTAAAAACTTCATATACGGATAAAATGGCTGCCGGGATTTTGTATGGTCTCCGTTAATTATCGGGTACCATGTCGAAATTCTTGATATTGTTCACGACCTCAATCTTTTGAAGTATGGTGCGGTCGGCAGTGTAATAGTATATCTGTTTGCTCTCCGGTGTAGTCATCGTCAAGCTGTTTTTTTTCGTTTCCTCTAGTATGCCTAGCTTGCCGTAACTTTCGGTGTAAACTTCCACACCCGCTTTGGGGATTTCGAAGTAAAGACGGCTGGCCGACCAGCGGATGGGTTTTGTGAGTGTCGTATCCTTGAAGTCGTATTTGCGTGTGTGGCAGTCGATTTCGTAGTGGTCTTTTTTCCAAATGGTTTTTGAAAGATACGGTTGCCCGTTGATCTTGCTGGTAACGATGGCGCGGATCAGTATGCCATCTTCATAGATCGTTTCGGTTTTTACATCTGCTTTAATTGTAATAAAATCTACCGTGCTATGGGTAGCGTAGTAATCGAAATTCGCTTTTTTGAGGTGGTATGCTTCCAGTTTGCCGATGCTCAGGCCCACTGCTTTTAAGGTGAAACTCTTGTTTTGGGCAGTTGTAGAATGAATGCTCAAAAAGCACCAGGCGAAGATGAAAAGTATGACTGGTTTCATGCCACAGAGTTTTGAGGTTAAGGAAGGTCCTGATTGCGTTATTCAAAAACAATACCCGTTTTCCGGGCGATGAGTATAAGGTCACGGTCTTCGTTTGGGTTGCCGGATTGGGGCGCTATTCGTTCGGTGTGCAGGCATGTAAAACCAGCGTCAGACAGGCATCGTTCAACAAATCCAGCGGCGTGGTAATGCATATACAATTGCTCCCCGGCACTGTTGGTCCGTATCCCCGAGCGACATTGAGGCAGTTCTTCCATAAAACTAAGATAGACCGAGCCATGGGTTTCCAGGTGAGAAGCGCAGTCCGTGATCAATTGCCGGACGTCGGCTTCGGATAAATAGGGCAAACCAAAACCGCATACAATGCCATGGTAACTCGCGGCGATATTTTCCAGATGACGGCAATCGAGTACGTCGCAGGTAGCAGAAGGATTGTTGATGCGTGCCAGTTCCACCATGTTTGGCGCAATATCGGTAGCGAGGATATCGAGGTCGGCACGCTTGCTGATCAGGTGGCGGGTGAGGTTTCCCGGTCCGCAACTCAACTCCAGAACTCGTGCGTGGTTGGGCAGATAATCCAAAAAAGTGCCGAGGCTTTGTGCGTAGCGGCCCACGTCCATAAACTGTTCCTGGTAGCGGATCGCGTGCTTGTTGAAGATATCGGCAGCCTCGTGGAGCATTTTTATATGAAAATAAGGAAATATTTGAAATGAATAGCTTTTTGCTTGCCGGCTGGGGCTCTCGAAGCCAGGCAAACGTTTGTGTCGGAAGTACTTTTTGCTAACCGGCTGAGGTTCTCGAAGCCAGACAAAAGTTTGTATCGGAAATCCCTTTGCTTGCCGGCTGAGGTTTTCGGAGCCAGGCAGAACATCGTATCGAAAATTCTTTTGATTGCCGGCTGAGGTTCTCGAAGCCAGGCAAAAGTTTGTATCGAGAATCCCTTTGTTTGCCGGCTGAGGCTCTCGAAGCCAGGCAGAAGTTTGTGTCGGAAGTACTTTTTGCTAACCGGCTTAGGTTTTCGAAGCCGCTCAGAAGGTTGTAGCGAAGATTCTTTTTGCTTGCCGGCTGAGGCTCTCGAAGCCAGGCAAAGGAAAGAGCGAAAACAAACCGGGAAACCCAGAAATCAAAAAGCTGAGAATAATGTAAGTGTAAAACATGGATAAATAAAAAAGGTTCTTGAATCCAAGAACCTTTGTGGAGTCGATAGAAAAAAATCGAACTTTTTAAAGCAAGAGATTGCAAAATTTGCGAGGACTCTCGTTGTCTGCTTACACACAGGTCGGTAAGCGTTAGTATAATTGAAATTCGGAACTTAGTTCCTTAGTGCGAAAAATTAACTCGTTGAAAAAGAAGTAAAATCGAAAATTAAATGCTTTAAAGTTCCTATTTCAGAATGATTTGATTCGAAGTAGGTCTTCGTTAGTTTGTGTGTTTTAAAAACTAAAGTTTCAGAATTCCTTTTGTCTTTTTCTAATAAAGAATTGATGCCTATTATTGTTTCGTTCGTTTTACCATCAAGAAGATAACCAATCAAACTGCCGTTTTCGTATTTTTTGGAAACGAAGTTGTCAATTCCCGTGGCAATATACCTGCGTTTTAATCCCGAATCCTTTTGTTTGAGATTTTTAGCTTCAAAGAAATACTCATATTCGTAAGTTGATATAAACGAAGTCAACCTAAAATCTATTCTTGGAAATGTATCGGAAAAACCTTTAACCTTAGGAATATGCTTTGGAATGTCCGCTTCAACATTTGTTGAAACTTTCCATTTTAGTCTTAAAGAGTTACTCTTTATGTGTTGATGCAATTCGGAAGAAATATCGTTTTCGTTCCAGTCTAATTGTATCACTTCTTCTGTCAACGCAGTTTGATAGGCTTCAATCATTAACCTATAACATTTTTGTTCAAAGGCATCTCGGAATTTTTCGTAAACAATTGTATTCAATGCCATAATTAATTCCCGTTTAAGATTTCAAGAATTAACTCCGAAGAATCTTCTAATGCCATTGATTTCGACCAAAATCGCCGTTGGTTCGGACGAATAATGTAAATATCGTCCCCCGTTTTGTAATTCAGTTTTTTTCTAAAATAAATATTGCTCGATTCTTCTTTCCATAAATGCTGGTCAATTTTTTTCAGCTCATCATCAATAAACTCTTTAGACACAACGATTTCTTTTTGTTTTTTAGAAAAGGAAACTTTAATCATCATCAGAGGTGAATGCCTGCTGATGTCATACACGATAACGTTTGCAAACAAATCTTGACCCTCAAGAAAATTATTTAACTCTGTGCTGATTGTCTTTCCATATTCAGATGGTTGCTCTGGTAGTAATGGTAGTAATACTATTGATTTTTCTTGCTTGTGAAATAAATCAATATTATTTAATAAATGTTGTATTACAAATTGGTCACTTTCTGGCAAACAACTTAAAATGTACTTATTTAATCTCGTCTCGACAGTTTTATTTGGAATTGAAAAATTTATGTCTAGCAATTCGTTGTTAAAGATGGATGCTAATTCCTTTTTTTTCTTTTCACTTAGTTTATCTAAAATGTATGGAGATTCAAACAATTCTTTGTGCTTAACAACGTCTCTCTCAAGTCCCCAACTTGAAGTTGCTAAAAAAGAATAGTAGCGAATAAAATCAGAATTCAAATAAATTGTTAATACCTTAAGTAAATCAATATCATCATTTTTTGAATAAACGCCAACTATTCCCTTTGTGTATGCGCTTTTATAATCAACAAAGGAAGACAACAATGTTAAATGGTTATTATCGACCTTAATCCCTTCGTTTATTATTATATGAGATGTCCGGTAGGCTTCCATTTTTCCTAATCTTCGAAATTTGGTCGTATTGATTTTATTATTTGGTTTTGGTGTATAATACCTTGAAATATTATCTGGTGTGTGAATTGGTAGTTTTTTGATTTCTTCATTGGGTTTATCAGCCGGATTGCTTAGCTCGAAACCAACACCGTAATCAATATGTTCTTTTTTAAAGAATGATTCTATCGTATTATAACTACTTTTTAATCTTGATATTAACTCCCAATCATTCATTCCTCCCCACATCGCAATCTTCCATATTTTGGTGTCGGGTTTCTGACACTCTTCTCTTGGCAGATATTTTAAATCTGTAAAATCAATACTCAATCCATCAATTACATTTGATTTGATAAACGTTTTGGGAGCGTAGTATGCAATTTTATTGAGGGGCTTATTCGGTTGTTCCTTTTGATAAAACACAATACTTATAGGGCCTGTAGCATCACCAAATAATTGTCCACCAAAATTTTTCTTTGCATTTCGGAGAATAGAAAAATTATATACTTTCTCTACATAGCAGTCATTGAATAACCACTTTCTGAAATTCTGATACGTTCCACCAGTATTAGTTAAAACTTTTGTATTGAATATTAAAGAAATTTTTCCAGTGGGCGCAAGTTTTACTGCTTTGTGTAAGAATGGCAAAACCATTTCTTTAGCAAAACCATACTCATCACAATAATCTCTGATTGATTTTGATAAATCAGTAGTTCCAAATGGAGGATTTCCGATTACTAAATCAAAGTTAAAATTATCAATTTCTGAATTTTGCAAAATGGTATCTCTACAAAATAGATTTTTACCCTGCGATTTTAATGATTTATCATTAGGGTTATTGATAAGATTTGGCAACTGGTACTTTTCTTTTTGCCACAAAGTTTTATTTGGTTCTAAGTTATCAATTAATGCCAAATACAAACTAAATGCAGCCACTTTTATAGCTTGTGGATGTAATTCAATTCCAAAAATATTTTCAGTTAGGAGTTTTTTAAGTTTACTAAAGTCTTTAATTTTTTCCTTGTGCTGGTTCTCGTAGCGCTTTACTAATCGTTTGAAACTTTCTACTAAAAAAATACCAGAGCCACAACTTGGGTCTAAAACTTTAACGTTGTAATTTTTTTCTGTTTTATTGATTGGTAATTTCTCATTCAGAATAAACTCCACTAATGCAGGAGGTGTGTAATATGTACCGGTTTTTTTCTTTAATTCAGGGTCGGTTTTAAATAAAAAATTCTCATAAATTTCACTTAGCAATTCAATTTGTATGATGCTAAAATCAAACAGCCTCCAATCTTCAAATAATTTTGCTTGTGTTGTGTTTTCATTACCACTTATGAAGCATTTTTTTATAAGTTGAAGTTGGCTAGCAGTGACTTTTTCTCCTTTTTCTAAAGTAAAGACATTACCATTAAAATCTTCCTCCAATCGTTCGTATAATTGGTACGTAGCTTTTGGGTCATTTAAAATGTCAAAATACGAACTGGAGTCTCTTTTTATCTGTGAGTATAACTTTTTGTCCGTGGCTCCTCTGTCTTCAAGATACAATAAGAACAAGGAGCGGAGTATGATTTTATGAATAAAATTAATTTCAAGTCCTTGTTGCTCTAGTTGTTGAGCTGTGTTTACTAGGCTTTCTACCAAATATTTATCAACCCTTCGTTGCAGGTTAATTTTATCTCTTATAAAATGAGCTTCTTCCAAAGTCCAAACAATTCCAGAATCAATTGCAATTCTTGAAAACAGTTTATTGAGCTCTTCAAGTTGCTTTTTATCTGAGAAGCTATATGTTTTTATTTCAATATTTTGAAGCTCTTTTTCGTAATCAAAATTTTCTTTGGTTTTAATGAGTGGTTTTTCAGAGCAATTGTAGATGCGAATTTCCGTTTCGGAATAAACATATAAGAACAATACTTTTTTATAATTCCAAATCTTCTTGTGCGTATCTGCAATTTCTTCTAGGGTCTTTCTATCAAAAGATGAAACCTTTTTAAGAAACACCGCCGGAAAGCTATTTGCATTCTCATCTGTGTTGAAATAAATAGAATCAACGCCAAATTCACTCACCTGGTCAAACACAATAGACTCACTATCTAATAGCTTATTGCCTTTAGATTTTAGAGATTTGGCTCTGTCTAAGCCAATTGATTCTATTACTTGTTGTCCAGTCATTACGTTATTAGGACGGTTTATTCATTCTAATTTTAAGTGTTTTCTAAATTACTACATTTTAAGGCTTCGAATTGCTATAAAATGTAGTATGTTGATGATTCATCTCAATACTATTTTTCAAGTTTCAAATGTCCGCAAACCTCATGAAGCACTTCACAGGGGTCTGCATGAATTGCTTTAGCAATTAAATACAATTCTTCCGCCTGTAATTTTGTGGTTTCGTTTAATGTCAGTTGGCTTAAACGCGAAGTGCTAATTCCTGTTCTTCTGGAAACCTCTGCTTTGTTAATTGATTTTTTAGCCAAATATAGCCCGAGTTTTGTCATAAACATCCTGATTATCAGGATATAAATGTAGAGTATAAAATAGTATTTGTAGATTTTCTATATGTTTGTTTTGAATTTAGGTAGGTATTCAATAATATTGTATTGATTATCTACACAATCGTGTCGAATTATTAAAAAACTACTTATGTCAAAAACTAACAAGAGAGAACTCATAAGTGCACTTATCAAAGACGATTTAATGAACGCCAAGCTGATTTCAGGTTTGGAAAATCTTGGCATTGATGCGGGACTTTACCACCTCGGCATTAGTGATGCCATTTTTGTTTTAATGGGAATTGAAGACAACAAAAAGAGTGAAAAACTATTTGAGTATTACATTAAACTTCGACAAAAAACTCAATCTTTAAATTTGAGGCTGCCCGATAAAAAAGCAAATAAAGTGGCTGACGAAATTTATACCAAGTTGATAAAGAAGCTTAACAAATAGTTTTATCGAGTATCTGTCTAGTTAATGGTTAATAATCAAGCCTTGCTGCCGCAGGCGCGCTTTATGTTGCAAAGCAAACGCGCAAAAAAATGCGCAAAGCACACCTTGTTGTCGAGCGTGGGCGATTTAGCTTATTTGTTTTGCCTGCCTCTTGCAAAAACGAATGTGCTAAATTAGGATAGCAAACATGCCTCTGGCAAAAAAGGGTAGGAGAATAGAAATACAAAAACGCTCCGAGGATAAAAGTCCGAAAAGCTTGTCCCTGAATTGTGTCGAACCGAAATGAACCGAAAATTTGTCCTACGAAATGCTATTGTCCTTGTCGAACCGAAATGATGTCAACCGAAAAGCTACTATTCTTGTCCCACCGAGTTGTTTGTCTGTCGGAACGGGCGCATGACCGCTAACGGATTGCAAGTAGGTGCTGTTATCAGTATGGTGGCGGCATACAGGTACGTCTTGTTTACGTGTCCGCATATACTAGGTCCATTTTGTTTTGTGAACACCATAAATGTCATAAGCCATTCCGTAGATTCTGTCAATTTCGTTTACGTGTCGAACGTCCATGATTTCATTTTTTTCATTAAGAGCATTCAAGGAAAACCACGGTTCGTCCAGACTTAGTTTGTGTATTATTAAAGTTGTCGGTCGCGGTTTGGGCATTGCTTTAAAGGAACCGCGAACTTTTTTTTGTCTGCTATAACCAATCCAAGTCGTGTTGAGTTTGTAATCAGAAGTGTAGTCAAGAGTTTGAATAGTCTCGTGTTTAATTCCTCTAAACTCGTCAAGGAGTTCAAAAAACAACCATAAAGCTTCTTTTTGATCTTTCCTTTGGTCTTCAATCATGTAAGCCCAGCCACTTGTCGACTCGTAATAGTCAAATTTTTTTGCTACCCAATCATGAAAGTCACCAAAGTCTGGGTGCTCAGGTTTTGTCGCGTTTGAATTTCCAAAAGAATAACCGTCCAAGAAAGATCGCAAATGTGTCGGTGAAAGATGTCCGATATACATTCCAACTCTTGGTCGCATTTTGTCTATGAGTTCGTATGTGTTCAAATTGGTCATAACGTTTGTCTTTATGGGATTTGTCCGCCACTCACTGGTAACTTGTTTATACCCGCTACTAACATTCGCTTATACGTTCAATTCAGATGAATAAGCGAATGTTTTGTACATATTAAAGATATAATTTTAGATCAATAAAAAAAGCGACGTATATTTCTACATCGCTTTTTTTGTGGAGAATACCGGATTCGAACCGGTCACCTCTTGCCTGCCAGGCAAGCGCTCTAGCCAAATGAGCTAATCCCCCATTTTTGAGTGCGCTAAATTATTTGAAAAAAGTCACAACTCAAAATTTATCTTCAAAACTTTTAAAGTTTTGCTTTAATTTCCACCATGTCGTAGCCTTCGATGATGTCATCAACTTTAATATCGTTGAAGCCATCGATGTTCAGACCGCATTCGTAATTGGCGTTTACTTCTTTCACGTCGTCCTTAAAGCGTTTCAGCGATCCCAGCGAGCCGGTATGGATCACGATGCCATCGCGGATCACGCGCACTTTCGTGTTACGGGTTACTTTGCCGTCCAATACGTAGCAACCGGCAATCGTACCCACTTTCGAAATATTGAAGACTTCGCGTACCACAATGTTGCACACAATTTTTTCTTCAAATTCTGGCGATAACATGCCTTCCATCGCTGCTTTGATTTCGTTGATGGCGTCGTAGATGATCGAGTAGAGGCGGATGTCGATTTGCTCCTGCTCGGCCACTTTGCGTGCTGCTGCCGACGGACGAACCTGGAAGCCCACGATGATGGCGTTTGAGGCACTGGCGAGCATCACGTCGCTTTCGCTGATTGCACCAACGGATTTCAGGATGATATTTACCTGGATCTTCTCAGTCGATAATTTTTCGAGTGAGTCGGATAAGGCTTCCAATGATCCATCCACATCTGCTTTCACGATCACATTCAATTCCTTGAAATCGCCAATTGCCAATCGCCTGCCGATTTCGTCGAGGGTAATGTGTTTCTGAGTGCGGATGCCCTGTTCGCGTTGCAACTGTAACCGTTTGTTGGCCAGCTCACGGGCTTCACGCTCGTCAGTCATCACGTTGAACTTGTCACCGGCAGTTGGCGCGCCGTTAAGGCCCAGTAACTGCACCGGAATCGATGGTCCGGCTTCTTTTACATTCTGTCCGTGTTCGTTTGTCATCGCTTTCACACGGCCGCTGTAGCAACCAGCAACGAGAATGTCGCCAATGCGAAGCGTTCCTTTCTGAACGATCACATCCACTACGTGGCCGCGACCTTTATCGAGTTTTGCTTCTACTACCGAGCCGGTGGCTTTCGCTTTCGGATTTGCTTTCAGATCGAGGATCTCAGCTTCGAGAACCACTTTCTCCAACAGTAAATCGATATTCTTACCGAATTTCGCTGAAATTTCCTGCGATTGGTATTTACCACCCCATTCTTCCACCAGGATATTCATGGCAGCAAGGGCTTCGCGTATTTTATCAGGATTTGCACCTGGCTTATCAATTTTGTTGATGGCAATGATCATTGGTGCGCCTGCAGCTTGTGCGTGGGTAATAGCCTCGCGTGTTTGAGGCATGACGCTGTCGTCGGCTGCTACCACAATAATCACAATATCGGTTACTTTGGCACCGCGCGCACGCATGGCCGTAAAGGCCTCGTGACCCGGCGTATCGAGGAAAGTAATGGATTTGCCACTTTCGAGCTTCACATTGTAGCTGCCAATGTGTTGGGTGATACCGCCAGCCTCACCAGCGGTTACATTCGATTTACGGATGTAATCGAGCAGGGATGTTTTACCGTGATCGACGTGACCCATGATGGTTACCACTGGTGGACGCTCAACGAGATCGGCCGGATCTTCCACATCCTGTTCTTCGATGGCTTCCTGAACTTCCACACTCACGAAATCTGTTTTGTAGCCAAATTCTTCGGCAACGATGGCAATCGTTTCCGCATCGAGGCGCTGATTAATGGATACGAATAAGCCGAGGCTCATGCAAGTAGAGATAATCTGTGTTACCGCCACATTCATCATTTGCGCCAGCTGATTAGCCGATACGAATTCCGTTACTTTCAGTGTTTTCTTTTCCAGGTCGGATTGTTCCTGTTCAGCTTCAATCCGGTCTCTCACATCGTCACGCTTATCGCGGCGGTATTTCGAGGCTTTCGACTTGGAGCCTTTGCTACTTAAGCGCGCCAGGGTCTCTTTGATTTGTGCCTGGATTTCCTCGTCGGTAAGGGCAGGACGCGATTCGCGTGTACCTGGTGTTTTTTTAGCACGAGGGTCACCGTATTTTTCTTTGGCGCGGTCGCGGGCAATTTGAGCCTGCTCAGTCCCTACTTTTTTAATTTCCTCCTGCGTCATGCCGCCTTTGCGGATGCGCTTGCGTTTTTTCTTATCCGCCAGAGAGCCTGCTCCGGCACCTGTAGTTCCGGCCTTTTTAGGGTCTTTGGCAACCGGAAGCTCGATCTTGCCCATAATTTTCGGGCCTTCCAGTTTCTGGTACACTGTTTCGTGGAAATCTTCCTTCTGCTCGTTTTCGACAACCGGGGTTTCTGTTGTAGCTGGCGTGGCGGTCGTTTCCACTACTGTTTCAACAGGCGTTTCCGTTTTGTCTTTTGCAGGTTTCTGCTCTTCCGCTTTATCTTCTTCCTTCTCTTTTTTGGATTTCTTTTCCGGTTTGGTTTTTTGGTTCAGTGCGTCGAGGTCCACCTTGCCCAATACCTTAGGTCCGGTAAGCCCAGTGGTTTCCACCGGTTCTTCAGCTACCGGTGTTTCCGTAACTGTCTTTTCGGTGGCCAGTTTCGCCTGTTCAGCTGCTTCCGCTTTTGCTTTCTCTTCGGCCAGCTTTTTCTCTTCGGCTGCTTTTGCAGCAGCTTCTTCTTTCGCTTTTTGCTCTTCCTTGGCTTTCACCGCTTTCGGATCCTCGAGCACAATTGTTTCGCGCTTCAGTTTATTGAGGCTGAGGCCCACGCTTTGGGCTTCTTCTTTGGCAGACTTATCTCCTGAGAATTCTTTGGATAACAAAGCATATTCTTCATCGCCGATCTTGGCGTTAGGATTATTTTCTACCTGGCGACCTTTCGATGAAAGAAACTCTACAATTTTACCCAGAGATAAATTGAATTCCTTTGCTACCTTACTTAATCGCATTGTTTTCGCGTCTGACATATGTATTTCCCTCGTCTTTTTTAGTTCAATTTCTGCTTTTTATGTATGAAAAAGAAAGCTAACTTTTTTATTAACCATTCGTTAATCTTCAAATTCCGACTGAAGCACCTGCTTCACGTCTTCGATCACATCTTCTGACAAACCTGTGCGGCGTACCAGGTCGCTATTATCAAGTTCCAGGACAGATTTTGCTGTATCGCAACCGATAGACTGCAAGGCTTTGATCACCGATTCTTCGATCTCATCGGAGAATTCTACCAGATCCACATCTTCAATATCCGTTGCCATTTCGTCGCTGTCGCGGAATACGTCGATCTCGTAACCAGTCAATTTGCCTGCCAGTTTAATATTGAAACCGCCTTTACCGATAGCCAGAGATATCTGGTCTGGTTTCAGGAATACCTCGGCGCGTTTGGTGTCTTCGTTTAATTTTACTGATGTTACTTTGGCCGGGCTCAGGGCACGTTGAATGAGTAATTGCGGATTGGCCGTGTAGTTGATTACATCGATATTTTCATTCTTCAGCTCGCGAACAATACCATGGATGCGCGATCCTTTCATCCCCACGCAGGCGCCTACCGGATCAATGCGGTCGTCGTATGATTCTACCGCAACCTTAGCCCTTTCACCTGGTTCGCGTACAATTTTCTTAATGGTAATTAATCCATCGAATACTTCCGGAACTTCCATTTCGAACAGGCGTTCGAGGAACGATGGTGCCGTACGCGACATGGTAATGGTTGGTGTGCCGTTTTTCAATTCTACCTTATGTACAACTGCTTTCACCGAATCGCCTTTTTTGAAGAAATCCGAAGGAATCTGTTCTGTTTTAGGAAGCAATAATTCATTTCCTTCATCATCGAGCAACATGATTTCTTTTTTCCACACCTGATACACCTCGGCGTTGATGATATCGCCAACGCGTTCTTTGTATTTGTTGTAAATGCCGCTTTTTTCAAGTTCCAGGATCTTTTGCACCAGGTTCTGGCGTACAGACAATACGTTACGACGTCCGATCTCTTCCAGTTTTACCAGTTCGGTTACTTCTTCACCAATCTCAAAGTCAGGCTCTATTTTCTGAGCATCTGTCAGGCTGATGTGCCTGTTCGGATCGTAATCAAACGAATCTTCGGCAAACTCATCATCTACAATGGTACGGTTTTTATAAATTTCAATATCGCCCTTATCAGGGTTTACGATAATATCGAAGTTTTTATCAGAGCCATATTTTTTGATCAACATGGTACGAAATACATCTTCGATGATGCTCATTAACGTTGCCCGGTCAATATTCTTATCTTCTTTAAATAACGAGAATGACTCAATTAAATTTACACTTTCCATTGTTTTGCTTTTTAGAATGGTAATACAGATTTTGTTTCTTTGATTTGATTGTATGTTAGGTTAATGTGTTCGGTTACGGTGTGATTCCCTTTGCCAACGGGCTTTTTCTCCCGGCGTGTTTCTTCCAGGGTAAATCCTTCATCGTCGGCACTTTTCAGAATCCCCTCATGCTTCTTGCCTTCTTTTGTGACAACTGCAACTTTAGTGTCGATGTATTTTTTGTATTGTTCCAATACCTTAAAAGGTTCGGTGGCGCCTGGCGATGATATTTGCAACTCAAAGTCTTCTTTCTCGCGGTCGAAACTCTTTTCGAGGTAGCGGCTAAGGTCCACGCAATCGGCAATAGAAATGTGCTTGGGCGAGTCGATATACACCTCAATTTTATTGGCAGGCGATACTTTCACATCAACGATGAACTTATCGGAACCTTTCAGTTGCTCATTCACCAGATCTATCACTTGTTGTTTTTTGATCATTTTACTAAAATAAAAAAGGGACTTTTTGGTCCCTGCTTTCTTTCTTTTTCAATTTGCGAGTACAAATATAGGCATATCTTTTTAAACAGCCAAATTTAATGCGCCTGGCCATCAGGGCCTTTTTCGCTATCTTAGCTAAGGTGACTTTTCCCCGGTCAGAAGTTTTTAATTGTTTAACCTGTTTTTTACCCCGGTACCTTTGCTGGCATTCCGGTGCGGGGCAAAGAACACAAATCTCGACTTGTTATGGAAACGAAGAAAACCAACCCATCAGCCTTTATCGGAATGATCGCATGTTTAGCGGCCTTGCTCACTCCCTGTTGGCTCCCGGCACAGGAATCAGGCCTTTCTAAGAAAATCGTTTCCGGCGACCAGATGAATAGCCTTTACATTATTGGCAGCGTGCTCGTTTTTGGCATTATTGCTTATTTCGTCTATTCAATAATCGAAAAGAACCGCCGGCCGAAAACGGAAGGTAAGCCGCAAAGCCGACGACTGGCATCGCACAGGCACCACCATTCTCACCGCGTGATTAAGAAATCGGCCTGAAGTCGGTAAACATCGGTTTAACGTGAAAATAAGGGTATTCATCGCTTTTTTCAAAGCCTTTTTTAACCAATTGTTTGAAAAACAAGGAATTAGTTAAAAAGGCTTTTTTTTTTGATATTTGCGCTATAGCGTTATCTTTGTCGCAAATTTTTAAACTAAAACACAATGTCAGACATTTCAGCAAAAGTAAAATCTATCATCGTAGATAAATTGGGTGTAGAGGAAAAAGAAGTAACACCAACTGCGAGCTTCACTAATGATTTAGGTGCCGACTCTTTGGACACAGTGGAATTGATCATGGAATTCGAAAAAGAATTCAACATCGCTATTCCTGACGACCAGGCCGAAAAAATCGCTACTGTTGGCGACGCCATCTCTTACATTGAGGCAAACGCTAAAAACTAAGCATAACACACCCTTTATTACCTAATAATATTTCTTCTCATGCAATTTAAGCGCGTAGTAGTTACGGGACTTGGTGCCGTTACCCCTTTGGGGAATAACGTCAATGATTATTGGACGAACCTGGTTAACGGTGTCAGTGGGGCCGCACCTATTACGCGTTTTGATGCTTCAAAATTCAAAACCCGCTTTGCCTGCGAGGTAAAAGGGTTTAAACCGGAGGAATATTTTGACAGGAAAGAGGCACAACGCCTCGACGCTTTTTCGCACTATGGCATTGCCGCCTCGGTGCAGGCCGTTAAAGATGCCGGACTGGATGCAGAGGGCATCGACAAGAATGAAGTTGGTGTGATCTGGGGATCGGGCATCGGCGGTTTGGATACCTTCCAGGCAGAAACCTTCAACTTTGCCAAAGGCGACGGTACACCGCGCTTTAACCCGTTCTTCATTCCAAAAATGATTGCCGATATCTGTTCGGGTCACATTTCGATCCGTTTCGGATTCCGCGGCCCTAACTTTACAACCGTATCGGCTTGTGCATCTTCAACCACAGCTCTTATCGACGCATTTACTTACATCCGCCTCGGCAGAGCCAATGCTATTGTTGCAGGCGGTTCAGAAGCTGCCATCAACGAAAGCGGCATTGGCGGGTTCAATGCTTGCCAGGCCATGAGTTTGCGTAACGATAGCCCCGAAACGGCTTCCCGCCCTTATGATAAAGACCGTGACGGTTTTGTTCTGGGGGAAGGTGGCGCGGCTTTGGTTCTCGAAGAGCTAGAACATGCTCTTGCCCGCGGGGCAAAAATATATGCAGAGGTAATTGGCGGTGGCATGAGCGGAGACGCATATCACATTACAGCACCACACCCTGAGGGACTGGGCGCTACGCTGGTGATGCAGCGCGCATTGAAAGATGCCAATATTTCGCCTAATGAAGTAGATTATATCAATACACATGGTACCAGTACGCCGCTCGGCGACGGTGCCGAACTGAAAGCTATTGCCAACGTATTCGGCGATCAGGCGTATGCCATGAACATCAGTTCAACCAAATCCATGACCGGCCACTTATTAGGTGCTGCCGGCGCGGTAGAAGCCATTGCTACAGTTTTGGCTATCAAAAACAATATCGTTCCTCCAACGATCAACCACAAAACAATCGACCCTGAAATAGATCCTAAACTGAACTTAACGCTTAACAAGGCACAGGAACGTGTGGTAAATGTAGCCATTAGCAATACATTCGGCTTCGGAGGTCACAATGCGGCGGTTGTGATGAAAAAATACACCGCTTAATCACTGGCTTTGATAAAACTTTTATCCGTTTTAAAGAACCTATCAAAAGAGGATAAAGAATTCAGGCAAAGGCTCAAAAACATTTTGGGCTTTTATCCCGATAATATTGCCATTTACCGGCAGGCTTTCAGGCATAGCTCAGTAGGTAACCACAATGGTCACCTGCAAAGCAACGAGCGGCTCGAATTTCTGGGCGATGCCATCCTGGGCGCTGTAGTCAGCGAATACCTGTTTAAGCTATACCCCAAAAAAGACGAAGGTTTCCTGACGCAAATCCGCAGCCGCATGGTAAACGGACAACATTTGTATATGTTGTCGAAGAAATTTGGCTTCGATGCCCTGCTGCACTCCAACCTTACAAAAAAAGAAAAAGTAAGTTCTTCAGCTTACGGCGACGTGTTCGAGGCTTTTATCGGCGCGGTGTTTATGGATAAAGGTTTCGAAATTACCCGCAAGTTTATCCTGAACCGTATCATCAAAATACACCTCGATATGAGCGAGCTTCTGCAAAACGATACGGATTATAAATCGCAGTTTCAAATCCTGATGCAGCGAAAGAAGAAGCGTTTTGAGTACCTGACGCTCAAAGAGGAGCGCGTTGGCAAAGAAAAGATCTATACCGTTCAGTTAACCATCGACGGGGAACCTTTTGCCGAATTTGAACACAAGTCAAAAAAAGTGGCCGAGCAAAAGGTGGCACAACTGGCACTCGAAAATTTCAAGTAAAAGGCTTGGAAACACTTTCCGGCTTTCCCAATCATTATTTCATCGCTTTGATCTTTACCAGGAGTTCGCTGGTGGATTTATACTCCTCGGCAGGGTATTTCTCTTTTTTTGCCGTTTCGATGGCCTTGTTTGCGGCAGTCAGTGCTTCGGCCTTCTTACCGTTTTTATAGAGCAGTGCCGCATAGGTGTCGAGGTTCGCATACGAAGGATCGAGTTCGACTGAATGTTTCGACCATTCTTCGGCTTTTGCCAGAGCAGCTTTATCGTCGATCTGCTCATAGAAATCCCAGGCCACACTGTTTAGTCCATCGGCAGAATTGGCATAAAATGCATCGACGCCAGATAAGGCTTGTTCAGAAAATGCTTTCCAGTTTTCTTGCTGGCGAGCCAGGTTCAAGCCTGCTTCAAAAAGAATCATACGCGCCGATGGCATGTTAAGCGCCGCAATCTGTTCCCGGGCCTGATCGTATTTTTGCTGATCGAAATGTTTGGACCGAATGATCGCGTGTATCGCATCGCCAGCCAGCACGGTTATTTTTCCATTAACGGCTTCTTCGCCATATTTGGCAATGAGTTTTGCCTTGTTGTTGACAATGAAGTTGAACTCGCGGGAATCGAGCTTGCTGGTGTAATCTCTCATCATTTCCCAATTGGCCTCGCTCCACAAATCGCTTTCGCTCTGCATCGAAAAATAGTGCGCCAGTTCTTTCTCCGCATCCAGGCAGGTGCCCGTCAATTGGCTAATATAGTCCCGCACGAAAGCAGGGTCGGTTTTACGCGCTTCGTAGTTTTTCACGTACCATCCGAAGTTCTTCGAGTCGTCTTTGGCGCGTTTGCCAACTTCTACAAATAATTGCACAGGCATCGATCCGGCTACACGGTGCACCAGCTTTCCGTCGCTATCGATAAATAAGAGGTTGGGATAACAACCTACATCATAGGTTTTTGCCAACTCAGGCCCTTCGCCTTTTTCCATATCGATTTTGGCGTTGATGAAATTGGTGTTGTAGAAATCTGCGGCTGTATCGTTTGTAAAGACATCCCTGGCCATTTGCTTGCACGGACCGCACCAGGAGGTGTAGGCATCCACAAACACAAGTTTGTGCTCTTTTTTGGCTTTTTCCAGGGTTTCTTTCCAGGTGCCGTGTTCGAAGCGGATGCTGCGGTTTTGGCTGCTTGCTGCCATGCATAGCATGAAGGTAGCTGTGGCAAAGGTTAAACGTATAGTCATGATGAATAATACTGATCGTATTCAAAAATAAGCATTTGAGCGCAGTTTTGCGCATGAAGGCGCCAATTACCTGCGCGCAGGTAAGGCTTCGGACGGGTAAAAGTGGATAGTGTACGATCATTTCAGTGCAAACCTTTCTGTTCCTTAGTTCTCGCTATTACATGATGCTGTTATGTCGGACACAGTGGAGAGGTGTTCTCCAGCGAAACAATGCAATAACCCACAGCGTGTTTCAGAACAAGCTCAGTTGCGCATCGCCAGCCTTGTAATTAAAGTCCTTGCAGTTTAGATCCATGGCCTCGCCCGACTTCGGCATGTAACGGCTCCGGTAAAGCCTGAACAGTTGCATGATGGATTCGGCCAGCTTGCCTTCGCCGCCCATGCGCGTGCCGATGCGGCTGTCGTTAGGCGTTCCTCCATGGCAATCGCAGATCTGGTTCCAGACTTTTTCGGCCCGGTCGGGAAATGTTTTTTCAAGCCAGTCTTTGAAAATGCCTGAGATGGCACCGTTGAGCCGAACGATAGTGATGCCGGCGGATGTAGCGCCCGCTTTGGCGGCCAGCTCCAAGACACCAGGGATTTCGTGGTTATTGATGCCGGGAATCACCGGCGCTACCATTACCCCACAAGGTACGCGATGTTGCGACAATGCTTCGAGAACCGCAAAGCGGTTTTTATACGTGGCGGTGCGGGGTTCCAGCAACTGGCGCACCTTTTCATCGGTGCCGGTTATCGATACCATTACATGCACCAGATTCTGTTTTGCCAGTTCGCCCAACACATTGAGGTCGCGTGTAATCAATGAATTTTTGGTAATTAGGCCTACGGGATGTTTGTATTTCAGGCAGGTTTGCAGAATCTGCCGGGTGAGCTTATATTCTTTTTCGAGCGGCTGGTAGCAGTCTGTATTACCCGAAAGCATGATGGGCATTGCTTTCCAGTTTTTATTGCTGAACGTTTTTTCAAGCAACTCAATGGCGTTCTTCTTCACAATGATCTTCCGCTCGAAATCGAGGCCTGCGCTGTATCCCCAGTATTCGTGCGAATTGCGTGCGTAGCAGTAAATGCACCCGTGCTCGCAGCCCTGGTATGGATTCAGGGAATAAGCCATGCCGATGTCTTCACTATCCACTTTGTTGATAATGGTTTTGGGATGGGTGAAGATCACTTCGGTTTTTTCTTTTTGCAAAAAAGGTTCGTCCAGTCCTTCGATGTGTTCCTGAACATACGTGAGTTTCTGAAACCGCGTATTTGGGTTTAGCTGAGCGCCTCTGCCTTTAAAAAAATCCGGATCATTCCCTTCCATGGCTCGTTTATTTCAAACGGCAAGTTAGGGCTTTTTATAGCTTTGATTCGCTACGAAACGTAGCAATGCATCTTAGGTCTGTGTGGTATTAGCTTTTTTGGAATGGGTTTTACATCCACTTTAGCAATCGACGGATTTTTTTCAGTTTATCGGTGTATGGTGCATACCTTATTTTGATATCCAACCAGGTTGGCCGTTTAGTCATCGACTTTTTATGCGAAAAGGTGTCGAAGCTCGCCTGTCCGTGGTACGCTCCTATGCCGCTATGGCCTACGCCACCAAAAGGCAGGTTTTTGTTGGCAATGTGAATCAGCGTGTCGTTGACGCACCCACCACCAAATGAAAAATGTCGGATGACAAGATCGGTGAAGTGTCGATTTTCGCTAAAAACATATAATGAAAGGGGTTTTTCGTAGCTCCCAATAATCCTGTAGAGGTCTTCGGTGTTATCGTAGGCAAGAATAGGAAGCAAGGGACCAAAGATCTCGTTTTGCATCAATTCGCCCGACAGTTCCGGCTCGTCAATAAGCGTAGGCGATATAAAGAGGTCTTGTTTATCGTATTTTCCTCCAAAAATTACCTTTTGAGGCTCAATGTAGCTTTTTAGACGATCCCAGTTTTTAGTGTTGACGATGCGTGCGAAATCGGGAGAAGTCTGTGGATCATTGGTATAAGCGCGGACAATTTCTTCCGATAACAATGTTATAAGTTCCGCTTTCACGGAGCGCTGAACTAAAATGTAATCGGGTGCAATACAGGTTTGCCCGGCGTTCACAAATTTTCCCCAAACAATGCGGCGGGCCGTCACTGCCAGATTTGCTCTGCTATCTACAATGCATGGGCTTTTTCCACCCAGCTCCAGGGTTACCGGCGTGAGGTGTTTGGCTGCAGCCTGCGCTACCAGTTTTCCCACTGGTACACTGCCGGTAAAAAAGATGTAATCCCAGCGGCGCGACAACAACTCCGTCGATTTTTCAACGCCGCCAAGCTCGGTGCAAACATATCCGGCATCGAAACTTTCAGATACGATGCGTGCAATGACGGCCGACGTGTGTGGTGTGAGTTCCGATGGTTTGAGGGTAACACGGTTCCCGGCCGATACAGCCGCTACAAGTGGACAAAGGGCGAGCTGAAAAGGGTAATTCCAGGGAGCAATGATGAGCACATGGCCATAAGGCTCGCTGTAGATATAGTCTGATGAAGGAAAATTGAGCAGGCTCGGCCGTACTCTTTTCGGTTTGGCGCGGCGGTGTAAATTGGAGATGGTATTGCGCAGGTCGTTGATGACGTAAGACGTTTCTGTAACCACCGATTCGAAAGCCGGTTTTCGGAAATCATCGCGAAGGGCCTGTATCACCTCCTGTTCGCAGTCAACGATCCTTTCTAAAAGTTT
>DAIUED010000014.1:0-24741 GCA_036845295.1 Bacteroidota bacterium
CGATGTGATCCGGGGTTATTGGCTGGTATTCTCCGTTATTTTGATCGGCTATCTGATCCATTGGATCCCGGAAGCCGTTAAGCAACGTTATCGTGAGCGTTTTGCCGGTTTGTCGCTGCCTGCAATGGCAGGAACTACCGTATTCGCTGTATTTTGCATTTACCAGTTGATTAGTGGCGAAATGCAACCGTTTATTTACTTTCAGTTTTAACGCGTTTCTCTCCATTTGGCTTCTTTGCAAGAGGGCTATTGCCGTTATTGTGTAAAATTAACATAGTTAAGGCCTGGTGTCAGCAAGAGCTCAACCATCAGCCTGTCGGTAAGATAGAATTTCTAGCATTGGAATATGGTGTTTGGTAGGCTAAAACAGGTCATTGGGTCTAACGGCACTTATGCTTTATCCAGATTTTAGGTGTTGGTGGAAGAGGTCAAGTTATCGGGGTTTTTGGGAGAAATCGCGGCCTGCTTTAACAAATTATGAGTAACTTTGGCGCGCTTTGCGCAGGCCTTTTTTACTGGGACTGAGCGGGCGAAGCTGTGAGTTTTCCGCAGTTTTTTAAGTCATTTTAGTTATGTTCGACACTACATCTTATCTTACCGGTTCCCGTGTACTTGTTACGGGAGGAGCCGGATTCATCGGTTCCAATTTGTGCGAAGACCTGCTACGGCGCAACAACGAAGTTGTTTGCCTGGATAATTTTTCGACGGGTAAGCGGGAAAACATTCGTGATTTCATGGCCTTGAAACAATTTAGACTACTAGAAGGTGATATTCGCGACGCGGCTACTTGTGCTAGTGCAATGGATGGGGTAGATGTGGTTTTACAACAGGCAGCTTTAGGATCTGTGCCAAGGTCTATCAATGATCCGGTAACGAGTAATGATGTAAACATCAATGGGTTTCTGAATGTATTGGTAGCGGCGCGCGATGCCCGGGTGAAGCGGGTGGTATATGCAGCCAGTTCATCGACTTATGGCGATTCGGAAGTTTTGCCTAAAACAGAGGATGTAATAGGAAAGCCACTGTCGCCTTATGCCGTTACCAAATACGTAAACGAGCTATATGCACATGTGTTTCGTCTTAACTATGGTTTGGATTCCATTGGCTTGCGTTATTTCAATGTCTATGGGCGCCGTCAGGATCCGCAGGGTGCTTATGCCGCGGCTATCCCAAAATTTACGCAGGCATTTATGCGCCATGAGTCGCCGGTAATTAATGGCGACGGAACCAATTCGCGCGATTTTACTTATATCGACAATGTCATACAAATGAATCACCTGGCGGCTACCACGACCAATGCAGAGGCAATTGGCCAGGTTTTTAACACGGCTGTGGGGGAGCGTACAGATCTTAACATGCTTGTAGGCCTGTTGAAAAAATACCTGGCAGCATACGACCCGGCTATTGCGGATGTGCCGGTCACTCACGGTCCGGCCCGCCAGGGCGACATGCCCCATTCTCAGGCTTCAATTGATAAGGCCACACACATGTTGGGGTATAAACCAAGTCACGACTTGAATGCCGGACTTAAGATCTCTGTTGATTGGTACTGGGAACATCTTTCCAGAAAATAGTGTATGTGTGGAATAGCAGGATACATTAACAAAGATTCAAGCGTTACCTCTTCGCTAGATCTGATAAAACAAATGACAGACTGTTTGGCACATCGTGGGCCGGATGGAGAAGGCTTTTATCTCAAAGATAGCCTTGCCTTAGGTCATCGTCGTTTGAGCATTGTGGATTTAGATACAGGTAACCAACCCATGGTTAGTTTGGAAGAAAAACTGGTTATTGTTTTTAATGGCGAAATATATAATTACATTGAATTGAGGGAAGAACTCAGCGTATTGGGACATGTTTTTTTGACAAAATCCGACACCGAAGTTGTTTTAAAGGCTTATCAGCAATGGGGGCTTGAATGCCAACAGCGCTTTAACGGTATGTGGGCTTTCGCACTCTGGGACGCTGACAAAAAAGAGCTTCTATTATCCCGCGACAGGTTTGGCGAAAAGCCACTGTTTTATAGCGTTACACCTGAAGCCTTCGTGTTTGCATCTGAATTGAAATCGCTTTTTCGCTTCGGCGTGAAACAGGAAATCAGGACTGAATTAACTGAGCTTTACCTCGCTCTCACCAATATCCCTGCGCCCGACACATTTTACAAAGGCATATATAAACTCAAGCCTGCTCACTATCTTATTTTCAAACAAGGAACGATTGTTTGTGAGAAACCGTATTGGGAATTTCCGCAAGTTGACGAACGGGAGATGCTTAAAGACAAAGCCGTAGTTTACGACGAATTCGGTAAGTTGTTTAGAGATGCCGTGAAAATCCGGATGCGATGCGATGTGCCGTTTGGTGCATTTCTTAGTGGTGGACTTGATTCTTCCGCTGTTGTTTCGGTTATGTCTTCTTACTCGGCGCTTCCTGTTCATACGTTTACAATAGGTTTTGAGCAACCGGAGTACGATGAACGAGCGCTTGCCGAAAAGGTTGCTTTACAATACGCCACAGATCACACGGTGGCTGTCGTGCAACCTGCCAGTTTTTCTGAAGTCTTATCTAAAACCTCCCGTCATTTTGGTGAGCCATTTGGCGACTCATCTGCCATTCCTACGGATATTGTTTCGGCGCATGCGGCCACTAAAGTAAAAATGGTGCTCACCGGCGACGGCGGCGACGAACTCTTGGGCGGCTATACAATGTATAAAGCCGTTAAGTTCAATAGCTTGGTTTATCGGTATTTGCCCCGCCTGGCAAGAAGCGTGCTGGCCCAGGTCATTGGAATAGTATCCCGCATTAGCGGTGGTGCAAAGTACAGGTTGCAAAAGCTAAAACGTAGTATTGAAGGTGCAGGTGAACCATTTCACCGGCAGATAGCCCGAAATACGGCATTTGCCGACCTCGATGAGATTCGCCAGATGACGAATAGCATTCCCGGAATTGTGCGGGTAGAAGACTATTTCAAGAACTTGTTGGCCAAATGCCGTTTCGATGACAACTTTTATAAGTTAATGTATATACACTACCATCATCATCTACCCAATGATTTTTTGGTAAAAGTGGACTGCATGAGCATGGCCAACTCGCTGGAGACCCGCCTGCCTTTTCTTGACTACAGGCTTGTCGAATTTATGGCCAAAGTTCACAAAGATGTAAAAATGCAGGGCTGGGAGCTCAAAAGCGTGTTGCGTAACAGTATTGGTAGTGACTTACCAGATGCCATTCTCAATGCTCCAAAGAAAGGATTCGCTGTGCCGTTGAAAGAATGGTTCAAAGATCAAAATCTTTACGAAGAACTTAGTACGAATCTCGCATGCGTTCAAAAGAGTTTTGGAGAGGCCAATGTTTCCAGGATTATTCAAGAAAATGCAACAGGAGTGAAAGATCATGGAAATTTCATTTGGACATTGTTGCAATTAGAAAAGTATTTGAACTTGGAGACGCATTAAAGTAGGTAGGTATGGGGCACGCAAAAAGGTTATTTTTAAGAATTGGGTTATTCAAACGACTTCAGGAGAAGGGATATTTGAACAAGCAGGAGCGTAGGAATTTATTAATCTATTATTTCTTTCGCATTTTTTTGGGGCTTCACAGAGAATCACCTTATCCACTGCATTTTACGTCCAATATTATGATGTCTGATATACAGTTTGGCAAGAACGTTCTTAAGAGCCTTGTGACGTCAGGTATAGAAAATTCTGTATTAATAGGTGTTCCTAGCAATATTTCTGCCATTTCAAGATGAGCGTTAAACTGGATGATTTTTGGAAGAATGTGGCTAAGCTGAGCGGCGGAACAGTGTTGGCTCAGGTAGTTGCGTTTGTTTGTGGGCCCGTCATTACCCGCATTTACAACGCTGAAACTTACGGAACATTGGGAATTTACAGTTCCATTGCTGGTCCATTGATCATTATCGGCGCTTTAAGGTATGAGCGGGCTATTCTCTTAAGTAAAAAAGAAGATTCGAGGCAGCTTCTCAGCCTTTGTTTGTTCTTGATAACCACTTTCTCCATTGTTTTACTGCTAAGCCTGAGCTTTTTTTATCCCTTTCTAAACTGCGTGTTTAGGTTGCAGGATGTGCCGTTTATTTTGTTTTTACTGCCAGTTTCTGTATTTCTCAATAGTTCTATGAATACGTTCTACGCTTTTGGGAATAGTTATAAGGCTTATGGTATTTTATCGGTTTCGGTGGCCATTCATTCCTTTACGGCTAATATTCTGAAAATCCTCTTGGGACTTTACTGGGAACCTTCGCCTCAAGCACTCGTTCTGTCAGAAATAATTGGAATTTTTTCGGCAACAGTCTTTTTGATGGCATTCATTCGAAGAAAAGCCGGAGCATTGTTTGAAAGACCTGTCTTAGCCCGGATGAAGCATATCGCCCGCTTGTTTCAAAAATTCCCGAAATACGACACATTAACCGCCCTCGTTAATACCTTATCATGGTTGTTACCGGCTTTTCTGCTCGATTATTTTTTCTCGAAAGAACATGTAGGATATTACACTCTTGGTTTTACAATGCTACGTATGCCAATGAACTTGATTGGAAAAGCCGTTGGCGATGTGTTCTATAGGACAGCCATCGACGAATCGGTTTCTACCGACAAACTTGCGGCGACCTCTACTAAGACCGTTTTGCAATTGTTTTCTTTTGGACTTATTCCCACAGTGATCGTTCTGTTTTTTGGGGAAGAACTTTTTTCCTTTTTCTTTGGAGCAAAGTGGGTAACGGCAGGAACATATTCACAGATACTCGCATTTTGGTCACTGGTGTGGTTCATATCATCACCGATTAGCAATTTATTCTACATACTTGATCTCCAAAACAAGTTCCTGGTCTTTATGACAGTCAGCTTCATTCTCCGGTTGTCAGCATTGATTGTTGGCGGTTTTGTACGCGATCCGTCACTTGCTCTGGTATTGTATTCGCTCGTGAGCTCATGTGTTTACGGCGGCCAGATTTTCTATCTGCTCAAAAAGTTGAATGTGAAATTTCCGGCTTTGCTAAAAAGGGTTATAGACGACAATCTATATTTTGTGTGGCCCTTGGTCGCTTTGATTTTGATCAAATACCTGGTGCCCGGGGTTATTTTTCAGTTGTTGCTTGTGATACTAACCGGCGCTTCTGCGTTTTGGTTTTTGTTTAAGCGAAAAAAAGCAAGGTCGTTATGAGGAAAGTGTTGCTAATTTCCGAGATTCCGGTATGGACAATAAAAGGAAAAGCAGGTATTGAGGTTCTCCACAAAACCCTCGCACGTTTGTCGGAACAGTACGATGTAACGATGATTGCGCCTGGTTTGAAACCTGAGGGAACACCCCGTCCGGTTCGTTTTCTGGCAACTACCAATCGCCTGTTTTCAAAACTAAGCCATGTCAAGGGGTTGGGGTATTTATATAAGTACATCTATTGGATCTTGTTCGCGAGGCAGGTGAAGAAAATTGTCAAAGAGAACGCTATTAACTTTGACTGGCTGTATTTAGTTGGGCCGATGGCAAGTTGGGCCGGTCATCGTGTCAATAGGGGACACAAGCCGGCGGTAAGCAGGCATTTTGGGGTAGCCTGGAAGCCGCATGCGCACCACACGTTACGCGAAAAAGTAAAGTTTATGCTCAAAAACGTAGGATACAGGAAAGGCGGCGATCTTTTGATTGTTACGGACGACGGAACCAGGGCAAATGAATTTTTTTTGAGGCTGGGGTATCCTCCTGACAAGATCCGATTCTGGCGTAACGGCGTTAATAAGACCCTTTCGTTCCGGGAAGGATTCAAAGAGGAATTTGCCACAACACATAAGCTGGAACAAGATGTTCGTATCCTTATGACCCTTTCGCGCCTGGCATCCTGGAAAAAGGTAGAGCGTACCATTCACGCGCTCCCGCAGGTGCTGGCCAAATGCCCGAATACCATATTGGTAATTGTAGGCGACGGAGACCAGAAACCCGTGCTGGAAAAATTAAGCCACGATTTGGGTGTCGAAAAAGAGGTGATTTTTGCCGGGGCAGTTGATCGGGCTTCGCTCGGGAATTTTTATCACATGGCAGATGTTTTTCTGTCGATGTACGATTATTCAAATGCCGGAAATCCGCTGTTTGAAGCCATGCAATATGGGAAGTGTATTATTACGCTCAACAATGGCGATACCGGAAAGTTTATCAATGCCGAAGCTGCAGTGTTGCTTGAACGGTATTCGCCCGAATTGCTTTCTGAAGCGATCAATTCGGTGTTGAACGACCAGGCGCAACGAGATCGCCTGGGTAGCAGCGCGAAGAAACTGATCAATGAGACATTTTTAGATTGGGACGAAAGGATGACGCTTGAAATGGACACCATCTGTTCGCTACTAAACACGCGACAAAAAGAAAATGCATGTTAAAGAAGCTCCCGTATTACCTCGTTCCACTAAACGTATTTGTCGACATTTCGCTGTTTTATTTCGAGCGCGGAGGCGTGCTATCTACGGCAAGGGGTGTTCTCATGTTGCTGTTCATCATTATTGTGGCTTTGCGTTACAAGAAAAACACGAAATATTATGCAGCGTTGGTGTTTTTCGCGTGTTACGTTATGTTTACCGTTTTATTCAGCACCGATGTTTTTTTGTCTGCCAAAAACTCCTTGAAGATACTTGTATCGATGCTGAGTTTTATAGTAGGATTTAACCTGGTGAATACGCTTCCCAAATTGGAAAGGCTCAGTAAGTCGCTTATTTATGTTTACATTCTCTTGATATTAAACTACATTGTCAGTAACATTTTCAAACTGGGAACGTCGGTTTACACAGGTTCCGATGATTTTTTGACGGGAAATCTTACCGATAATTGGAATCTATTTACGTATTCTGTGCTTGTATGCCCGCTTATGCTTGCTTTTGGCACCAAGAAAACCTGGCATACTTACGCCATCATGTTGCTGGCGTTTGTGTGTAGTATTCTGGTAATCATTTCCCTGAAACGGAATGCCATTGCCGGTATTGTTTTAGGATTTTCAATTTACGGTATTTTGAAGTATAAAATGAGTGCGATGGTAAAATACGGCATGTTGCTGCTGTTGCTGGTTACCGTTAGTTTGCCTTTATACAAAGATTTGTTGTTAAACCGGCTTGAGGCCCGAAGCAACCGTTTCGAAGAAGGTAGCATCGAGCGTGAAGCCAGGTATCTGGAGTCGATCTACGTTTGGGAAGAAACCCTTTCTTTCGAAAAGCCGGTTAAGAGCCTCTTCGGTATGGAAGGTTTCAATTCAGTGGGCAACTATGCAGGCGGTAGTTTTGGTTTCAGGCAGCTGCATGTCGATTACAACAATATTGTAAATACCATTGGTCTTGTTGGTTTATTCTGTTATTTTTTTCTTTTTGCGAGAATGTTTTTGCTTTTCAGGAAGCTAAAGACTGCATTCATGATGCACAAGGATATGTACCGGCAGCTTAAAGCAACATTTTTTGTGCTCTTCCTTTGCCCGTTTATGACTTCGTTTGCCGGGCAAATGTATGCCGTAAGTTTTCGTCTCATTATTTTTATTTTCCTGGGTTCAATTTTGGGAGTTTTTCTAACCCATCGTAAGTTAATGCTTCGTTACACGCGTCATGAAAGTACTGTTTCTCTGTAGTTCAAATTCTGGTTCAGTAAGTCCTTTCGTCACCGAGCAGGTAAGGGCGCTTGAAAGAGCAGGTGTGTTGCCTGTTTTTTTTCTGCTTGAGGGCAAGGGAATAAAAGGCTATCTCAAAAATCTTCGGAAGCTCAAACAAGTTGTTTCCGTCGAAAAGCCCGACATATTGCATGCCCACTACGGCTTGTGTGGTACATTGGCGGTCTTGCAAAACAAAGTACCTGTAATTGTCACCTATCACGGTTCCGATATCAATCTTTCCAAGGCGCGTTTGTTCTCGCTGCCAGCCCTGTGGTTTTCGAAAAAGAACATCTTTGTATCGCAAAAACTCTTGCAAAACTCGGGCAGCAAAGGCGTGGTCATTCCTTGTGGAATTGATCGTAAAGTCTTTTTTCCGAGCGATAAACTGGAAGCGAGAAAAAGAATGGGCTTGTTGCCTGGAAAAAAGTATGTGCTTTTTTCTTCGGCATTCAACAATCCGGTTAAAAACAGTACGTTGGCTAAAGCAGCCGTCAAACTAATGAAATCGGACGTGGAACTATTGGAGATGAAAGGTTACAGCCGGGAAGAAGTTGCCAGCTTATTTAACGCTGTTGATGTGGCTCTTCTCACTTCTTTTAGTGAGGGATCGCCTCAGTTTGTGAAAGAAGCGCTGGCCTGTAATTGTCCTGTTGTTACAACAGATGTCGGCGATGTGCGCGAACTATTAGATGATGTCAGTGGCTGTTTTGTGACTTCCTTTGTCCCATCGGAAATTGCAGAAAAGCTGGATCAATGCTTATCGCGAAACGCCCGTATTGATGCGAAACAGCGGATGGACAGGTACGACAACCTTCAAATTTCGCTGAAAATACTCAATGTTTACCGGAACATTTTATAAAAAATGAAAGTATTGTTTTATTTCGGTCACCCGGCTCAGTATTTATTTCTGCGACCAACCCTTCGCGATATGCAGCGTAGCGGCGATCACCAGATTACAATAGTCATAAAAACAAAAGACGTTCTTGAAAGTCTGCTTAAACAGGACGGTATGGAATATCTGAATATTTTGCCGCAGGAGCGTGGCCGTTCCAAATTGGCAATAGGCATGAGTCTTTTAAAACGTAATCTGAAACTCATACCGGTAATACGCAGAAGGCGCCCACAGCTTTTAGTAGGTACAGACGCGTCCATGGCCCAGCTGGGAAAATTGTTCGGGATCAATCGGATCACTATCACAGAAGATGATTATCCGGTGATCAAAACCCTGGGCCGTCTTACATATCCATTTACTCAAACGATCTTGTGCCCCGAAGTATGCTCTGTCGGTGCCTGGCAGGAAAAGAAAATTGGTTATAAAGGATACATGAAGCTCGCCTACTTGCATCCGTCGGTGTTTGTGCCCGACGAGCAGGTTTTGCTGCAGTACAACCTTTCCAGGCCCTATGCCCTCATACGCCTGGCAAAACTCACCGCCCATCACGATTTCGGTATCCAGGGCATCAATAATGAGGTGCTCGATCGGCTTATTGCCATTCTTGAAGGAAAAGGTTATCAGGTTATTCTTTCTTCGGAAGCAGAGACTGATAAAAAATACCAGAAGTATCTGTTACGTGTGAAAGTTACCGATATGCACCAACTGCTTTATCATGCTTCCATGCTCATTAGCGACAGCCAAAGTATGAGTGTAGAAGCAGCTATGATGGGGGTTCCTTCACTTCGCCTCAGCGATTTCGCCGGAAAGATTTCCGTTCTCGAAGAACTCGAAAACACTTATCAGCTTACTTTCGCATTCAAGCCGGGCAGTGTGGATGCGCTTGAGAAGAAATTAGACGCACTGTTGGATGTGTCCCATCTTAAGGAGGAATTTGCCGGCAGACGCATGCGAATGCTAGATGATAAGATAAATGTTAGCGCATTTTTAACGTGGTTCATCACTCAGTATCCCAAAAGCCGTGAAATCATGCAGCAGGATCCGGAGTTTCAATTAAAGTTTAAGTAGAAAGAATTTGTTCTGTTGAAAAATCTTATCACAAAAAAAACCGGCGAAGACGGTTATAATTATTTTCTGAGTTTTGTTGATCCCGCCGCGAAAACATCGTTGGTGGTATCGACTACCAACGACTTTAACATATTAAATCACGACGAAGAATACGAGGCGATTATCAACCTGAGCAGGGCAAATGATATCCGGTATATTAATAAGTTTTTTGAAAGTGTGAACAGCAAAATGCATTACAACGGAATGTTGATCGTTTGCTTTGAAACATTTACTGCCCGGAGGCGCCGGAAAGGAATTCGAAAAGTCCCACTCCTTAGAGGAATTTACTTCGGGCTCGAATTCGTATTTATGCGCGTGTTTCCAAAAGTGTGGGGATTTAAAAAGATCTATTTCCTTGTGACCCGCGGAAGAAACAGGCTTCTCTCTAAAGCTGAAGTAATGGGGCGATTGGTGAGCTGCGGTTTTGAGATTGTAAGTTACAAAAATTTCAAAGGGTTGACTTACGTCGTTTCCCGTAAAGTAGGAGAGCCTGTGTTTAATATGGAGGCAAGCTATGGCCCATTGTATAAGATGCCGCGTATTGGTAAGAACGGAAAGATCATCGGCGTATATAAATTCCGTACCATGCATCCTTACGCGGAATACCTTCAGGATTATGTATTAAAGGTACATGGTTATGCAGAAACCGGGAAGCCCGCCAATGATTTCCGCCTGACACCCTGGGGAAAATTCCTGAGGCGCTATTGGCTAGATGAATTGCCTCAACTGCTCAACCTGCTGAAGGGCGATCTCAAGCTGGTAGGCGTAAGGCCCATTGGCAACCGCTACGCTGAAGACATTCCAAAAGATTTGATGGCTCTACGGCTTAAACACCGGCCGGGCTGTGTTCCGCCTTATGTGGCGCTGAATATGAAAGGAAGTGTGGAGGAAGTGTTAGAGGCCGAACGCATTTACCTGATCGAAAAAGAGCGACGGCCATACACTACTGATACCCGCTATTTTTTTAAAGCGATGTTTAACATTATCTTTAAGCGTAAACGAAGCGCTTAAAAACAGGACCAATGTCTGCCCGTAAACGAAGCGACTATATTTACGGTTATTCCCGCTACATCAAACTGCTTGGCTTGGTGCTCGACCTTGTGCTTTTAAACCTGTCTTATGTGGGTTCCTATCTTTTCAGCAACGAACGCTTCTCCGAATTTGGTTCGCAGGATGCCAAAACAGTATTGGTTTTTTCCAATATCATTTGGTGTTTTCTGGCGAGTTACTACCACGCGTACCGTTTCCTGAGACTGGAGCCTATCGAACGCATCCTGGTCCGTAACTTCAGACTTGTGTTTTACCTGATGGGGCTTGTGTTTGTCATCATTGTCGGACTCAAATACAACCAGGTATCGCGTACACGTTTGTTGGCCTTTAGCAGCCTGGTGTTTGTGTTCATTAGCCTTGGACGCATTGCCTTTGTTTCCATCCTCAAAAAGTTGCGGCGAAAAGGCTTCAACTTTCGCAATGTCATTATCGTTGGTGCCGGAAAAACGGCCTACCACATTCGCGAAACCCTTTCCGGCGATCTTAGCTATGGCTACCGTGTTCTCGGTTTTTTCGACAACGACGTTAAAGGCGTCGAGGTGCTTGGGAAACTGGCAGATGCCATCGGTTATATCTCAAATCATCCGGTCCACGAGATCTACATTGCCACACAGGATTACGAAAGCCCCGAACTACGGCAACTTACTAGCTATTGTGAGCAGAATTTTATCCGCATCCGCTTTGTACCTGATTTTCGAAACTTTACTAAAAGCCGGAAAATAGAAGTCAGTTTCTACGGAAGCATTCCCGTAATGTCGCTACGGAAAGAGCCATTGGAATACCCGCTGAACAGGATTATCAAGTATGGTTTTGATGTGTTGTTCACTACAGTGCTTTTTCTGACCGTTTTCTGGTGGTTGTTCCCACTACTTGTCTTGCTGGTTAAACTCAGTTCTCCCGGTCCGGTTTTCTTCCGTCAGCAGCGTTCCGGTAAAAACAACCGCGCCTTTTGGTGCTATAAATTCAGAACGATGCGAGTAAATAGTCTCTCGGACGAATTGCAGGCCTCTCGTAATGATGCCAGAATTACGCCAATTGGTGGGTTTTTGCGTAAAACAAGTCTCGACGAGCTTCCGCAGTTCATCAATGTGTTAAAAGGCGATATGTCTATTGTTGGGCCGAGGCCACACATGCTGAAACACACCGAGGAGTATTCCAAGCTCATTGACAATTACCTGGTGCGGCACTTTGCGAAGGCAGGTATCACGGGCTGGGCTCAGGTCAATGGGTTCAGGGGCGAAACCCGTAATCTGGATGAAATGGAGAAACGCGTGGAACTCGATATTTGGTACATCGAAAACTGGTCTTTTCTGTTGGATGTGAAGATCATCTGGCGAACACTGAGGTTGGTGATCTTCAGGGATAAAAATGCTTATTAGCCCGACTGCGTTTTTGTGGACTTAAACCCGTATTTTTTTATATTTTTGCTGTTTAATTGAATCTTATGCTCCTACGGAGGAAAACGAACCTGTTTTGTGCTTATACCTTACTCTTGTTGCTGGTTTGGGCTTTAGGAAGCTGTGTGTCGAAGAAAAAAGTCGTTTATTTTAATTCGCCGGAGGCTATCAAAAATGCGGAATCTAATAAAAGCTACACACCGGTGTTGCGTAAAGACGACTTGGTATCGATCACTGTTTCCGGGATCGATCAGGATGCCGTTAAACCTTTTAACCTGCCGGTAGCCAACATCAATAACAATCTTCCAGGCTATACCTCTGGTTTGCCAAGTCTTTCCGGTTATCTCATCGACTCCGAAGGAAATGTGGATATGATGGTGATTGGAAAGTTGAAATTGGCGGGATTAAGTAGAATGGAGGCCACAGAACTGATTCGCGAAAAACTCAAAGCCTACCTTGCAAGTCCGATCGTTAACATCCGCATCCTCAATTTTAAAATAACGGTATTGGGTGAGGTGCGAACACCAGGAACTTTTTCTATACCTAACGAACGCATTTCCCTGCCGGAAGCGCTTGGCCTGGCCGGAGATCTTACCATTACCGCCCGCCGGAAAAATGTATTGGTGGTTCGCGATATGGATGGGCAAAAAACGGAATTCAGGGTAGATCTTACATCTAAAGAACTGTTTTCGTCGCCGGTTTATTACCTGAATCAGAATGATATTATTTACGTAGAGCCCAACAGGGCGAGGATCAACTCCTCGGCTGTCAATACAGCCAATGTGGGCATCGTGATCTCTGTTATTTCCTTACTCACTACCATTGCGGTATTAATATCGAGGTAAGATGCATCGAGAACATTATCATATACCGGAAGAAGAAGGCCAGGATGGGAACGTTAAAGATTTGCTCCAGCGCTACCTGAGAAACTGGAAGTGGTTTTTGCTGAGTTTGGTTGTGTGTTTGGTCGCCGGATTCGTGTATTTGCGCTATCAGGCACCTATGTACGATGTAAGCGCTACCATTCTCATTAAAGACGATAAAAAGGGTACCGTACCGTCAGAACTTTCTGCATTTGAGGACCTCGGTATTTTGAAAGGAAGCAATAGCATCGATAACGAAATTGAAATTCTCAAATCGCGATCGCTCATGCAGCGTGTGGTTAACGAACTGAAGCTGAACGTAAGTTACTTTTCGTATGGTCGTCCCATCGAACACGAGCGTTATTCCACAACACCCGTTCGCATCAGCTGGTCTTTCAACGATTCACTTGGTGTTTTTGAAGGAAGTTGGCTCCTGAATGCAGAATCGGCCACACAATTTACGCTTAAAAACGGCGCTACAGAGGAACTGCTTGGTAAATACCATTTTGGCGACAGTGTACAAACCGGATCCGGGAAGATCGTGTTTTCCAAAACGCCATACTTTACCGATACTGACCTCAACAAAAACTTCCGCGTTGTTGTTAATCCTGTTGGCCGAACGGTAGATGGCTATCTGAATGCCCTGAAGGTGGAACCGGTGAATAAAAACTCGAGTGCGATCATGATCAGCCTTCGCAATTCACTGCCCGATAAAGCGGTGGCTATCGTCAATAACCTCATCAAGCAACATAACCTCGATGCTATTGAAGATAAAAATGAAGTAAGCCGGAATACAGCCAACTTTATCAACGAACGGATTAAGTTTATTACCTCCGAGCTTTCGGATGTGGAAACCGAGGCGGAAGGGTTTAAAACCAAGAACAAACTCACCGACATCAGCTCCGAGGCCGAGTTGTTTCTTAAAACCGGAAGCGAAAGCGAGATGAGCCTTCTGGAAGCAGGCACTCAGCTGAAATTGGTTGAGTACATGTACGACGATTTGCAGAAGCGGAGTAGCCCGGCAGACCTCATTCCGGCAAATCTGGGGCTTCAGGATGTTTCGATTGCGGCTACCATCAGTGACTACAACAAATTGGTGCTGGAGCGCAATCGTATGTTGCGAAACGCCGGTGAGAAAAATCCTGTGATTGAAAACATCGATACCCAGCTTCTGGGCATGAGAGCCAGCCTGAAAGAAAGCCTTATGAATCTGAAAACTGCCCTCATCATCAAAATGAAGGAACTGAACAGGCAGGAAGGCGGTATCAACTCCAAGATCGCATCAGTGCCCCGTTATGAGCGTGAGTTTCGTGTTATCCAGCGACAACAGCAGATCAAAGAGGCGCTTTACCTGTATTTGTTACAGAAGCGCGAAGAAACCAATATTGCCTTGGCGGTGGCGGTATCCAATACGAAGATTGTTGACGCAGCTTATGAAAATGACAAGGTCGTTGCACCAAAACGCCAGGTTATTTATTTAATCTCGCTTTTAGGAGGCCTCCTGTTGCCCGTATTGGTGTTTTACCTGATAGATATGTTCGATACCAAGGTGCACGGGCGTAAAGACATCGATCAGCTACGTCTGCCCTTCCTTGGTGATATTCCGTTAAGCGATTCACCCGAAAAACTGGTGGTGTCGCGGGGCGACAATTCAGGAATTGCAGAGGCGTTCCGCCTGTTGCGTACCAATGTTGATTTTATGCTTGGCTCAGTCAAAACAACGGGCCGTACCATATTTGTGACATCCACTGTAGGTAAGGAGGGGAAATCGTTTGTGGCATTGAACCTCGCTGCCAGTCTGGCTATTTCCGGCAAGAAAACATTGTTGGTAGGAATGGATCTGCGTGCGCCAAAAATTCTGAAGTACCTGAACCTTGCGGACAAAAGGGGACTCACCGATTTTGTCATGAGTGGCGACCTCGACCCTAATGGTTATGTGTTTAGCCCAAAAGAGATAGAAGGGCTCGATATTCTGCCTTCCGGCTCCATTCCTCCCAATCCATCAGAACTGCTCATGAATGATAGAATTGCGGCACTTTTCGCCGCCTTGCGAGAAGACTACGATTATATCATTGTAGATACGGCACCTATAGGTATGGTAACCGACACCTTGCTTCTGAATCCTTATGCCGATGCGTTTGTGTATGTTGTCCGTGCCAACTACCTCGATAAACGCCTTCTGAGCATTGCCGAAAGCGCTTTTCGCGAGAAGCGTCTGGCCAACATGGCAGTGTTGCTCAATGGTTCCGACCACTCGAAAGGCTATGGCTACGGCTATGGTTATGGAGGCTATGGCTATGGCAACGACAAAAGCCGCAAATGGTGGCAAAGGAAACGTTCCTGATCAGGGTTACTTTATACTTTTAAGACGATACACACAAAAAATCCCACCTGCTGGTGGGATTTTTTGTTTAGTAGGTTTATTGATTTTTGCCTGTTGGCGTTATTTTCCTTTCGCTTTTGTTTTAGCTTTCGCCGGCGCAGCAGTAGCAGTACCAACTTTAATCTCCACACGTCTATTCTTGGCGCGACCTTCTTCTACATCGTTGCTGGCAATAGGATAAGCCGAGCCGAATGCCTGGGTTGAGATGCGTTTTACATCCACATTCTTAGAGACGAGGTAATTTTTTACTGCATTTGCACGTTCTTGCGATAACTTCATATTAATGGCATCTGTTCCTGAATTGTCGGCGTGACCGTTGATCACAAATTTCATTTTCGGAAATTTTTTCATTTGCAGCAGCAAGGCATCCAGCGAGCGGTATGCTTCTTCATCCAGCGACGCATCGTTGGTTTTGAAATTGACGTATTTCAAATACTTCGATACCAGGTTGTTGTCATACAATTGCAGGTCGGTGTCCATATCCTGTGGTTTGGATTTCAGGGCATCGAACACGCGTTCCATTTCATTGAACTTTTTTTGAAGCGCGGCCAGGTTATTTTCGCAGGCAAGCGATTCACGTTTTAGTTTTTCGTAGTTTTCTTTAATGCTGGCGATCTTCGCTACAGGATCGCTCACCGTACCGGCGCTTCCATTGCTGCCGCCGCTGCTTACCATGCCGGTACCCGGCTGGCTCAATTGTCCTTGCTCAGCACCGCTTAGTTTGTAATCATAAGATTCGCCGGCTTTTGAAATGGTGTTAACCGTTTGTCCTTTACAGTCAAAAATGATCAGTTTGGATGCTTCGGTTATCTTTGTGTCTTCCGGACTTATTTTAAGGCTATAGCTGGCTCCCGGATCTACATTCTGGAAATTGAAGTTGCCATTATTCGCCGTTTTTTGGCTGATGGTTTCACCATTTTCTTTCACCAGCAATAAGGTAACGTCGTTGATAGGGAAGCGCGATTTGTTAAGCCCGGTAAGTTTACCACAAATATTAACACCTTTAACCGAGGCAGCGGTACCACTTTTTGCCGGCGTGTCCTCAAACCCAGCAAGGGCCATTTTCACGAGCGAATCCCGTTTCTCAAGTTCGGTGATGTAATCAGAGATTTTAATCACCTGATCGGCGCTGTACACAGTTTGTCCAACGACTGGTAGTCCGGCGATACATAAAGAGGTAAAAAACAGAAAACTTTTCATAATCAAAAAATCGATGTGGGGTAAAAAATAATAGGGTTACTTGCTATAAACAGATTTTAAGTGAGCTTTTGCTGCTTTCAGGCGTTCCTTATCGCCGCCGCTTAGTTTCCAAACCAATCCGGCTGAGTGCTGCAGGTAATTCGAGCCGGTTTTGAAAAGCGGTGATTGCAGGCCGAATTTTCCACAACTTTGAATACTAAGCCCCAACACATTATCAATAATCCAAATATTGAATCCCAGTCCGGCATTGAGCGTGGCCGTATTTTTAAATTTTGCAGTGCTGCGCATCGTGTATCCGAAGCCTGAAAACAGGTAGGGTTCAATGCGGTACAAACGGGTCAGCGTTTTTTTGCCGTTGAGGTCAATAGCCATCAACGTACCGCCGCTGGTGAGCACATCGTTGTTGAGTGTTTTACCTGTCTTCAAACTGTTGAAAGAGTAAGCCAGTTCGATACTCCAGTTGTAACGGCATTCTTTTTCGGCAGCCAGCCTAAACGAAGGGAAGAGATTCCAGGAATTTTTGGCGTCGAAAACCTTACTGAACGGCTTGCCATCGTCGTCAACCACGTTGCCCTGAACATGGATCAGCCAGGGTGTTTTGGTGATAAAGTCTTTAAAACTTTGTTTCGGGCCGTAAGACGGCACTAAAATGGGGTGTACTGCTTTTTTCTGCGCCATGAGGCCGCCACCGAACAGGCAAAAAACGGTAACGAATAAGCCTAGGTGAAAAAGTCCGATCGATCGTGTAGATGTTTCTGACAAAATATTCGAAATTGGTTAATTAATCAAGTTTACTGATTTTTTCAGTATTCTCAAAGGATATGCCCCGGTTTTCCGGTAAGAGGGCCGGTGAAGGGAAAGCGAGGGGAGTATTCTATTTAGTTGTTTGTTTGTTTTTATTGTTGCGTGTTTTGAAGAACTTGTATTTATTACCGGTTCTTCCTGGTTTTTGGCCATAACGCGACTGGCCGGTTTCAAATTTGTAAACGATACCGAGAGAATGCTGTAAGTAATTACCCGATGTTTTTATCAATGGCGATTTTAACGCGAATTTTGCCTGCGATTGAACGTTGATGCCGATCATGTCCTCATAAACCCAGCAGTTGAAACCGAGGCCAATGTTAGCTGTGGCTACATTCGGATTCTTACCGGCACCGCGGTAAGTATAACCAAAGCCATGAAGTACGTAAGGATCAAAGAAAGCCAGTTTTTTGGCAAATTCCGCAAAACTGAACTTGCCGTTGATGTCGGCCGAAATAAATGTTTGTGTGCTTTTTAAAATATCGTTATTAAGGCGTTTTCCGCTTTTTAGTTGATTGTAGTTGGCGGCAAATTCGACACTCCATCCCTGAATCAGCACTTTTTCGCAACTTACTTTCGACGGAAAAGGCACTACATTCCAGGAACCATTAGCGTCAAAGAGTTTGTTGAATGGCTTGCCGTCATCATCGATCACATTCCAGCCTAAGCCAACGATCCAAGGTGAACGAATCGTAGAACGGCGTACATTTTCCCAAAATTGGTTTTGGTTTTTTGCGCTTTGAGCTGAACCCAGCATCGAAACTCCCAATAAAACCGAGGTAAGGATATATGTAAAAGCCGTTTTCATATCTAAAAAATGTATCGTCCGCGCAAAAATAACCCATTTTATTAGATAAACAAGGTTTTTTTACCAAATAAAGCCTGAAAATATCAGAAAAACCGGCAAAAAGTATAAAATTGGCTCCTGAAATGCTTGTTGGACCTTGCCTTCGATGTTTTTTTTAAGCCATAACTTTAGAAGGATGCTTCGCGGCAAAATCGCACGTCAGTGCCACGGAATTATCAAAGCTGCTATACACGAATCCCGATTACACAAACATCGTCAATTTGTTCGTGTGTTCCTTTCCAGTGCTCAAAAGTTTGGGCAAATATCGTTTCCTGTTCGTGACAAGGAAGCACAGCAGTTTTTTGCACTAGTGTTTCGAGTTGTTTGTACTTGAATTTTTTACCGTCTGGTCCACCAAACTGGTCAGCATAGCCGTCGCTAAAGAGGTAAAGCATGTCGCCAGGTTCAAGCTGCATTTCTTTGGTAGTAAAGGGCGTTTCGTCGATGTATTCTCCAACAGGTTGCTTATCGGGGCCTGTTTTTTGCAGTTTATTTCCGCGCACCAGCCACAATGGGTTATTGGCCCCGGCCCACCGCAGCAGAAGCGTTTGGGGATCGAAAGCGCATAACGAAATATCCATGCCGTCGCGCACTTGTTTTTCGCTTTTTTCAAAAGTGGCGATTACCAACTCACGTGCTTTGTCGAGTATCTCCCCCGGATCGCTGAGCCTGAATTCGAGTACACTACGGTTGAGAGCATTGCTGCAAACCACAGAGACCATAGCGCCCGGCACGCCATGCCCAGTACAGTCAGCTACAGCAAAAAATAGAATACCCTGCGATTTTTCCATCCAATAAAAGTCGCCGGCCACAATATCTTTCGGTTTGTAAAGAATGAAACTGTCGGGTAACTGTTTTTTCCAGAGAAGCATTGGCGGCAAGATAGCTTCCTGGAGACTTTTAGCATAGTGAATGCTGTCTATAATTTCCTTTTGCTTTTCTTCGATGATCCCTTTTTGCGCAAGCACAATTCTTTTTGCTTTCTTTTCCAGGTTGAGGCTTTTGTACACCATATAGCCAAAAAAGAGTGACACCGCCAGAATGGCTACTACCGATGCCAGGATAATGTAGTTTCGTTTGCGTTCTTCAGCAAATTGAAGCGCGTTTTTCTGAGTTTCAAGTTGAAACTGTTCTTCTTTTTTTGTGTATGCGTATTCGATTTCATGGCGAGCCAGTAGCAGGCGGTTTTCGTCGTTGGCAATGGAGTCGGAAATGGTGTGATATTGTTGGTAGTAATCAAGCGCTTTTTCAAAATTGCGTCGTTGCCTGTAGTAGTAATACAGCTTTTCATAGCTTATTTTTTGTTCATGCAGCTGTTGCCTTTTCTCCGACACTTGCAGCGAGCGCAGGTTGTAGTACCTGCCCGAATCAGCCTGCCCGCAGGCATAAAGAATATTAGCTTTTACGTTATAAGCCCAGGCAAGATTGAGGCTATCGCGCTGAGAGGTAAATTGGGTCATGCCTCGCGTAGAATTTACGGCGGCGGAATCATAGCGTTCAAGATAGGTATAGTTCACTGCGAGGTTGGTGAAAGCCATGCCGAGGTAAACATTTTGGCCAGACGATTTGCTCCAGTCGATCGCCTTTCGGTAAAAGAGTATCGAGGTTGCGTATTGTCCCAGGTCTTGATACAGTACGCCAATACTAATCAGGCAAGGAACGAGATAATCCGGATCACTTGTTTTCTGAAATACCGGCAGAGCTTTTAGCAAATAGGCAAGCGCCTTTTCCCGTTCTTCCTGGGAGTAGTAGCCCATGCCGAGGTTGTAACGGCATTGCGCAACGAGAAGGTCGTCGTGAATCTGTTCGGCCATCCGGAGTGTGTAGAAGTGAATAGCCTGGGCTTGTTTGAAAACGTTTTTCTGGGTATAGAAGTAAGCGAGGTTTGTATGGAGTCTGATCTTATCTCGGATGAAAGCGTCGTAAGGATAGTTCAGGGAGTCGCATTGCGAAAGGAGCACCACGCCTTGCCGTGCATAAGGCTCTATCTGATCGATCTCAACTACATCGGTAAGGGCGATGAGCGCATAAACCCTTTCAGGCACGGTCAGAGAAGCATTTTGGCTAATGAGCTTCAGGCTGTCTATGCGGTGTTGTGCAAAGCAGAACAGCGGAAGAAAAACGAGGACAAGGACGGAGCGGAACACAATATAAATATAGCAAAAGACACCAATGTGCCAAACTGCTTTTCAGAACAATGTAAATAAATACTTTTGGGAGTCGCGGTTAAGGGTATATAAATTGGGTGAGCATTGTCACAAAAACTAGTTTTATGAGCAGCAAAATAGTTTCCCGCAATGAGGAAGCACCATAAGGGACAACAGCCGCGAAGCATATTACATATTCCTCCGGTACTGTCCACCAACTTCGAACAAGCACTTGGTGATTTGGCCGAGCGACATGTACTTGACTGCTTCCATCAGCTCCGCAAAAATATTGCGGTTCTGGATCGCGGCTGTCTGCAGGTTGTGAACCATCTCGTTGTAGCGGTCTTTATGCGTGTTGTGCAGTTCGCCAAGCATGCTGATCTGGTATTCTTTCTCTTCGGTGGTAGAACGGATCACCTCTTTCGGAATGATGGTTGGGCTGCCTTTGCTCGATAAGAACGTATTCACACCAATGATAGGATACTCACGTGTGTGTTTTAGTGTTTCGTAATACAGGCTTTCCTCCTGGATTTGCCCGCGCTGATACATCGTTTCCATCGCACCCAATACGCCGCCGCGTTCTGAGATGCGGTCAAATTCCTTTAATACCGCTTCTTCCACGAGGTCGGTCAGTTCTTCAATAATGAAAGACCCTTGCAACGGATTCTCGTTCTTTGCCAGGCCCAACTCGCGGTTGATGATGAGCTGGATGGCCATGGCGCGGCGTACCGATTCTTCGGTAGGCGTAGTAATGGCTTCGTCGTAGGCGTTAGTATGCAAAGAGTTGCAGTTATCGTAGATGGCGTAGAGTGCCTGCAAGGTGGTACGGATATCGTTGAAATCAATTTCCTGTGCATGCAACGAGCGCCCCGATGTCTGGATGTGGTATTTCAACATCTGGCTGCGTTCGTTTCCGTTGTAACGGTATTTCATGGCTTTCGCCCAGATGCGACGGCTCACGCGCCCGATCACGCTGTATTCAGGATCGATGCCGTTGCTAAAGAAGAACGACAAATTAGGTGCAAAATCGTCGATGTGCATGCCACGGCTCAGGTAGTACTCTACAAAGGTAAAGCCATTGGCCAGGGTGAATGCAAGCTGCGAGATCGGGTTGGCACCGGCTTCTGCAATGTGATAGCCGCTGATGGATACCGAGTAAAAGTTGCGGACTTTTTTGTCGATGAAGTACTGTTGCACGTCGCCCATCACACGCAGGCTGAATTCGGTGCTGAAGATGCAGGTGTTCTGTGCCTGGTCTTCTTTCAGGATGTCGGCCTGCACGGTACCGCGCACCTGCGATAAGGTGGAGGTTTTTATTTTCTCGTAAACGTCTTTCGGAAGCACCTGGTCGCCGGTAACACCCAGCAACATCAGCCCAAGGCCATTGTTGCCTTCCGGTAATTCACCCTGGTAGCGCGGACGTGCCGTGCCTTTCTGTTTGTAGATAGCCTCAATTTTGGCTTCTACTTCTTTTTCCAGGCCATTCTCCTTGATGTAAAGTTCACACTGTTGGTCGATCGCAGCGTTCATGAAGAAAGCCGCAATGGTAGGCGCCGGTCCATTGATCGTCATCGATACAGACGTTTTCGGATCGGCCAGGTTGAAGCCGCTATATAATTTCTTAGCATCATCAAGGCAGCAGATGCTCACGCCCGAGTTGCCAATTTTGCCATAGATATCCGGGCGGTAGTCAGGGTCATTGCCGTACAAGGTTACACTGTCGAAAGCTGTGCTTAAGCGTGCGGCAGGCAGGCCTTTGCTGACATAGTGGAAACGCTTGTTCGTGCGCTCCGGTCCACCTTCGCCGGCAAACATCCGGGTTGGATCTTCGCCCTCGCGTTTGAACGGATAGATGCCTGCCGTGTAAGGAAAGTCGCCTGGAAAATTCTCCTGGAGATTCCATTTCAGAATATCGCCCCAGGCCGTGTATTTCGGTGAGGCAATCTTAGGAACCTGGGTGTGAGAAAGTGATTCGTAGTGCGTCGCAATTTTAAGCACCTTGTCGCGCACCTTGAATTCATAAAATTCATTGCTGTATAATTTCTTTTTGTTCTCCCAGTTCTCGATCAGTTTCCAGTTGTGTGGGTCGAGGTCTAGCTTTATTTTTTCGTAGGCTTCCTGAAGTCCTTTCAGCAAGCGGTCTTTATCATCGAGTTTCGATTCGGAAATGGTATCGATGGATTTTTGAATACCGTACAGTTTCTGCGCCACTTCGGCCTGCTGTTCCGCTTTGCGGTCGTAGCCGCGGTTGTTCTCCGAAATTTCGCTCAGGTAGCGTGTTTTCGATGGCGGAATGATGTAAATCTTTTCGCTCATTTCCTCCGTAATATGGAAATTAGAGCTAAGGCTTGTGTTGCCGGTTTTCTCCACGATCTTGTTCATCACCGCTTTGTACAAACGGTTCATCCCCGGATCGTTGAATTGTGAAGCAATGGTGCCGAATACCGGAATGTCTTCATCGGCAATTTCCCAGAGGTTGTGGTTGCGCTTGTATTGTTTTTTTACGTCGCGCAGTGCATCGAGGGCGCCGCGCTTATCAAATTTATTGAGGGCGATGATGTCGGCAAAATCGAGCATGTCGATCTTTTCGAGCTGGGTGGCTGCGCCATATTCCGGTGTCATCACGTACAAACTCATGTTGGAGTGTTCGATGATCTCCGTGTCGCTCTGCCCGATACCGGATGTTTCGAGAATGATGAGGTCGAACTGTGCGGCCTTGCAGATATTCACTGCATCTTGTACATACTTGCTCAGTGCAAGATTGCTCTGACGCGTAGCCAGCGAGCGCATATATACCCGGTCGTTACGAATGGCATTCATGCGGATACGATCGCCCAGCAAGGCGCCACCCGTTTTACGCTTTGACGGATCAACAGAAATAATGGCAATTTGTTTATCCTTGAAGTCAATGAGAAAGCGGCGTACCAATTCATCCACCAGGCTCGATTTACCAGCGCCCCCTGTACCGGTAATGCCTAGCACTGGTGTAGCCGACAACTTGGCTTTTGCTTCGATGTCTTTGAGGACATTCGCATTGTCGTCGTTGAAATTTTCGGCAGCCGAAATGATGCGGGCAATGGATTTATAATCTTTCGAAACAAATTTGGTTATCTCGCCGTTGAGGTTGGTACCCGTTGGATAGTCGCAGTGACGGAGTAAGTCATTGATCATTCCCTGAAGGCCCATGGCGCGGCCATCATCAGGAGAATAGATGCGGCAAATACCGTAACGATGCAGGTCTTCGATCTCTTCCGGCAGGATCACACCGCCGCCGCCGCCAAAAAGCTTAATATGCTCGCAGCCTTTTTCTTTCAAAAGGTCGTACATGTATTTAAAATACTCCACGTGTCCGCCCTGGTAGCTGGTTACGGCAATGGCATTGGCGTCTTCCTGAATGGCACAGTTCACTACTTCCTGCGCACTGCGATCGTGTCCGAGGTGAATCACTTCGGCGCCACTCGATTGGATAATGCGGCGCATGATATTGATGGCGGCATCGTGTCCGTCGAACAGAGCGGCGGCTGTAACAATGCGGATTTTGTGCTTGGATTGGTATGGTGTTGTTTCCATGTGGAAAAATCGTTAAAAAATAGAGTGGACTAATATAGGAGTTTTTCGCCTTTCGGCTACAAAAAATAGTCGATTTTCAGGCTTCAGGACCTGCTTTAACCCGCCATGTTTTAACGTAGAAAATGCCCGTGAAGAGAAAGCCAAGGGCAAATGGAATGCTTGCGAGTAGCTTGTAGCGTCCATCGGTAAAAAATTCGATATACATCCAGGTGCTGTTGGCACAGATCCAGAATAAGATACCGAGGTTGATGTACAAATCGGTTGTTTTGCGGGTAATGTAAGCAATGATCAGTGCGATGGCAATGGTTGGAACAATCATGAGAATGCCCAGCCAATGGAGTTCCAGCATCCAGCAAGTATCTTTGATGAGCCAGAACACGATGTGCAGGTTTTCATGTTTACGGATATGTTCGGGTGCCACCATCGGAAACGAAAATAGGATTTTCTCAGTGATTTCCGATGGCTGTGCGCAAACCACCAGGGTCAAACAAAGCCGGATCTTTTTCTGGGCGCCCGGGCGGGCCGCTGCGGGCTCCGCTGTCGCTCCGGTTCTTTGCCGCAAAAAAGGCCGGCGGCAAAGGAACCAGGCTCTTCACGTCCCTGGCGCAGGACCCGGGTTGTTGTTGCAGATCAAACGCCTGGCTGAGGCTCTCGAAACGGGATTGGGTTTGGATCATGCATGGAAACCGGTGGCTGAGGCTTTCGAAACGGGATTGGGTTTGGATCATGCATCGAAACCGTTGGCTGCGGCTTTCGAAACGGGGATTAGGTTTGGCTCATGCATGGAAACCGGTGGCTGAGGCTCTCGAAGCCGGTGTAAGGGTTTGGATAATACACGGAAACCGGGGTCTGAGGCTCTC
>DAIUED010000015.1:0-24433 GCA_036845295.1 Bacteroidota bacterium
AAAGGGATCTTTCAGGGAGAAGGTAACCGTACTACCGCCTTTACAGGCCCTACCTGCGGTGCAACGTTCGAAATTCCATTTGGCAGCGAGAAAAAATCGACTTTTGGTGTTGATTATTCTTACCGCTTTACCAATCCGTTTGGAGGAGTTCACTCTTTCGGCGCACGAATTAATTTATAATTTCGTATATTTGTAAACCAACAATTGACGAGACAGGTCCCGTCCCGATAGCCATCGGGACGGGATTCTTTTATTTTGATTAAAAACATACAGTTATGGCAACAATTGCATATTACACAGAAGAAGGATTAAAAAAGCTGAAAGACGAGCTACATGAACTCAAAACCGTAGAACGCCAGAGTGTGATCAGGCAAATTGCAGAAGCGCGGGATAAAGGCGATCTGTCGGAGAATGCAGAATACGACGCAGCCAAAGACGCCCAAGGCCTGCTGGAAATTAAAATAGCCAAACTCGAAGAAATCGTTGCCAATGCCCGGATTGTAGATAGCGCCCAGCTCGACACCAGTAAAGTAAGCATCCTTACCACGGTGAAAATCAAAAACCTGAAGAACAACGCTGAAATGAAATACACGCTGGTGGCGGAGAACGAAGCCGACCTCAAAGCCGGCAAAATATCGATCGATTCGCCGATAGGCAAAGGGCTGGTGGGTAAAAAAGTGGGCGATAAAGTAGAAGTCACAGTGCCTGCTGGTGTGATTCCCTTCGAAGTCATAGAAATCAGCCTCTAAGCCTCATGGCAAGCATTTTTTCTAAAATAGTGGCCGGCCAGATTCCTTGCTACAAGATAGCGGAAGATGAGAATTACCTTGCATTCCTTGATATTTCGCCTCTTCGTAAAGGTCATACCCTTGTTATTCCCAAACAGGAAGTGGATTATATTTTCGATTTGGATCCGGCGACATACCTCGGCCTGATGGAGTTTGCCCGTAAAGTTGCAACAGGCATCAAGCAGGCTATTCCCTGCAACCGCATTGGGATGTGTGTCATCGGTCTGGAGGTGCCACATGCACATGTTCATCTCATTCCCATTAATACCGACAATGATATGAACTTTCGTAATGAAAAGCTCGTGCTGAGTAAAGACGAATTTGACACGATTGCTACCACCATTCGCACCGCGCTTTCCTAACATTCGCCGAATCCGGCCCAGGATTATCATTTTTTGACGAAAGCCCGTCCACAAAATCTCTTATATTTGCAGCCTAAATTTCAAATCCCGTCATGGATAAAAAATCCCTTATTGGCCTAGGCCTGATTGCCGTGATCCTGGTAGCCTGGTTGGCGCTTAATGGCCCCAGCAAAGAACAGATCGCACGAAACAAGCAAATTAAAGATTCGGTAGAGCTGGCTACGAAAGAAATGGAGCTGAAAGCAAAAGAAAAAGCCAAGCTGAATGCCGCCGCTTCTAAAGCTGCTGTCGCACAGGTAGATACCGCCGGAGCGTCGCTTAACCAGGATTCTGTAGCTAAATTGATGGCCAACGCCCAGTATAAAGATTTTGCTGTGTCGGTAGCCGGCAAAGCAGAACTGTTTATCCTCGAGAACGAGCATCTCAAAGTATATGTCTCGAGCAAAGGTGGTATGGTTGCCAAAGTGGAATTGAAAGAATATGCGCGGTACGGGCAGGGCAAACCCCTTGTGCTTTTCGATCGCGATTCGACAGTGCAGTCGTTGGAGTTTGACGCCTATGCCAATCAGAAATTTACGACCGATAGCTTTTACTTTAGCGCCGCTACACCAGCCGTGGTGGACAAAGGCGGTGTGAAAACACTGAGCCTGAAACTGCTCACAACTCAACCGGGAAGTTATATCGAGTACACCTATAGCCTGAAGCCAAACGACTACATGCTCGACTATGATGTAAACTTTGTAGGCATGCAAAACATCATTCCGGCCAAAGCAAACCACGTCACACTTCACTGGTCGCAGGCCATGCCAAGCCAGGAGAAGCATATTTCCAAAGAGCGCGAAGTAGCTACTGTATATTACAATGAGGAACAAAAAGGGGTAGATTACATCAACGCCCGCAAGAACGAGGAAAAGCTGTTTACAGAATCCAATATCAAATGGGTATCGTTCAAGCAGCATTTCTTTAACTCCACACTCATCGCCAAAAAAGACAACTTCCTGAAAGAAGGCAGCTTTGTGAAAACGTCTGAAAATCCGGCCTCAACCGACATTGTAAAAACGATCACCAGCGATCTGAGCATTCCGTTTAAACACAACGGTTCCGAAACATTTGGCATGCAATTTTACTTTGGTCCGAACCAATATAAAACGCTGAAGACCTACGATTTCGATCTCGAAAAAATTGTGCCTACCGGCTGGAGCGTGTTCAGCTACATTAACAAATGGATGGTAATTCCATTGTTCGATGCGCTTTCGTCGCTCAACAGTGGTTTGGTAATCCTGATCCTGACCTTGATCCTGAAAACCCTGTTGTTCCCGATAGCTTACAAAACATACATGAGCAGCGCCAAAATGCGCGTGCTGAAACCAGAGATCGACGAGATCAACGCCAAGTACGAGAAAGATCCAGATCCGATGAAGAAGCAGCAGGAAACGATGTCGTTGTACCGCCGTGCGGGTGCCAACCCACTTTCGGGTTGTTTGCCGATGCTGTTGCAACTACCGATCCTCATTGCGCTTTTTGCGTACATTCCGGCTGCCATCGAGCTAAGGCAAAAAAGTTTTTTATGGACCGATGACTTGTCAACGTACGATTCGGTTTACCATTTCGGGTTCAACGTGCCTGGATATGGCGATCACGTGAGTCTTTTTGCTTTACTGATGTTTGCTTCAACCATGATTTATACCTGGATGAACAGCGCCCTGTTGCAGCCACAGCAGAATAACCAAATGCCAGGTATGAAATACATGATGTACCTCATGCCGGTGATCTTCCTGGCCGTGATGAACAGCTACAGCGCGGGTTTGAGCTGGTATTACTTCCTGGCAAACGTTATCACGTTCCTGCAAACCTGGCTGATGCGTAAATTCATCGACGATGGTAAAATTCGTGAGCAGTTGTTGGCAAACATGAAAAAACCTGAGAAAAAGTCGGCATTTCAGACTAAACTCGAAGAAATGACCAAGCAACGCCAACAGCAGATTAATAAAAAATAGCTAAGAAAACAATCAAGTGGCCGGAGAAATTCCGGCCACTTTTGCTTTTGGTGTGGCACATTTTTTCTAAGGCGTAGAAACATAGTTCTCGTTGCAGGCCGGCATTTTTTTGCCGACCATTTTTTGATGAAATGGCGGAAAAAGTGTATTGAAATTTCACTGTATCGTTCTTCGGATTTTAGATAGAAAAAATGGTCAAATTTTTTTTGGATTTCCTAATAAAGCGCCATTAAATTGGGCATTTCGCGTCTTATTTGTAATAATTCTAAATACCGAAAAATAGACTGATTATTTGATGATTTAGCTAAAAATAGCTAATCTTACAACCACTAAATACGTGATATATCTCATGAACACTGTTTCATCTCCGCTCGATTATTTGCCGATTGTTTTAATGTTTATTGTGGCCCTTGGATTTGTGGTAACCACGATGGTCTTGTCGCATTGGTTGGGGCCTAAGCGCAAAACGAAAATCAAACTCGACGCGTTCGAATGCGGTATCGAATCAGAAGGAAATGCCCGGCTTCCCTTTGCCATCAAGTATTTCCTGGTGGCCATTATCTTTGTGTTATTCGACATCGAGGTTATTTTTATGTATCCTTGGGCAGTTAATTTCAAAGACCTGGGCATGTTCGGCGTGATCGAAGTATTCACGTTCATCATCCTGCTGTTGGTAGGATTTTATTACATGCTGTCGAAAAAAGCCCTCAAGTGGGAAGAATAAGCAGCTCTGTTACAGGAAAGCGCGGCTTGTATGCGCATCCTACTTTCTAATCCAAAATTAAGATCATGTCAAACGAAATTACAAAACGCACCAAGCTCGAAATGGCCAAAAGCCCGGAAGGGATCGAAGGGCCTGGTTTTTTTGCAGGAAAAGCGGAAGATATCATTGGTCTTGCGCGTAAGAACTCATTGTGGCCCTTGCCTTTTGCCACTTCTTGCTGCGGCATCGAATTTATGGCAACGATGGCGTCTCACTACGATCTGGGTCGTTTCGGTTCAGAGCGTCTGAGTTTTTCGCCACGCCAGGCCGATATGCTGATGGTAATGGGAACCATTGCCAAAAAAATGGGTCCAACCTTACGCCAGGTGTACGAGCAAATGGCCGAGCCGCGTTGGGTTTTATCAGTAGGTGCTTGCGCCAGCAGCGGCGGTATTTTCGACACGTATTCCGTTTTGCAGGGCATCGACAAGATCATCCCGGTAGATGTTTATGTGCCTGGCTGCCCGCCACGCCCTGAGCAGATCCTGGAAGGCGTGATGAAAATTCAACAGCTGGCCGAAAAAGAATCGTTCCGCAGAAGGGAATCGCCTGAGTACAAAAAACTATTGAACAGCTACGGCATAGAATAAATTTTAGAACATCCGGTCTGCATCAACCGCGCAGATCCCACCTCTTAAAAACCTGTGATGGAATTATTAGATAAGGTCAATGAAAAGCTGAACGCGAATTTCGCCGGACAGGTCGTATCTGCAGAAATGCTTTACGATTATCCGGTATTTACGATCAAAGTGGAGGCGATGCACGATGTGCTGCAATTCCTGAAGGAAGATGCCGAACTGAACTTCCATTTTTTGACGGATCTGACCGGCATGCAAACCGCTGATGAAAAACAGTTGGGCGTAGTTTACCACTTGCACAACATGCCTAAAAACTACCGCATTCGCCTCAAAACGTTTATGGATATCCAGAAACCGGAATTGCCTACAGCGACGGATTTATGGCCTGCCGCCAACTGGATGGAGCGCGAAACGTATGATTTCTTCGGCGTTCGCTTCAAAGGGCATCCAAACCTCAAACGTATCCTTAACGTTGACGAAATGGACATTTTCCCGATGCGCAAAGAGTACCCACTCGAAGATCAGGAACGTACCGATAAAGACAACAGCATGTTTGGCAGATAAGCGATAAATCAGGAAACCAGGCGCGAGAAGAAAAAGAGGATTTCCCTCGGCCTTCAAATTTGAAACTTGACATGAGTAAAAACACGAACGATACGGTAAATAAAGAGGTTTTCGAAGAGAAAGAATATTCGACGCTTAACCTCGGCCCTACGCACCCGGCTACACACGGCATTTTTCAGAATGTGCTGAAGATGGACGGTGAGATCATTCACGAAGCAACGCCAACCATCGGTTACATTCACCGCGCGTTTGAGAAGCTGGCAGAACGCCGGCCATACGCGCAGATCACACCCATCACCGATCGTCTCAACTACTGCTCGTCGCCCATCAACAACATGGGTTGGTACATGACGGTAGAGAAACTGTTGAAAGCCGAAATTCCGAAACGTGCGCAATACCACCGCGTCATCATCATGGAACTGTCGCGCATTGCCGACCACATCATTTGTAACTCGGTGATTGGGGTAGATACCGGTGCCATGACAGGCTTTCTCTACATTTTCCAGTGGCGTGAGAAGATCTATGAAATTTTTGAAGAGATCTGCGGCGCGCGCCTCACCACCAACATCGGTCGTATTGGCGGTTTCGATAACGAGTGGAAAAAATCAACCTGGGATAAGATCAACGCATTTATTGCAGAGTTTCCGAAAGCACTTACCGAATTTTCAAACCTGTTGGAGCGCAACAAGATCTTTATGGACCGTACCATCAACTGCGGGCCTATCAGCGCCGAGATGGCACTGTCTTACAGCTTTACAGGTCCTAATCTCCGCGCAGCAGGCATCGATTACGATGTGCGTGTGATGAATCCATATTCTTCTTACGAGGATTTCACATTTACAGTGCCTGTTGGTACCAGCGGCGACACCTACGACCGCTTCATGGTGCGCCAGCACGAGATGTGGCAGAGCCTCGAGATCATTAAGCAAGCCATCAAGAAAATGCCGGAAGGCCCAATGCATGCTGATTTGCCGGACTTCTTCCTGCCACCGAAAGAGCAGGTGTACAACAACATGGAAGCCCTGATCTATCACTTCAAGATCGTGATGGGTGAAACCGATATTCCGAAAGGCGAGGTGTATCATTGTGTAGAAGGCGGCAACGGCGAGTTGGGCTTCTACCTCATCAGTGATGGCGGCCGTACACCGTTCCGCCTGCACTTCCGCAGGCCTTGTTTCATCTATTACCAGGCTTATCCGGAAATGATCAAAGGCATTATGTTATCCGACGCGATCCTGACGATGAGTAGCATGAACGTGATCGCGGGTGAATTGGATGCTTAAGTTAAAAAAGATGATAGCAGCGTGTTGAAAAACAGAGAAGTTGGAGAAGGCTAAAAACAAAAAACAGATATTTAATAGAATTTTAGTTATAACAGAACACTATGAGTGGTAGTCAGGTACACGGAGCACAGCCTTTTGACAAGGCCAAACGCGCGGAAATCGCTTTTAGCGAAGAGGCGATGAAGACGGTGCAAACCATCATTTCACATTATCCGGAAGGGAAGCAGAAATCAGCCCTGCTACCGGTGCTACACATTGCACAAGCGGAGTTCGGCGGCTGGCTTAGCCCCGAAACGATGGATTATGTGGCTTCGGTATTAAAGATTCGTCCGGTAGAAGTGTTTGAAGTAGCTTCGTTCTATACCATGTTCAACCTGAAACCGGTTGGTAAATGTGTGCTCGAGGTATGCCAAACAAGCTCTTGCTGGCTCAACGGCGCCGAGGACATTGTGAAATACATTGAAAAGAAACTGAACATTCACGTAGGCGAAACCACCAAAGACGGCATGTTTACCCTGAAAGTAGCTGAGTGTCTTGGGTCATGTGGTACTGCGCCGATGATGCAGTGCGGCGCCAGCTTCCACGAGAACCTTACTTACGAAAAAGTAGATAACATCCTCGAAAGTTACCGCAGTGCCGGCAAACAAAGAAGTTATACAGATCTAGATTACAAGAATACACTTTAAATCGTTTTTTTTTTCAAAGGTGGTTTCGGGAGCCTCAACCACCTTTTGTTGACTGAGGCTCCCGAAGGCAACAATAAACAACATGGGAAGAAAATTATTAATACACAACGACAAGGTTCCGGGCATTAACACCTATGAGGTGTACCGCGCTCATGGCGGTTATGCGTCGGTGGAGAAAGCCTTGAAAACAATGCAACCCGACCAGATCACGGAAGAAGTGAAAAAATCGGGCCTGCGTGGCCGTGGCGGGGCAGGCTTCCCCACAGGCATGAAATGGAGCTTTTTGGCAAAGCCGGAAGGTGTGCCACGCTACCTTGTGTGTAACGCCGATGAATCGGAGCCGGGTACGTTTAAAGACCGCTACCTGATGGAGAAGATTCCACATGCGCTCATTGAGGGCATGATCACCTCTTCCTACGCCCTGGGTGCACGCACCTCTTACATTTACATTCGCGGTGAATATTTTTACGTTGCCCGCATCCTGGAACAAGCCATTGCCGAAGCCTATGCGGCCGGCTGGCTGGGAAATAATATTTTAGGTACAGGCTTTTCGCACGATTGCCACGTACAGGTGGGCGGTGGCGCCTACATTTGCGGTGAAGAAACGGCACTGCTCGAATCGCTGGAAGGCAAGCGTGGCAACCCACGCATCAAGCCACCATTCCCGGCGGTAGCAGGCCTTTATGGTTGCCCAACCGTAGTGAACAATGTGGAAACGATTGCTGCCGTTGTGCCGATCGTAAACATGGGTGGCGATGAATACGCCAAGATCGGCGTGGGCAAATCCACCGGTACAAAACTCATTTCGGCTTCAGGGCACCTGAACAAACCCGGCGTTTATGAAATCGAGTTGGGTATCACTGTCGAAGAATTCATCTACAGCGAGGAATATTGCGGTGGCATCCGCAACGGCAAGAAATTGAAAGCCGTCGTGGCCGGCGGCTCTTCGGTGCCTATTCTGCCAACAGAATTGATCCTGAAAACAGCGAAAGGAGAACCGCGTTTGATGACTTACGAAAGTTTATCGGATGGTGGCTTCATTACCGGTACCATGTTGGGTTCGGGCGGCTTCATTGCCATGGATGAAGATACAAGCATTGTGAAGAACCTCTTTACCTTCTCACGTTTCTACCATCATGAGTCTTGTGGCCAATGCTCGCCATGCCGTGAAGGCACCGGCTGGATGGAGAAGATCCTGCAAAAGTTCCTGAACGGCACGGCTAACGAAAGCGATGTGGATCTGCTGTGGGACATCCAGAGCAAGATCGAAGGCAAAACCATTTGTCCGTTGGGTGAAGCAGCAGCCTGGCCGGTAGCGGCGGCAATCCGCCACTTCAAACAGGAGTTCATCGACATTGCCCGCAACAAGAAGTTTGTGGACATTTCACATTACGACAGGTTGAACAAATTGGTACGCGCATAAATGAGGTTTTTGATCTGCATACTATTTCTGGTTCTGATGGGTCCGTCGTTTGCGCAGACGCAGGAAAAAGATCTTGCTCCACCTAAAAGCGAGATCTTTACCATGGTTGCACAGATGCCTCAGTTTCCTGACGGAAACGCCGCGATGACGAAATACCTTAACGACAATATCATTTACCCAAAGACCTGCAAGGACCTGCACATAGGGGGCAAAGCGTTTTTAAAATTTACCGTCACCAAGGAAGGTAAAATCGAGAATGTGCACATGCTGAAAGGAACGGGATTTCCGGTGATGGACGAAGAAGCTGTACGTTTGGTCAAATCGATGCCGGACTGGCAGCCTGGAAAGCAGAATGTAAGAGCAGTTGACGGGTTTTTCAACCTCCCTGTCGATTTTGCCTTACCTACGCCGTATTATATTTTCAACACGTTGAATACCTTGCCGAACTATATCGAAACGAAAGCGCTCATACAAGCAGGCGGAAAGGAAAAAGAAATTTTGAAACTCTTGCTGAATGGCTCAGCTAACAACACAAACCTGGATGTGATGTATAATATTGCCGTGGCCTATTACCTGCTAAAAGATAACAAGAAAGCCTGCAGCTATTTTAAAAACATTCAGAATACCTCTACCGACAAGATCCTGGTAGTGAACAATGCAAAAGAATTTCTTCAAAAATACTGTTCAAATTAACTAAGAATGAAAGTAACAATCGACGGAATAGAGATTGATGTGCCTAAAGGTACGACCATCCTGGAAGCGGCGCGTATGATTGGCCCGGAGGTAGCTCCGCCAACCATGTGCTATTATTCCAAACTGAAAACCAGCGGTGGCTACTGCCGTACCTGCATCGTGAAAGTAACACAGGGTAGCACGGCCAACCCGAACCCAATGCCAAAACCGGTAGCCAGCTGCCGCACCGAGGTGATGGACGGCATGGTGGTGGAGAACACCATCAACAAAGATGTGCTGGAAGCCCGAAAAGGCGTTGTAGAATTTCTGTTGATGAATCACCCGCTCGATTGCCCTGTGTGTGATCAGGCCGGCGAATGCCACCTGCAGGACCTCGGCTATGAGCACGGCGCCGCCAACACCCGCTATGAATTCCCGCGCCGCGAGTTCGAACGCATCGACATCGGTAAATATGTGCAGCTGCATATGACGCGTTGCATCATGTGCTTCCGTTGCGTGAAAGTGGCCGACCAGCTCACCGACAACCGCGTGCACGGCGTAATGCACCGCGGCGACGCCGCGGAGATCTCCACCTATATCGAGAACGTAATCGAGAACGATTTCTCAGGAAACGTTATCGACGTATGCCCGGTAGGTGCCCTTACCGACAAAACCTTCCGCTTCAAAAGCCGCGTGTGGTTTACCAAACCGGTAGATGCAAGCTGCGATTGCAAGAAGTGCTCGGGCAAAGTCCGCCTGTGGCTCAAAGGCAATGATGTGTTGCGTGTGACGGCCCGCAAAGACCAATGGGGTGAGGTAGAAGAGTTTATCTGCAACACGTGCCGTTTCGAGCGCAAGAGCACAGCCGACTGGAAAATCGAAGGTCCTTCGCCGATCCACCGCAGCAGTGTGATTTCTCAGAATCACTACAACCACTTGAATGAATTAAAAGTGCAGGTAATGAAACAGCAAAAAGCGCTTGGTTTCATGGATCTGAATAAACGACCTTAATCATAAACAGGTTCTGTTGCTCCGGCGCAGGCCAACACGATAAAAACATAGTATGCTGAGTTTGATCATTTATAAAGCAATTGTATGCGTGGCAGTGTTCCTGCTGTCGCTGGGTGTCGCCGCTTATGCCACGCTCTGGGAACGTAAATTTGCAGCCTTTTTGCAAGACCGTAAAGGGCCGAGTAGGGCAGGCAAGTGCGGTTTACTGCAGCCACTGGCCGATGGTGGCAAGATGTTCATGAAAGAAGAGATCATCCCGAACGTCTCCAACCGCTCGCTTTTCATTTTGGGTCCATCCCTGTTTATGGTTACTGCCGTGATGACCAGTGCGGTTATTCCCTGGGGAAAACCGGTGATGGTTGGCGGACACCTGTACGACCTGCAAATTACCGACATTAACATTGGCGTGATCTACCTGTTGGGTGTGGTTTCGATTGGTGTTTACGGTATCATGATCGGCGGCTGGGCTTCCAATAATAAATTTGCCCTGTTGGGTGCCGTGCGCGCGTCTTCGCAAATGATCAGCTACGAGATCGCGATGGGTATTGCGCTGATCGCATTGATTATTTCTGCCGGGGGATCGTTGTCGCTGAAAGACATCATTGAAAGGCAGGATGCCGGTTACGCCAATTTCCTGTACCAGCCGCTTGGTTTCCTTATCTTTTTTGTATGTGCCCTCGCAGAAACCAACCGCGCTCCTTTCGATTTGCCGGAGTGTGAAACCGAACTCGTGGGTGGTTACCACACGGAATACTCTTCGATGAAACTGGGCTTGTTCCTCTTTGCTGAGTACATCAACATGTTTATTTCTTCCGCCATCATGGCCGGCTTCTACTTTGGCGGTTACAATTTTCCTTTTGCCAGCGAACTGTATGCTGCAATGGGTCTTGAAGAAGGCTCCTGGGCTATTTCTCTGATTGGGTTCTTAGCTTACTTTACCAAAATCTTCCTGTTTATCTGCCTCTTCATGTGGGTGCGTTGGACGCTTCCGCGCTTCCGCTACGACCAGCTGATGAACCTGGGTTGGAAAACCTTGTTGCCTTTATCGTTATTCAACCTGGGCTTAACAGTAGTTATTGAAATATTTGTCAGAAAAACCATTCCATTCCATTTTTAAACCGTCTTGAACCATGCAACTCACCAATAGAAAAGTAGTCGTATCGAAAAAAGAGCAAAGTTTTGCAGAGAGGATTTATCTTCCGGCTATTGCTAAAGGAATGATGATTACGGCAAGTCACTTGTTTAAAAAATCGCCAACTATCAATTATCCGGAGCAAAAAAGGCCTATTGCGCCGGTGTACCGTGGCCAGCATGTGCTGAAACGCGACGAGAACGGCGCTGAGCGTTGCACCTCTTGCGGCATGTGCGCGGTAGCCTGCCCTGCGGAAGCGATTACCATGACGAGTGGCGAACGTAAGAAAGGCGAAGAGCACCTGTACCGTGAAGAGAAATATGCTGCTACATACGAGATCAATATGTTGCGCTGCATTTTCTGTGGCCTATGTGAAGAAGCCTGCCCGAAAGAGGCGATCTTCCTCACCGACCGCCTGGTGGATGTAGAGTTTGAACGTGGCGATTTTATTTATGGTAAAGACAAGCTGGTGGAAAAAGTGGATAAGCGCATCGACGTGACGAAACGCCAGACGCAGGCTGTGCTGGATTTCAAGAAAATTCCGGGCCTGAAACACAACGAACTGTACGATCCTAAAAAACTGCACAGCGGAAACAAACACTAAGAAATAACAGAACAGCAATCAGGCCTGGCCTTAGCGAATAACTTACTCCAGGTCGCAAACCAACAATCATTTATGTTAGGACTCACAATTACACAATGGCTTTTCGGGATCTTATCCTTTCTGGCAATCATGTTCGCACTCATGGTTGTGTTTACGCGTAACCCTGTAAACTCTGTATTGTACCTGGTGCTTACTTTTTTCTGCATCGCCGGCCACTATTTGTTGCTTAATGCGCAGTTCCTGGCAGTGGTGCACATTGTGGTGTACGCAGGAGCCATCATGGTATTATTCCTGTTCATCATCATGCTCATGAACCTCAATGCCGATACGGAGCCACGCAAACACATTGTCACGCGCCTCATTGCGGGTGTAATTGGTGGCATGTTGCTGGTCGTGATGGTGGGCGCACTGAAAGGTGCTGAGCAACTGGATGTGGTTCGCACAGGAGCTTCGCAAATAGGCCTGGTGAAAAACCTCGGTCAGGTGCTTTTCCACGACTTCCTGTTCCCATTTGAAATTGCATCTATCCTGCTGTTGGCTGCCCTGGTTGGCGCCATCATGATCGGGAAACGCGATACCAATATTAACGAGAAGAAAACCATTAACAACTAAACTAACCTCCTTATTATGATTAACGGAATTCCAATTAACTATTATATCATGCTCAGCGCCGTGTTGTTCATCATTGGCGTGGTGGGCGTAATGGCTCGTCGCAACGCGATCATTATTTTTATGTGCATTGAGCTGATGCTAAATGCCGTGAACTTACTTCTGGTGGCATTCTCGACGCTGCATAACGATGCCAGCGGGCAGGTGTTCGTGTTCTTTATCATGGCCGTAGCTGCGGCCGAAGTGGCTGTGGGATTAGCGATCCTGGCCATGGTGTACCGCAATTTCAAAAGTATTGACATTGATCTGCTGAGCAGGTTGAAAAACTAATAAACGATGATTACAGGAATTACTCCTTATCTTAATTTCGATCGATGCGAAGATGCGCTGAACTTTTACGTGAAGGCGCTCGGTGCTGAGATCAAGAGCATGATGCGCGTGAGCGACGGGCCGAAGGAATACCAAAGCCCGGAAAACAATGATAAGATCATGCATGCCACGCTTGCCATCGGCGATCAGGTAACCATCATGGCTTCCGATGCAATGGGGCAGGATATTACGCCCGGCAAAAACATGTCTCTTTCCCTGAATTTCGACAATGCTGATGTGTGCCGGAAAGCCTGGGACAATATGAAAGAAGAAGCTCACATTATCATGGATCTTCAGGCAACATTCTGGGCACCACAGTTCGGCATGTTACAGGATAAATACGGTATTAACTGGATGTTTAATTGCGATAACCAATAAGTATGATCAAATTAGTTGCCCTCATTCCCTTATTTCCACTTTTAGGATTTTTAATCAACGGCTTTTTTGGAAAAAAAATCAGCAAAGGATTATCCGGCGCCATTGCCAGTATTGCCGTACTCGCTTCGTTTGTTGTAGCTTTGCTCATATTCTTTGAACTGGAGCACTCAACGGAAAAAACGTTTACCGTCGATCTGTTCGCCTGGATCAACTCCGATACGTTGAAGATCCCGTTTGAATTCCTGGTTGATCCGCTGTCTTCCTGGTTCTTGCTGATCATTACCGGTATCGGCTTCCTGATTCATATCTATTCAACCGGTTACATGCACGACGATGAGGGGTTCGCTCGCTTTTTCACCTATCTCAACCTGTTTGTGTTTTTCATGCTCTTGCTGGTGCTTGGCAACAATTACCTCATCATGTTCGTAGGCTGGGAAGGCGTAGGACTTTGCTCATACCTGCTCATTGGTTTCTGGTTCAAAAATACAGCCTATAACAATGCTGCAAAGAAAGCCTTCATCATGAACCGTATCGGCGACCTTGGGTTCCTGCTGGGAATCATTCTTATTTTCGTTACCTACGGTAGCATTTCGTATGGCGATGTGTTTTCCGATGTGTCAGGTGCTGGCAACACAGGAACTATTACTGCAATTGCCCTGTTACTATTCGTTGGTGCCATGGGTAAATCGGCCCAGTTGCCTTTATACACCTGGTTGCCCGATGCGATGGCTGGTCCGACGCCGGTATCTGCACTCATCCACGCCGCCACCATGGTTACAGCCGGTATTTACATGATTGTGCGTTCCAACGTGTTTTATTCGATTTCCGACGAGGCTTCTACAGTAGTCGCAGTAGTTGGCGTAACCACGGCACTGTTTGCTGCAACGATTGGCTTGTTCCAGAACGATATTAAAAAAGTGCTTGCGTATTCCACGGTATCGCAGCTGGGTTTAATGTTCCTCGGCCTCGGTGTACACGCCTACAGTTCTTCGGTATTTCACGTTACAACACACGCCTTTTTCAAAGCCTTGTTGTTCCTTGGTGCTGGTTCGGTGATTCATGCCATGGGCGGCGAGCAGGATATGCGCAAAATGGGAGGATTGTGGAAACACTTGCCAATTACTGGGAAAGTGATGGCGATAGGTACTTTTGCGATCAGCGGCTTTCCTTTGCTGTCAGGATTCTTCTCCAAAGATGAGATTTTAGCCCACACTTACGAGCACAGCCCAACATTGTGGTTTTTCGGGCAGGTAGCGTCGATTTTTACCGTTTTCTATATGTTCAGGTTGTTCTTCTTAACATTCTTCGGTAAATTTAGAGGAAGTCATGACCAAGAACATCACCTGCATGAATCACCGAAAAGTATGACTATTCCGCTTATTGTCCTGGCAGCGCTTTCGGTGTTGGGCGGTGTGTTGGGCTTTCCTGAGTTCTGGGGACTTCCGAACTGGATGCATCATCACCTCGATCCGATCATTCAGCATAAGAGCCCAAGCACGATGAACCACGACCAGGAATGGATCCTGATGATCATAGCAACTGCGGCGGCACTTTCGACCATTTACTTTGCTTACATGGTGTATATCAAAAACAAAGTCTTGCCAGAAGCAAAAGACGAGAACCTGAAAGGTATTCGCAAGCTGATCTATCACAAATATTATGTGGATGAAGTGTATGATGCCCTCATCCGCAAACCGGTTGATTTGATGGGTGAAGTATTCCATAAATTCATGGATATTCAGCTGGTAGATGGCATCGTAAACGGCGTAGGCAGCGCGGTGAACGGCGTAAGCTCCGTGGTGCGGAAATTACAAACCGGGCACATCGGTTTTTACATTTTCAGCATGGTATTAGGTATTATCCTGATCCTGTTTTATTCATTCATGAAATAAGACAACATAACAGAATAGTTGACAGTGAACGGTTGTTTTGAAAGTGTTTAGACAGGCAATCGTAAATAAATAAAATTGTAAATAGAAAAATAAATTATGTTAGTAGGATTATTAATCGTTTTACCACTCATTGCGAGCTTATTGGTTTTCTTTACAAAAGGTAAAGCCAGCCGAAACTTAGCCCTGGCCCTGTCGGTGGTTGAATTTGCCCTGTCGCTGGCGGTATTTTTTCAGTACAAGCACAATCCCATGAGCAAGGACCTGGTACTCAACTGCTCCTGGATCGAATCGCTGGGAATCCATTTTGCGGTAAGCGCAGATGCGATGTCGGTATTGATGATCCTGCTCACAACGTTTCTGGTGCCATTGATCATCTTGTCGTCCTTTAATACCGACTACGAAAAGCCGCATTCATTTTATAGCCTCATCCTGATGATGCAGATGGCCCTCATCGGTGTATTTACGGCCAACGACGGCTTTCTGTTTTACGTGTTCTGGGAGCTGGCCCTTATCCCTATTTACTTTATTTGTTTGGTTTGGGGCGGCGAAAACCGCGGGCGGATTACCTTTAAGTTTTTTGTATATACTCTTTTAGGTTCCCTGTTTATGTTGGTTGGACTGATCTACCTGTATAACCACACTGGTTTTGATACAGGCATCAAATCATGGGCTATTGGTGATCTATACGCTGCCGGCAGATCCATGGATGCAGGTCAGCAATCGTTGGTGTTTTGGTCTATTTTCATTGCCTTCGCCATTAAAATGCCGGTATTTCCCTTCCATACCTGGCAACCGGATACCTACGTTACAGCTCCTACACAAGGAACCATGTTGCTTTCCGGTATTATGCTTAAGATGGGAACCTTTGGCTTGATCAAATGGTTGTTGCCAATGACGCCGCTCGCACTGGCGCAATGGGGCCATTTTGCTATTGGCCTGGCCGTCTTCGGAATTGTTTACGCGTCGTGTATTGCCATTGTGCAGAAAGACTATAAACGCCTGATCGCATACTCGTCTATAGCACACGTTGGCCTTATTGCAGCAGGCATCCTGGCGGGCAACCAGCAAGGCATCCAGGGTGCGATGATGCAAATGCTGGCACACGGCGTTAATGTGGTAGGCTTATTCCTCATTGCCGATATTCTCATTCGCCATACAGGCACACGCGACCTCGATAAATTGGGTGGCATCCGGAGCATGAACGGTAATTTTGCGGTGCTTTTTCTCATCGTATTACTCGGTTCGGTAGCCTTGCCGCTTACCAATGGTTTTGTGGGCGAGTTTCTTCTCATCAACGGTGTGTATCAGTATGGAGCCTGGGTGGCAGCCTTTGCAGGCCTTACTGTTATCCTCGGTGCGGTATATATGCTCAGGAGTTATCAGGCCATCATGCTCGGCGAACGCAAGGATTCTGCCATCGCTTTCGGCTCGCTGGTTTCAAGTGATAAACTCGTGCTTTATATCATCTGCGTTGCCATCATTGCGTTTGGGATTTATCCGAAGCCGCTGAACGACCTGGCCGAAGAGGGAACCAAATTACTCATGATGAATTTGAAATCGTAACACGTGTTTTAAACCCCAAAAACAAATTCATTTTAATACCGAACGTAAACATTCAAAATTTTTTAAACTAGTATGAAAGGTCTTTTTATCATAAGTGGATTGGGAATTTTAGCCATGCTGGCAGAGATTTTTAAATTCAAAAAAATACTGTATCCCCTGGTGTTGTTGGGCGTGATTGCCGCTTATGGCTTTAACTTCATGGAGTGGAATAACAACATATCCGTACCCGTTTTCGGTAAGATGATCCATTTCGACAACGTTGCCCTGGCATTCAGCGGAGTTATACTTGCTACGGCATTCTTCTGGTTTATCCTCGCCAACGATTATTTCGAGCAAGACCATATTACCGATCATTTTGCCCTCGTGTTGTTTGCACTCGTAGGTGCACTCATGCTCACCTCATTCAGTAACATGACTACCTTGTTCCTCGGTATCGAGATCCTTTCCATTCCGATGTATGTGCTGGCAGCCTCGCGTAAACGTGATCTCGCCTCTAACGAAGCCGGTTTCAAATACCTCATCATGGGCTCTTTTGCGTCAGGATTCCTGTTGTTCGGTATCGCGCTCATTTACGGTGCTACCGGCAGTTTCGATCTCATGGCCATCCGTTCTTATATTTCACAAGCTAATGGCGCTATCCCGGTGTTCTTTTATGCAGGCGTTCTGATGATCCTTGTAGCCATGAGCTTTAAAGTAAGTGCAGCGCCTTTTCATTTCTGGGCTGCCGATGTGTATGAAGGTTCGCCTACCGTCATCACTGCACTGATGAGTACCATTGTGAAAACCGCAGCCTTTGCGGCATTCATGCACCTGTTCCTGGTTGTGTTTGGCAAGGCGGGCGAAAGCTGGACCATGGTTTTGGCTGTTATCATAGCGTTGTCGTTGGTTATTTCCAACCTTACAGCCGCTTCGCAAAGCAGTGTGAAACGCATGCTGGCCTATTCCAGCATCAGCCACGCGGCCTTCATGCTGATGGCTATCCTGGCAAACAACCGTGGCTTTGCCAGCGTGAATGCCATCCTGTATTATTCGCTAGCCTATTCCATTGGTTCCATTTCTGCTTTCACAGTTGTGTACAATGTGTCGAAAGAAGACGGAAACTCCAGCCTCGATGCGTTTAACGGTCTTGGTAAACGCAATCCTTTTGTGGCAGGCTGTATGGTAGTGGCCATGCTGTCTCTCGCCGGAATCCCTGTAACGGCTGGCTTTTTTGCCAAGTATTTTATTTTCACCCTCATGGTAGGCAGCGGCTTTACCTGGCTGATCATCCTGGCAGTGCTTACCTCGGCGGTTGGTGTTTACTACTACTTTAAGGTGATCATCGCCATGTATTTTAAACCGGTAAGAGAAGACCAGAAAATGGTACTTGAAACGTCTCACGTAATTTTATTGGCAATTACAACCTTGCTTACCCTGGCTTTGGGGATCGTGCCTAAATACATCATTGAGATCTTCAGTTAATTGACACAAGGCGCTTGAAAAAGCGCTTGACAGGTTTTAGCGCTGATACGCCACATCTTTGCCCTGCTTAATGACTAAGCAGGGCTTTTTTTTCTTATCTGCCTGAGGATTGGATGTTTTATTCCCGTGTAATTACGTGAAAGCGGGCAGGTATTTTTACGCGGAAGGCCCCGGGTTTTTCCCCGTTTTTGAGGGCAGTCTGCGAACACGGATTGGAAAAGCTCTACTTTTGAAATAGATAAACCGTCCGTATGAAAAGATCAATATCTGTTTTTTGCATATTAGTTTTGTTGTTTGCCTGGCGCTGCAACAAAAACTCCCTGCAATTGCCCGACCGGCAGGAAGACGAGCTGCTGGTAAAAACGCTCGAGCTAAACCATGTGCGGGTTGTGGAATTAACGTTCCGGCAAAGCGTGAACGAACTGGAAGGTAAGACGACGCTTCTTTTTAAAAACTTGTCTGGAATTTCCATGACGAGGCTAAGGGTCTTGATTGAAGGTGGTAACACGTCGTACGCAGACAGTGTAGAGAATCAATGCATCATCAGCATCGATACACTTCATCCCGGAAGAGATTACACGTGTTCTTTGCCCTTCCCGGTTACAGGCTTGCAGGCGCAACGGATTCAGGCAAGCCTGCTATCCACAGGAGAAGCGTCGCAGCTGATTTCGGGTTATTACCGGAACGTGTACGTCGCTTTTGAAGACAGGAATAAAGCCGTGCTGAAATACGGTGTGGTAAACGGTTACATCACCGCCGACGGAGAAACAAGGTTTCGCCTGAAGGAAAATCTTCATTACTATGAATTTACCGGAAGGACGATCGACACAACAATCATGACAAATGGCTTTTTGAAAAAGAGAGTGATGTTGGCAGACTCCCTGGCCGGACCCGTAACACTCGATACCCTCCAGGCAGCGCAGCGCTTCGACATCAGCGGAGGCTTCCTGCATTTCCGTGTGAAATTAGCGGCAACGCTATCCGACAGCACGAGGTATTTCTCCATAAAAACCCAAAAGCAATAGTATGAAAAAGTACACGAAGATATTGGCTGCTTGTTTATGTTTCTGTGCCGCCAGTGCTGTGCAGGCCCAAACAGGCTCCACGGAAGTCGCCATGCATAAAGACCTGAGGGCCGGTAAAGAGATTGCTGTGCAGTTGGTGGATAGCACGGCTGCGAAGAACATCTATTTTGTAGCGAAATACCAGTCCGATAAAGGATATAGTTTCGATATCAGTGGCAGGCAGCAATCCGAAGGCGTTTATAAAATCGGGAAAAACCTCAGCTATTATGTATTTGAGTTTGTGTTTAACAAAGCCATGGCCGATTCGTTTAAAACTGAGGCTGCGATCAGCCAGCAAACGATCCACGAATGCTGGAGTTTGATCTGGGGGCTGAATAATCCCGGAAGCACAAGCATTGCCGGTACGCTGTTGCTGGCCAACCAAATTGTGGTGCTGGATAACTACCAGGACAGATCGAGCGACTATAACAAGCGTCGCTTATTGCGTGAAAAGTATATCTACGGTAGCGATGCCGTAACGATGGGAGCCAAGCAGAGTTTGAAAACAGCGCTCATTCAGGATATCCGGAAGAATGCGGGCAAGTATGGCAGGATCCCGTTTTTGTACGATTCGGTAAAAATAGCGCAGGACAGGCATGTGGTGCTTCTGCGGGAGGTCAGAGATAATGCGGCTGTATTTTACAGCAGTCACCTGCGGTCGGCACGTAGCAACTCGGTATCACCTGAAAATTTCAGCAAAGACACTACGGATATGAATCATCAGATAGCTGCTATTCTCCAGCTCGAGGTCGCTCACCAGACCTATCTTGATTCCTGTCGCGCAAACGCGATCTGCCAGATCAAAAAAGTGGAATTGCAATTTGAGCGGGGCTTTATAGAAAGAGTAAAAGTTTGGGTAAGCTATCGCAACGGCGTGTATATTTTCGAGAACATCTATGCCATCGGCTTTTCTTCTTTTCTCAATTACAAATCTCTGGCAGACATCCGGCTCTATATCCGCAACAAAGAATTTACAAACAGGCCATATATTTACCTGAGCGATGTGATCCGCGATTACGACAACCGCCTTGCCAATTACACGCGCGACTACAGCCCGGCAGATACCGCTTTTGTTGCCGATCCCAACACGCAGTCAGATATTGAACTTCCGCGCGAGAGCTTCATTAATATTTTCGACGCCAGGATATTCACAGATCTCAATGGAACCAAGAAAAGCAATCCCAACGGACTTTTCCAAATCGAGCTGAGTAAGCGTTTCAATGTAAATACCGCCAGGCGCCAAATTGGTAGCAAGCGCGCTGATGTGGGTTATGCCAATTATGTGCAACTGTTTGGAGCGGTTAATAAGATCGAACAAAACAACCGGTACCTCACCCTGCACAATGCCAACGTCACCAAAGGCGGTGCCATTGTTTCGCCAAACTATGCAACGAACCTCGACTTTACCCGCTATGAAAATTACACTGCCGGTTTTCTGATGAATGGCGTTCTGTTTGACGTACCCGATGGGAAATTTAGCCTTTATGCTGATCTCGGTGTAAAATATGGCTACCTGAACATTGCTGATAGTGTGATAGCGCCGGTGGGTATGATCAAGAATCCCCATTACTTTCCCGAAGCGCACACCGTGACATTTAGCTTGCCGCGCATTACCCTGGAGCTTTTCAGTGAAAGCCGCATCAATGTATCGGCTTCCTATGCCCATAATTACACGTATTTATTCAGTAATAATGCTGCCAAGCAGGTGGCGAGTTATCAGAAGTCGGACCTCACGGCCAACCTGCTGGAAAAAGGCGCGCGCAGAAGCAATATGTACGAACTGGCGGTGAAGCTGATGCCTACCAAAGAAAAGAATACGCACGTATTTGCACGACTGCGTTTCTATACACAAAATGGCGACGCCAATACCTCATTCTCGCAAATACAATTAGGTTACGCTTACAACTGGTCAATAAACCGATAACTATGAAAAAACTATATCTATTTACCGGCATGTTGCTTGCGCTGGCGGGGCATAGCCAGCGTTGGGGACTCCCCAGGCAGGATTCTTCGCGTGGCATTATTTCGTACACAAAGGGTAGCCAGATCAATAGCCGACACGCTACCATCGTGTACACCAAAACCGTAAGTGCGGAGAATCTTGACCCTGGCGCCATTCGGGCCTACCGGGCCGTAAGAACCATCACACTTACCACCCATAAAGAATCGGTTACGTATATGATCTCTCCGCCCGCGGTGAGTGTAACGACAAGCGCCCCGGGGAGCGGTCAGGCAATTCTTAGCCGTGATGCTGCCGGAAACCTAAGGCCGATCGATGTCAATACGTCCGGGTCTTCTGCTTTGGTTGAGGGGCAGCTCACGCAGTTTTCGGTTAGCTCTGCTGTTTTGCAGTGTACCATCAATGCAGAATCACGCGCATTGTTCCGTACAGCCAATGCACACGGGCAGGTGCCGGCAAGTTTCACACAAGGCGGTGTAACGCATTCGTGTAGGTTGAACTACCAGGTGAGTGCCGATAGTAGCACGGTGTCTTTTGGTTTGGAGCGTGTTTATATACCCCAGGCATCGCCTCAGTCTTCTATGACTGATATGCAAAGTCTCGAGCCGACACCGACACCGAGAGACTCGCTTAGGACCGATACTGCATCTGTGATCCAACTGACAGTGAACGTTCGCTCATATACCTTAGTGGCCGATGATACTGAAATGGTAAACTTGACGATGCAGGAACGTAGAAATCTGTATGAGAACTACCTGTTTCGTGCCAAACACAATGCCGGTATTTTTTACCTTTCGGGTGGTTTCATGCCATCCATCCTCGATCGTCAGGTCTTGATAAACCGCCCATCGTACCGTAACAGCCAGTTTATCAACCATACCAAGTACAACGAAAGTCCGTCTTACGATGTTGACGTGTTCGGCAAAATGGGACTGCGCTTGCGGCGAAAGGCCATTTTATTTGTAGAGGCTGCCTATGGCATCAGGGGTTTTCGAACAGACTACGACAGCATCAACCCGTTTTCGGGAGTTGCCGACAATGCGCTTCTGCCGAAAGAATACAAAGCCTACATGTTGAGCCTGGGAGTTGGCTATAGCTACAATTGGTACATCCCCGGGCGTTTCGTAAACCCTGTGGTCGAAGCCGGCTTCTATGCTTCCCGCGATCAGAATACAATTTATACCTCGCCAAACATCAGGCAAACACGCGCTGGCATTAAGTTGGGCGCGGGCATAGCCCTTAAGCCAAACATACGCCACGACATCAAGATCATGCCGGTGTTTTGTTACGATTTTACAGCCATTGTCAAAAACGATGTCTCTACGCGGTTTTACGCTGTTGGGTTAAATCTGTCTTACGGTATAGCATTGTTCAACTACGGGAAATAAGGGTAAGCCTGATTGTGCGTTTTTTTGAGGATTTGTTTCTGTGTTAAAAACCTCTATATTAGTTGCTTAAACCTTTAAAAAAACGAAACAATGAAATTGAAAACAATTTTTGCAGCGATGCTGATGGTTGCAGTAGCAACCTCTTGCGGCTCGAAAGCCGAAGAAGCCAAAACAGAAACACCTTCGGAAGCTGCTGCTCCGGCAGCGGAAGCGCCAGCTGCAGCGGAAGCCACGTTGGAGAAGAACTGGGTGCTCGACAATATTGACATGAGTGCGGCGATGGCCGGTATGCCAAAAGAAAACCAGGAAAAAATGAAAGCGGCAATGGACGGTATGGTTGCTTCCCAAAAAGGCAAGATGTCGCTCGACATGCAAGCTGGTGGTAAATTGATGACGAACTCATCCGACCTTTCCGGTAACTGGAAAACCAGTGAGGGCAAATGGAGTCTGAGTGATGACAAGAAAACGCTTACCATCGATGTGGACGGCAAAAAAGACGAATTCATTGTGGCCGAGTTAACTGCCGATAAGCTGAATCTGGAAATGAAAGGCGAAAAAATGAATATGATTTTCGTTCCTAAAAACTAACTTATAAAATTCCCTGGAAAAGCAGCCATCTGTATGGCTGCTTTTTTTATGGAATATCAGGTACTTAACTTACAGGCTAATTAAGTTCACATGCTGCTACACAAAAGCGCTGTAGCCCGTAATAGCTCTTCCCACAATAAGCGTGTTGATTTCTTTCGTGCCTTCATAGGAATAAATGGCTTCGGCATCCGCCACAAAGCGCGCTACATCATAATCAAGTAGAATGCCGTTACCACCCATCACTTCACGTGCTTTGCTCACGATGTCGCGTGTGCGCATACTGCAAAACACTTTCGCCAGCGAGGCATGTTCATCGGTAAGCAGGTTTTGATCCTGTAATTCAGACAAACGCGCCACCATGGTTTGCATGGCGGTGAGGTTACTGAGCATTTCCACCAGGTGATTCTGGATCAGCTGAAACGATGCGATGGGTTTGCCGAATTGCTTTCGCTCGCGCGTATAACGCAAGGCGGCCTCATAGGCCCCACGCGCACAGCCTACTGCCAGCCAGGCTACACCGGCACGCGTCATGCGCAACACATTGGCTGTGTCTTTGAACGTATTTGCTTTCTGTAAACGGTCGCTTTCCCTGATCTGGCAACCACGAAGCGTCACAAGGCCGTTTTGAACGGTGCGGAGCGCCATTTTATCTTCGATCTTGTCCACAGTCAGGCCCGGATTTTCTTTTCTCACAATGAACCCTTTTACCTGTTTATCGTCTTCATCTTCGGCCCAGATAATGATCATGTCCGCAAAGGTTGCGTTACCAATCCATTTTTTTTGTCCGTTCAATATCCAATAGTCTCCATGGCGTTTGGCCCTCATGGTGAGACCGCCTGCAACAGCCGAACCCACTTCGGGTTCGGTAAGTCCGAATGCGCCTGTTTTTTCGAATCGTTTAAGCGCAGGCATCCACTCTTGCTTTTGTTCTTCCGATCCAAGCAGGTACAATGAACCCATGACAAGACCGCTTTGCACGCCAAAAAAAGTAGCGAACGACACATCGACCCTTGCCATTTCCATGGCCAGCACGCCTTCCATCAGGCATGACCGGAGTGGCTGATGATATCCTTTGTAGGTGATGCCGCACAAGTCGAGTTCGGCGAGTTTTGGCAGAATGTGAAAAGGAAACTCGGCCCTGCGCCAGTAATCGTTTGCAATGGGCTTGATCTCGCGCTCCATGAACTCTCTGACGCGAAGTTGTAGCTGCCGTTCGTCGGGCTGAAGCGTGTGGCCAATGTCGTAAAAATCGCCGTCTATAGGAGGCAGCTCCTTTTTGCTGTTTCCACTTTTAAGCA
>DAIUED010000016.1:0-22445 GCA_036845295.1 Bacteroidota bacterium
CAATAAAATTGCAGGCTTTTCAGGAACCCTGGCTGCTACATTCCGCTATGCCCGGCGCATCCGTTTCGATGTGCCGGTGCTAGCCGTTATGGCAAGCTGTTGTTTTGCCGCCTCATTTGCTGGCGCCCGCCTGGTGAGCTACCTCGACAGCACGCGCCTGAAACCTGTCATTCTTCTCCTGCTGCTGATCATGGCGGTTTATACGGGTTTAAATAAAAACCTGGGCACAGGCCAAAAAGAAGAACGTTCGCGGCGCGGGCAAATGGTTTACGGCGGTCTTCTCAGCCTGATCGTTGGGTTCTACGATGGCTTTTTTGGACCCGGAACAGGCAGTTTTTTTGTGCTTGGCTTTGTGGCTATCCTGGGTTTTGAATTCGTGAAGGCCTCGGCATACGCCAAGGTGGTGAATTGCGTTACCAACCTGTCGGCGTTGCTGGTATTTATTTCCAAAGGCTACTACCTTTTACCACTTGCTGTTCTCATGACGGTGTTCAACGTTGGAGGCAGCTACCTGGGAAGCCATCTGGCGTTAAAAAAAGGAAACGCGTTTGTGCGCGTGGTGTTCCTGGTCATTGTGAGCCTCATGATTTGCCGCTTCGGCTACGATGTGCTGCAAACGTTTTAAGGAATTAGCGCTTTTTCTTGTTCAGGAGGTGTTTGCGGTAACGCGTGGTCGTTTTCTTGGCCGTTTTTACATCACGTATTTCGCGGGTGAGGTCGCGCTGGGCATCGGCGCAGCTGCTTTGTACGCCTCTTACCAGCTTGCTATAACGGTGGCGTTCTATGTCGTTTTCCCGTACCAGGAGTTCGATCACGCCGCGTTGCTTTTCTTTGAGAGAATAAACGCCCAAAGCGCTGGTGGCAAGCTGCGGGTAATGGCCTGCAATCCAGCAGAAATCGGCCTCGCTGTCACGGATTATATCTTCTTTGTATGTCACCAGGAATGCATGGCTAACGGCTTTGGCACGCAGTAACTCGCGTTGGTATTGCAGGCATTCGTTCTGTAGCTTTGTTTTGGCTTTGATAAGTATGGTCAATTGTTTGAAGAGCGTGAAGGCTTCTTCAGAGGGTTGATAGACAGTGTTCGCCAGGTTTTCGGTATAGTGTTTCGACTTTTCAGCAATGTCTTTTCGCAGCTCAACGATTACTTTTTTATAGTTGTCTTTAAAGTAAAGCCGCCAGCGAATGCTCTTTTCGAATGGTACGGAAATGGAATCGTGGTAGCGCACGTGTTGCCATACATTGAGCGATACGCCAAGCAGCAGCGAGTCGTAGGCTTGTTTGCCCAGGCGGATCGCCGTGGCCAGGCTGTCGAGCTGTTTTTCCTTTTTGGCAAGGTCGCGGGTAATGGCATTGACCGTTTGTGGCGGGTATGGTTTGAGCTTGTCTGTTTTAATATTGGTTTTGAAGCGCTTTGTCCGGACCGCTTTTTTAAGGTATGGGCGGGCGTAGGCATTTTCCTGCGAAAGCAAAATGTTGTAATTGCGGTGCTGGCGAAGGCTGAGCCGCAGCTGATGGGACATCCACTGTTTGTAACCTTTGTTCTCGGCAAGCAACAACGCCATTTTGCGCTTGTTCTTGTTTTTTTGCATGACCAGATACGATTTGAGGTCGGTCTTTGTTTGGCGCAGGCTTTGGAGCGCATGGTCGAAGTTGATAAAAGCACTGTCGAGAAATAGGAGGCGGGCCAGCGAGTCGCGTTCGCTGGTAGCTTGCGCATAGTTGATACTGCCGAGTTGTTTTTCCGCCAGGGTAACGATGAAATGGTTGTGTGGATTGAAAGCGATGCTGCGGCTGCTGATGCCTGCCCAACGTTGCTTCATGTTCAGTTCGGCGTAGTGATCGCATTCGGGGCAGGGGAAACCCTGTCGCTGCTGTACTTTCAGCATGGAGTCATTGAAGTGATACCAGGCGCTGTCTGTTTCCAGTTGCCGGAACGTTCGTGTATCGCCCAGGTTCCAGATCGGATCGTCGGGTACATGGGTCATGCTAAATAGCCTCGGTTCGCTGAGGTAGAAATCCTCGCTGGTATAGTTGCGGAACACTTTCCGGGTACGGATAGGCAGTGTGGCCATCCGCCACCGCAGCAGGCTGTTGAAGAAACGTGGTTTGTAATAGTAGGCCGGTTCGGCGGTTGTGCCGCAAACCAGTTTGGCTTTTAGCCGCCACTTATTGCGAAGGGTTTTGCGTTTCATTTTAGGCGGATGCGTGTCAAGCCAACGCAAGATCCATTTCGACAAGCGTGTGGGCTTGTATTCTACTTTTCCTTTGCTCCAGGTAGCGTCGTACAGATACCACTTGCCGTTGAGCCTAACGGCGTTCCACGCATGGTTATGGTGGTAAACCGTATCCTGTACGTCGAACAGCTCATTGCGCGCATATCCATAAACCGTCACGTTGGCAATGCCGGCGAGTTTGCAGAGCGTATCCATCAGGTTGGCATAACCCAGGCAAATGGTGCGCCTGGTGCTGAGGATGCGCTGAATACTGCCGGGAATGGGAGCAGAGGGCAGGTAAAACTCCTGATAGTTGTAACGGATATGCTCCGTTACCCAGAAGAAAATAGCATCGAATTTTTCGCGCTCATCGCTTTTGCCTTTGATCAACTGTTTTACCAGCTTTTCGGCATCGGTACGTCCGTGCGTCGGCTTTCGCGGTGCCTCGGCCGTGCGGCCCGCGTCCTGGGCGAAGCCATGCATGCCAAGGCTTATGAAGACAATTAGTAAATAGATGCGTAGCATCATAAAGCCCAGCCTTTTGATAAGAGGCGCTGTTTGCAGGTTTGGCAAAAACCATGCAATTCGTTCGTATGGTTTTTCCCTTTCGCATCGCGCATGTAACAAGAAGGATTTGGGCAGTGAACGAGGCCTTGGGTATGGCCCAGCTCGTGAATGGCGATTTTGAAGAGCTGATCGGCGGTATTGGTTTTCGACAAGCGGAAACTCGATGCCACGCAGGCATTTCCCGGGCATAAGCCAAGGCCCATGATACCGTAATCTGGTACCGTACCTTTGGTCCAGGAAATGTCTTTCGACGTTAGCGCAATCGCTAAATGCCCCGGTTGTTGCCGCTTATTCAGGAAAGCTAAGAGGCTATCGGCGCGGTAGCGCTTTCGGGCTTTATAATAAGCCATCGGCGGAATAGGAATGGCAGGTTTGAGCTCCACGTTTGGGTAGATCTTTTTCAAACAGGCTGTTACTTGTTTTACCAGCGCGGTGTCGGCATCCGTAAAAGGTTGTATATCGATGGTGAAAGGTGTTGCTGCCGGTGCATCGGCTGTGGAGTCGGTACAGCCTGACATAGCCAGCAGCAGGCAGCAAAGCAGGAAGAAAATTGGTTTCATGCAATTCATCTTTTGGGTGAGCCTATGCACGCAGAATCTTTTCCATGGTTTTTCCCCTGGCCAACTCGTCGATGAGCTTGTCGAGGTAACGTATTTTCTGAATTACGGGATCTTCGATTTCTTCCACGCGGTAGCCGCAAATCACACCATTGATTTTCGACGCATTGGGGTTGAAATGTGGTGCCTGCGCAAAAAAGGTCTCGAAGTCGTGTTTTTGTTCAATCTGCTCGGTCAGGCCCTGGGCATCGTAGCCCGTCAGCCAAAAAATGATTTGATCTACTTCAGCCTGTGTGCGGCCTTTTTTTTCTGCTTTCTGCACGTATAATGGATAGACGCTGGCGAAAAGGAGTCGGTAAATGCGTTCTTTGTTTTTGTCCATGGCAGTTGGTGTTAAAGGGCAAGGCTATGTATTACTTTGTGTTAATAGTTACTAGCAGGCATATCAGGAACAAAAAAGCTGCCAGAGGAATGATGAAGTAGAGAAAGGTTTTGATTTCGCTCAGGGTACGCCTTTTTTTGAGCAGAAGCCCTCTAAATCGCTCGGAAGTGAGTAAAAGAATGGATGACAAGATGAGTAATCCGAGGGCGGTCAACGTTCCTCCTATCGGAAATCCGGTTTTATTTTTCGGGCCAAAGAAGTTCAGGTGGTCTGCAAGCAGTAGCACATTCCATAGAACAATAAAGGCAATGATACTTGCTTTTTTGAGTGGGTTGGCACCCGATGTTTGCATGTCCAGGGCGTATTGTCTGTGTTGAGCATTCGTTTGGCGCTGAGCGTTGAAGAAACCGCTTTGTTTAATTTGCGCAATGATGAGCGCAGGGTCATCAAAGGTCCTGAAAATGATGTCCGATTTATAATTGCCGATGCGGTGCCGTATTTGAATGCCTTTACGGAGGAACGAGGCGTAAGGATCCAGGGACACAATATCCTCGGGTCTGAAAACGAATTTCCCGATCATAGAAACAGTTAATTCCAGCAGGTCGTCAGTTACCTGCAATGTGGCAAGGGGCCACGAAGCACTGGCTCTACCCACGGTGGCGCCTCCTCTATATACGATGGTGCTCATGCATCAATATTATCTGAACTGCCCGGTTTTTCCATTCCTCCTAGGCCTCTTACGTTTATCAAAAGTATAAAAATAGACCTGTTTTCTAATAAGGAATCACAATGTGTTGGCCGGTTTTAGTCAACAGAATGAGTTGATCGTCTTTGCCGTCACGGCTGATCTTGTCTCTTGGGCCAATATGGTAGATGGCAAAATTCTTTGCGCATTGCTTCAGCTTAATGCCTTTTCGCAAGGCATCGCTTACCAGCCACGCGGGCACAAAGGCCCAGTCAATGTTTTGTTGGGTCGCCAGCGTATCGGCCTGCTCGGTGTCTCCCGAAATGTAAATCCTTTTACCATGCCAGGTCACCAGGTATGAGTCGTGCTTAAAAGAGATGCCATACACCTTGTGACTGGTTTTGAAAGGCTGTATGGAGAAATCCGGGACAGTGGCTGCCCATGTTTCGAGCGCGGCCAGGTTCCATGGGCCGAAGGCTTGTGCGCGTTGTTTTTTGAGCAGCTTTTTCGAATAGTGATCGGCGTGGCGATGTGTGAAAATAAAGGTAGCCTTTGGGCGGATGCTGTCCAGCTCCGCGCGGTCGTACTCCATGTAATGGTGCGCGCCCGATTTATACGGGAAATCAATGTAAATGTTGGACACGCCATCGCTGAGGTAAAGGCCGCAGTTACCGATGAATTTGATGCGGATCGCTGACTGCTGGGCCAGGGTCACATGCGACAAAATGGTAAGAGTTACCACGACAAGGCTTTTTTGTAGGATGTTTTTCACGGAAATGGAATTTTATGAGATGCGTTGTTTATTTAAGGAGCGTATCAGAAGCTGGATCCCGAAGATAATGCAGGCGAGGGGTAGGAAAAACAGGTAAGCGAGTCCTGGGTCGCATAGGGTAACATACACAAACCACAACATCCCCGATACTACTCCTAAGAGTATCAGAATAATTGCGGAGACGGTATAGAGACTTTTTTTAATCACAACGGATTTCATGCTGGTTAAAGAATCTCTGATTCAAGCCTTCGATTACCGCTTTCAGGCAGTAAAGAATCTCTGCATCGTCGGGAAGCTCATCGGGTTTGCGAGCTCGGATGGTAAGCGGGAGTTCAAGCATGGTTTAGTGTCGGTTTTAGTTTGGGGATCAGGAACAGCGCTACCGAAGATACTTGTTTTGGCCTATTTGTCAAACATCTGCAGAAAATTTCCGGCTTTGCGTTTCTACAAAAGTCTCAAACTGCCGGCGGTTGTTGTGCAATACAGGCCCATGGCCGAAGCAGAGGAGTCGTGGCTTTAAATTGGCCAGTTTCTGGAGCGAACGAATGTTCTCCGCCTGATCGGATGTAAATATGGCAGGAGGCAAACGGAGTCCGGTAACAGTAGTCAGCAAATGCATATTGGTAGCAGCATCGCCAATGATCAGGGTGCCATCCCACTCACGAAACAGTGAGATATGGCCTGCAGCGTGTCCGGGCGTTTCAATCACCCGGAAGTTTCCGATCAGGTCATTCTCTTTAATGGTTTTGCTAACACCATAACCGGCACCAGCCCAATAACGTTGTTGTAGTCTGGCGATCCAGCCCTTGCTATCCGGATAATCGGCAGTAGCAAGTCCACTTTGCGCTCGCGCAACTTCTTTTTCGTGACAATAAAGAGGTATCTGATATTCATTGCAAATACGGTTGCTACAACCTTGATGGTCGGCATGCGCGTGTGTGAGGATGTGGAGATGGATTGGTGTTTGGCTGATGGCCTTCTGGATAATGTTAAAAGAAGCTTTGATGCCGGAATCGATCAGCATACCTTCAGCTATGTATGCGTTAATGCTATTCCTTGGCATTACGGGAATGTGGATAAGATCCTTTGCAAGTTGCTGTGTCATGTTTTTAGCACAAAGTAAAGGCCCACTTTCCTTTGTAAAAAGGACATTTGTCTTACAACCTGAACTCTTTTTTTTGTTTGCCTTTGATTCGGCTCAACGTTCGGGATGTTATGCCCAGGTACGACGCAAGGTCCGCTAAAGTCAATCTGCTTTCCTGCCCGCGAAACTGATTCTGGCACAAACGGTATTTTTCTTCAGCAGGCTGGTTGCCGTAGGTTAAAAGGTAACGTTCTTTCTCCTCATAGTCTTTTTCTAACAACAGGGTGGCGAGTGATTGCCAGGCCGGAAATCTCAATAGTAAATTTGAGTAGGCAGCATGGCTCAGTGTCAGAATAGCGCTCCGTTCAATGCATTGGATGCTCTTTTTTGAGACTTGTTGTGCTACGAAGTCTGTGTAGGAGGTAATGAATTGGTTCTCAAATTTAAAACACGTCACATTTTCTTTGCCGCTGAAATCAGTCGAAAACATTTTGACACCGCCGCTGACGATGAAACCCAACTTTTGACAAAGCCGCCCTTCTTTTAAGAAAAACTCACCGGCAGTATATATTTTGTCCTCAAAATAGGAAACACAAGCATCAACATCTTCAGCCTGCATCATGTTAAAAGACAGTAGATGTTTTTTTAATCCCTCTTTCATAATAAACGAACGTTGTCTGAGTTGTTCTAATGATCTCTACCTGTTTGCTACTGCATTGTTTTTCGTGAACGCCCCTTCTTTATCATGAAGTATATAAAGAGGGTAGTGATAGAAATACAGATGGCACACAGCAGATAAATAATGCGTGTGCGTTTCGCTAAACCATTTTCATAGATGGATTCCATTCTCAGGTAGCTTTCGATGTTGCTTACTCTGTTTTCAGATGCCTCTGCATGGGTACTTAACTCCCTTGCAACCACAAAAAAACGCTCGTCGATATCTTTGTGAAAAGACTCCTCTGCGCGATCTCTGGCCATCGCATAAATTGTGGTGGCATCGGAATAGTTTTTTTGCAGGAAATGTATATCAGCGAGGGTGAACAGTAGTCTCGAAACGATCGGGTCTTTGCCTTCGATGAAAGAAACCCGTTCGTTGAGCTGGTAGTACAAGGCATCGCCCAGTGCTTTTAGTTCAGCATCGGATAGCGTCGTTTCCGGAAGGACGTTGTAGTTATCCTGCTGGTATCTGGGAAAGAAGCTGGTATTGACCAGAGAAGCCGGATCGTTGCCAGCGTTTCCGCTGAGTTTTGCTTTCAGGATATTCGCATGGATCCATTCCGAGCGCTGGTGCGACTCCGGGTCGATGGCAATCGCTTTGTTAATCCAGTACAAGGCTTTTTCGTTTTGGCCCGCAAGCTCGTAGGCTGTACCGAGATTGGATGCTGTTGAATAGCGTTTCGGCTGCTGTTGTTCGATATCCAGGTACAAGGCGATGGCCTCCTGGTAGCGCTTCATGAGAATGAGCAGCAGGCCTTTGTCCGAAAGATAGTCAAGGTCCTTGGTTTGCTTATAAAGGCTGTCAAGTTGCGCGACACCGCGCACAAAATGTTCGTCGGAGTTGAACCGATGTCCAAAAGGAATATTGCCCTTATGATCTTCATATAAAAAAGTTCCATCTTTTAGCATCATCGATGCGCCGTTCAGGCATCCAAACGACAATTTGAACATGCAAATACACAATAGGATCAGCGATGGACGAATGACAGGTAGCATAACGGTTGGTCAATGATGAGTGGTGATGGGGAATATAAAGATAGTTTTTATCTGCTTGCTTTTTCACCATAGGCCATAAAAAAACCGTCGCGGAGGACGGCTTTTTAAAAAAAAGAGAAGAGTAGCTTATGCTTCCACTTCTGTGACAATGCTCGGGAAGATGCGCACGTTGTTGTTTTCTTCCCGACGGAATTGGTAGGTAAATTTGTAGTGCGATTCGAGACCCGATTTGTTCGGGAGACCGTTGATCATCATGATATTCCGGTTCTTGGCAAAGCGCAACAGTTCGCGCAGGTAGTGCGCCGAAATCTGGCCTACCTCATCGATGATGCAGTGTACCTTGAATTCGGTGCTTCCGCGGTGCGACGATTCTTTGATGAATACGTGCAGGAGCGTGATGTAAATAATGGCTTTCACGAGGATGTCGGTACCTGTACTACCAATGCTGTCGATCTTGTGTGTCCAGCCGGTTTCGTTCATGCCTTCTTTGATGTTGAAACGCAATTCGAACAGGTCCTGCAAACGGATCTCTTCCTGCTCCTGTTCTTTGATGGCGGTGCGTAGCTGGTCGAGGAGCTTCACGGCGCGGGTGCTGATCTCGCGGTTCTTATGCGTCGCAAAATCGGTATTGAAGAGCCCTTCGTTGTACACGAGGCCGTTTTCTTCGCGGAATTCCTGGATGCGTTTCAGGAGCTTGTACACTTTGTTGTCCGAATCTTCCAGGCGGATCTTGATGAACTCGATCAGCTTCGACTCTTCGAACTCTGCCTTGCGGAAATCCTCAGCAATGAGCGTGATGATGTGCTGGATCTTGTCTTTCTGGCCGCTCAGCTCCTTTACTTTCGTCGCGATACTGTCTGTTACCAAACCAATTTGTGTCGCCGTTTCCGCAATGGATAGCTCGATCTTGTTCTCGTTGATGAAGGAGCGCAAGTTCTGCGCAAAGCGTTCGTATTCGCCTTGGGTGGCGTCGTTACGAATGATGAAGTTGAAGTGGTTGTCGATGCGGAATTTGCCGGCAAACTCGTTCACGTAGCGTTGGAAAGCGCCGTATTCCTCGTTGAAGTGCGAGTCGTTTTTGAGGAGCTGCGTGCAGAGGTCCATCACACTATAGTTGGTCTTCTTCGGTTCGGCGCGTTCGATGATGTCGGCGTATTTGTTGAACACCGGCGTTTCGCGGAAGTTCTTGGTAAAGTAGTTGATCCCGTTGTTGAACTCGATCAGCTCTTCTTCCAGCGCGCGTTTCTGTTTGTTCAGCTCCATGCGGCGCACATTGTATTTGCGGCCGATCTCTTCCAGCTCTGCCGTGAGGTCGTTGGCCGACTTCACATATTCTTCCTTTTTCTGGATGAGGTCGGGCAGCTTATCGAAGATCTCACGTTTGTCTTTGAGGTAGTCGCTCACGATCTGCGAATACTGTTCGATCTCTTTCAACGCTTCCTGGAGTTCTTTGATGCGGGCATCTATTTTTTTGATCTCCTTGCTGTCAACACCTTTTTCCTTGAAGTTCGATTCTTTTTCGCTGCTCAGCGCGGCCTCTTTTTCTTCGTACTCCTTCACCTGGTTTTTCTTCTCCACTTCCAGCTCGCTGATCTCGGTTTCCTGGCGGCTTTTCAGGTCGGCCAGACGCTCGTCGTTAAAGGCTTTCAGCTTATCCAGCTGCTCGTTGAAATCGTTAAGGATGTTGTTCTTTTTCTTGTTGAGCACAGCCAGTTCTTCTTCCACCAGGTTTAGCTTTTGGCGGTTGCCACTCAACGATTCTTCGATTTCCGAGCTGGCACGTTGTTTCCAATCTTCAATTTCCAGGATGAGTTTTTTCTCGCGCTTGTCGGCCAGTTCAAGCGAGTAATTCAGCACCTTCAGGTCTTCTTTCAGTTCGCCGAGCTGTTTCCCGAATTTATCGGCCGCTACCATTTTCTCTTCATTGTTGGCAGCCTGAAACTGGTTCATGGCGTCTTCCAGGTCGCGGATCATAGCCAGGCGCTCGTTTTTCTCGAACTGGTATTCTTCGATCGTTTTCGATACCACGTTCACTTCGTCGAGTTTCAGGTCGAGGCCATAGAACGACGCAGTGCCGCCCTCCACTTTCGTGGGATTCAGGTCGGTGCGGAACAGGAGTTCCTCGTTCACCACCTTACCGATCGTGGTATGCCAATCTTTCACGTTCTTCTCAAGGTAGCCGTAGAACGCGTCGTGCTGCACATTCAGTTTATCTTCAATTGCTTTGATCTCGGCTTTGATGCGAATGATCTCGTTATTCGTTTTCTGGATCTGGTTCGATAAAGACGATTTCAGCTTTTGTTCCAGGTTTTCCCATTCTTTCTGGTTGGTTTGTACCAGGTTCGATTTAATGGCGCGCTCCGATTTGTTTTTGTAATTGATGGCACGCAGCTCTGCCAATTCGGTTTCCTGGGCTTTGATCTCCGTTTCGTAGAAACGGGTGTTGCGGATCACTTTTTCTTCAGCTTTCAGTTCGTTGAACTCGATCTGTTTGGCAGTTACCTCCGCATTCAGGTTCACGAGTGCGTCTTCGCGCTTTTGCTTCAGTTCGCTATCTTTTTTTGAGAACTCATTCTTCTGCAACAATTGCAGTTCGTTGTAATGGTTAAAAATCTCACCGGTGCGCGAATTGATCTTATTGATGTAGGCCGTTTTGTCGTTGCGCAACTGCTCGATGAGCGACGAGTACTTCATTTCGATGTTTTGCACATTCGACGTCAGCGACTCGTATTCGCGGCGGGCGATGTTCAGCTCTACCTGTAGCTTTTCGCGCTCCGCGTTTTTTTCTACTGCTTGCTCGATGTTCTTTTCCTTGTACTCTTTCAGTTTCTTATTCGCTTCGCGGATGGTTCGGTCATAGTAGCCGATCTCTTCGCGCACGTCTTTCTGCTTTTCTTCCAGGGCAGTTTTTTGTTCTTCGTTGGCTTCCGCCAGGCGGTCGATCTCCTCTTCTTTTTCTTTGGCCGCTTTGATCACTGCTTCGTTCTGGGTTTCGGCATAGCGCAGGCTGCTTCCGAGCTTATCGGCCATTTCCATCTGCGCGCCTTTCAGCATGTGTACCTGGTCGTATTTCTTATCGATGAACTCGATGAGTTGTTGTGCTTCTTTTTTCAGGAACGTTTCAATGTCCGAATACTTCTCGTTGAATTGACGCAACTGGCGTTCTACCTGTTCCAGCTTGATAGAGCTGTTTTCGGTGGTCAGTGAGTTGGCAATGAAATCCTTGATGAATCGGCTGTCGATGCTGCTCTTGGAGCTGAGGAACACGTTAGTGATCGATTTCGGGATGTTCTGGTATTTTTCATTTCCTTTCAGGATATGAAAGCGCGACAGTTGTTTATCGGTTTCGGTGCCATATAAAATATTACGGTAGCGCTCGAAGGTGTCGATCTGGTTGGAAATGAAGATGCCGCGTTTGTCGAGTCCTGAGATCACTTCTTTGATCTTCAGTGCCTCGTCGTTTTCATTGAAAAAAAAATCGGGGTTGTAGGCTGCGTCCACAAAACGGAATACCAGCTTGTTGTGACGGTACACGATCACAAAAAAGGGCTTCTCTTCGGTGCTGATCTCGTAGATCAGGTAGGAGTTTTCATAGCGAAAGTAGTGCTCTTCGAAAGGTTTCTGCGAAGCCGAGATGCCCAGGCCGCGGCTATTGGCACTGTAAAAGAACAGGATGGCGCGTTGCAAGGACGTTTTTCCAAAGTTATTGGTTCCCACAAAACAGGTATTTCCACTCAATTCAATATCTGCATACTTTACGTTGGCGATATTGATCTCTACAATTCTGTTTAATATTCTGACGTTTTCCATTTCGTATATATGCCGCTCAGGCGGCGCTTTCTGTTGTTGTTGTTGTTTCTGTTCGGCGCGCTTAGTAATCGTAGAGGCTGCCGTAGTATTTGCTGATCACGTTCGGATCGCTCAGGTTTTTTCCTTTCAGGTCGGCCGCTTTCGGCACCATGATCGGGTAAAGCCCAATGCTTTTCCGTTTAAGATTTGCTGGGGCAAATTCTTTCATGGTTAGCTTTTCATAGCCTAACACCGGTTCGTAAAATTCGGGTGGCGCTCCATTGAAAAGGTTGCGGCGATCTACCACCTGCGCATAAAACGAAGGCGAGATCTGACCGGCCATAAGGGCTTTAAATAGTATGTCGTTGAGGCGCTCGTTGCGCTTGTCGTAGTCGTAGTTGAGTAAGATGTTGCGCGCAATGTCGCAGGCGCCTTTATCCACTATTTTCATATTCGGGAAACCAAACTTTTGGATATTGGCAAGCAGCGTTGCGGCAGTAATGGAGTCGGCTTTCATTTTCTCTTTCAGCAGACGGTATTTCGATTTGTATTCGGGTGTGGTTTTGTTGCATTTCGGATTTTTGAAACAAGCCACGCAGTAATCGGTAGCAGCTTTATAGGTGCCGATGTTGTATTTTTTATTGGCTTCTACCGTTGCATACAATTCGCCTTCCCACTCGTAGTTCCGACCAGCCTCTTTCGCTTTTTCCCACGACGCTTTGTTGGCGGCATACTCTTTTTTGGTGTTTTGGTTGTTGAACACAATAACGTATTTATTGGTGTCAATGTCGTAGCCGTTGGTGATCGCTTTCTCGAGCCAGTTCAGCGCCTTGTACTCTTCTTTAATGCGTTGGGCACACATGGTTGCTTTGAAGTAGTGCGAAGGGTTGATGGCTCCTTTGTAATTACTGAAAGCGATGTCGTATTTGGCATAGGCCTGCAGCATCGAATCGTTTTTGTACATCCGTTCTGCAGCAGATACCATCTGGTGGAACGATAGGAAGTCGTCGGAAGTAACAGCCGTGTATTTGGCTTGTGAGTAAGTACATTTGCCGATAGCAAGAATAACTACAAAAAGTAACGTTTTAGAGGTCATGAGTTTAGCTTTATGGTTATACAATAGTTATTAGTTGTGTTCTCAGGCGAAGTCGCTCTTCCAAAAATGAGCCGGTCTGTTAATTATAAATCAGGCCCTGGGCATCGTCGCTGTTGCCGCTGTCTTCATAAATAGCTACCGAGTTGATAATGTCGAGCAGGTAGGCATACGAGTCCAGTACTTTGTACGATTCTGTTTTTTCGTCTTCCAGTTCCAGGAACGAGTCGCGGCTCATCAGGTCGCAAATCTCGCGCACTTTGTTATGAAGAGTTTCCGAACGGTACAGCGGAATTTTTTGCAGCTTTTGTTTCAGGCGCACATTGGCATTACACTCTTCTGCAATTTCGCTGGGGCGAAACCGGCTGCCAATCCCGATTTTATTATCCATGCTGGCAAACAGGTCGATGATGTCGATGTAACGTTCAAAACGTTCCAGTTTTTTTTCGATCTCGCTGTTCGGCTCGTGTAACTTCGAAAAGTAAAAGAAGTTATTTCCCCGTTCGATGTTGTAGCGGATCACGTTGAAGTAGGCCTGCAAGCGGTCGAAGTTCTCCGGATTATTGATTACGTCGTACAGGCGGTTCATGCCATCCCGGGTTCCGTTGCTCGAAATAAACGCACCCCGCGCCATCACAGCAAATATATCGTGTGTTTGTTTCGGTAAGTTAAAATTATATTCTTCCATGGTATTCGGTCTCTTGTGTGTTGTCTGTTGTTTGTTGGCTCGGGTTTCACACCTTCTGCCTGTGTCTTAGGATGCCTTTCGTTTCGTCTTTTCTTTTTCTTTCAGCGGCAGGATCAGGGTGTAACCGAGGCGTTTTTTCCGCTCGCCGTCCATGTAATCGTGGTATTGCAGGCGGTATTTAAAGTCAAGCTGGGTCTGGTATTCCATGGCAATTTCCACAAATAACGACAGGCGTTCCTCGAAACTCACCGTGCCGATCATTTTCGGAAACTTGTAGTCCATCAGGTATTCAAATAAATTCTGTTTGCTTTGGCTCAGAAAACGTTCCACCAATTTCTCGGTATCGAGTTTTATCTGTTGCTCAAGGCCTTTGTCTTTGAAGTTCCCGGCCATCTTGTCGGCCAGTCCGCGCACCATCAGACGCGTGATCTTGTATTTTTCCGAAATGCGCTTGCACAACACATGCCCTTCGTCGCTGTACAGGAAGTCGATCGGGATCTTTGTTTTCGGCGTTTTGTGTCCGTTGTGCTTCAGCGTATTGATGCCAGACACCACTTCCCGGAAATTGGTTTTGTAATGCAGCGTGCCATGATCTTTTACTTCCTTCAAGCGTTGAGCTTTCTTGTACACATCGAGCTGGAACTGAATTTTGTTGATGAAGTCCGTGATGTCGGTCTGTATTTCGATCAGGAAGTCGAGGTTCTCGATCAGGCTGGCTTTCAGCGCCGACACAATGCCAAACAATTCCGTATCGTTGGTAATGGAAAACAGGGTGCGTGTTTCATCGACAATTTCCGTGGTTTTTTTAATGAATTCGATGATTGTATCGCGTTTCTCACGGTAGTCTTCCAGCTTTTGTAGCTTGATGCGGTAGTTGCTCTCGTTCTTGTAGGTGTCGTCAACGTTTTTCTGCAACTTGATGATTTCGCGCGTCAGCGTGGCGTTGATGCGCTTCAGGTATTTCTTGATAGCACGGAGGAAACGCATTTCGCGTGCTTCCTGGTAAAATGCGATGTGGCGTTTCAGCTCATTGATGTAGTCGTTGATGAAGCCCGGTGTTACCTCGCCAATCTCCATAAAGTCTTCAAACATTGCCACCACCGAGTCGTTGAGGCTTACGATGTTTTCGTATTCAAACAGAATGTCGAGCGAGATGAGCTTCTTATACTGCTCTTCTGTAATGTCGTCGCGGCCCAACAGCTCGTTCACCGTTACCTGGTCGCGCTGCCCGAATAATAATTCCACAATACCACGGTTGTGGTAAAGGTTGGATAGTAAATCTTTTACATTGACCTGTAAACTCATTAAAAATAGCTCTGTTTAACACATAAAAATACGAAGGCCTGGGGCAGCACTGAAGTTGGGTTATCAACAAAATGCCACGTAATTCACTAAATGCGCGGTTCTTGCACGGTAATATTCTGAAAAACAGGGCTATGGATGTTAATTACACGTGGAAAACGTTGTCCTGCGTGATTTTACGCAGGAGTGCAACCAGTCGCTGGGTTCATTGAACCGCAGAGCCACCACATGTGGGTTTTGGGCGCCCGGGCGGGCTGCTCCGGGCTCCGCTCCGCTTCGGTTTTTTCAGGGCCAAAGAAACAAGCCCTGAAAAGAACCAGGCCCTTTGCATCCCTGGCGCGTGTGGTACCGCCATAGAGCTGTGCGGAGGGCTGCATCATGCCCGCGGGAAGAATGGGACGGACATCATTTTTTGCGGCCTCCGCTCTGCTAAATTACTTTGAGGTTAATGCCATTTATAATTATCTTTGATAGATAACCGCACTAAAATCCGTTTGTATGAAATCTTTTTTACCAGGTCTTTTTGCTTTTCTGTGTTGGTCTGTCCAGCCATTGGCGGCTCAGCAGGTGAAATATTGTGGCAGTGATGCTGCCATGAAACAGCTACTTGATTCGCACCCCGAAATGAAAGCCTCTTTTCTGCAACACGAGCAGGATTACACCCAGGCGGCAGGTGCCCAGGCAGGTAAGGGCATTCAAAGTGTACCGGTTTATACCATCCCGGTTGTGTTCCATGTATTGCACCAAAATGGCTCGGAAAATATTTCCGATGCGCAGATCATCGATGCCATCAATGTACTGAATACCGATATGCGGAAGCTCAATGCCGACACCTCGCTCATCATCCCGCGTTTCAAACCGCTGCTTTCCGACATCAAAGTGGTGTTTGCCCTTGCGAAGCTCGATCCACAGGGAAACTGCACCAATGGCATTGACCGCATCTATACCAGTAAAACCAACTACGGCGACGACAGCGCCAAGATCAATCCCTGGCCGCGCGACAAATACCTGAATATCTGGACAGCCAAGGCTTTGCAGCAAGGTTGGGCCGGATATGCATATTATCCTTCAGCGGCAACGGGTTCACTGTCGGTACACGATGGGCTTATGGTATTGGCGGACTATGTTGGGTCTATTGGCACCAGCACGCCTTACAAATCGCGTACGCTCACCCATGAAATAGGCCATTGGCTCGACCTCGGTCACCCATGGAACACTACCATCAACATTTCCATCAATGTAGGGCTTGCCTGTGGCGACGATCTGGTGTACGATACGCCTATCACGAAAGGTCATACCAACTGCCCCGATCTTCTGACTCCTAACTGTATGATCGATACCTTCTCTACCGGTGCGTTCAATTTCAATGCTGTTACGGTGTCGTCCGGATCTGTGGATCCAACGCCCGTGCCGGCTGTTTTTGATAGCCTCGCTGTAACACCGTTTACCGCAGTGGGTGTTTCTGCCAACGCTTCTGCTGCGGGTGCTTTTGCCTTTTCCGGCTGGCCTACAGGCGCGGCCAATGGCGAAACCAATTACAGCGCGCTCACCGGCAGCTTAAGCACGTCTCAGTACTACGAGGTAACGGTAGCGCCCAAATACAACACCTCGTCCATGAGTTTATACGGTCTTCAGTTTTCCGTCAACCGTTCAGCCACCGGCCCGCGTACCTATGCCATCCGTTCGAGTGCCGACGGTTTCACTGCCAACCTTACAGCATCGGTTTCGCCTGCCAATGCCAATCTGAGCGTCAATGGAGGCAACGTGTTTTTTTATAAAAACGATGCAACATCCGCCGAGCCAGGTAGCCGTATTTCCGTATCGGGGACGTCATTCACCAATAAAGATGTACCGGTCACATTCAGAATATATGCCTGGAATGCCGAAGACAACCTGGGATCGTTCTCCATCGACGATGTGTCGATCCTGGGCTCAACCGGCGTGATCGAAAATATCCAGAATTACATGGAATATTCGTATTGCACCCAAATGTTTACTACCGGGCAAATGAACCGCATGCGCGCTGCCGTAGAGAGTACCGTATCGGGCAGGAGCAACCTTTGGTCGCCTGCCAACCTTGCGGCCACCGGTGTTACAGGGCCAACAGTAACCTGCGTGCCAAAAGTTGACTTTTATGCGAACCGCACGCGCATTTGCAAAGGCAGCACAGTTAATTTTACCAAAAGCATTTCAAATGACGCAGAAACCAGCCGCGTATGGACATTCCAGGGCGGTTCTCCAGCCACTTCCACAGCCGCGAATCCTACGGTAACATATACAGCGGCCGGTATTTACTCGGTAAGCCTTTCGGCCACCAATGCTGCTGGCACCGGCACCATCAGCAAAGTGCAATACATCCGCGTGGACAATAGCACAGCAGACATTGTTTACAGTGGTTCTTACAGCGAAGGCTTCGAGGCGGCTACGGTATTGAATAGCGCCTGGCAATCGGTGGATATTGACAATAACGGCCATAAATGGGAATGGGTTGCAGGTGCAGGCACCGGTGGAAGCAACGCCATGCGCATGGGTGCTTTCGGCAACTATGGCTTCGATGTGGATGAGTTGCTAAGCCCGTCATACGACCTTACCGGCACGCAAAACCGTTCATTCAGTTTCAAAATAGCCGCCACAGCCACAAGCACCACACCGTTAAATCCGGAAGTGAAAGACGAACTGAAAGTGTTGTTTTCCACCAATTGTGGCGTCAACTGGATCACACGGGCCACTTACACCGGAACAACCCTGGTGAATAACCCGCTCAGCACAACGGCTTTTGTGCCAAATGCGTCCACCACCTGGACTGAAAATTTCATCCAGATACCGGCGGCCTTCCTTACCAACAATTTCCGGGTAAAATTCCAATACAAATCGAGCTTTCAGGGCAACCAGGTTTATATCGACGACGTGAATATTTCACAAACGGTAGGTATGGAACAGCAGGAACTCTCGGGTAACAGTTTTGCGCTTTACCCGAATCCGGCTTATGGCCAAACCACGGTGGCATACTCCCTGCAAGCACCTGCGAGTGTAGAGCTGGAAGTAACGGATATTCTCGGAAAGCGCGTGTATCAAACGCAGCGCCAACAGCAGCCCGAAGGCGATTATAGTATGTCGCTGTCGCGCCGGGAACAAAACCTCGGCTCTGGTGTTTATATCGTGAAACTGACGGTAAACGGAAAGTCACAAAGCAGGAAGCTAATCCTTGCCGACTAAGGCAGCGACTAGCGTGACTGTGTGAAAAAAACAAAAAACAGGAGTCGTGGTTCGGGCCTGTCGGTTAAGATAAGTAATTTAGCAGGCATCATATTTTATGTTTACAAAACAAACCATTTCGTTAAGTGATACATCACTGTTCTCCGGCTTATTTACCGACTACATTCAGGCATCAGAAAGCCTTCGTCCTTTTTACAGATTTCATACTGACGAAGCAAGTTATCGCGAGTTTTTGAATCGAAACCCTTTTGCCTCCCTAAACCGTGAGGTGCTGGTGAAAGCATTGGAACGGCAGGCCAAAACGGTAGAGAATACCCACCCTGCTACCTGGGCGCATGTTACGAGACTCGGTGAAGAGAATACGTTCACTGTAACAACCGGTCACCAGCTCTGCCTGTTTACCGGCCCGCTTTATTTTATTTACAAAATCGTTAGCGCCATTAACCTGGCAAAAACCCTTGGACAACGTTTCCCTGGAAAGCATTTCGTGCCGGTGTATTGGATGGCGAGTGAAGATCATGACTTTGAAGAGATTAATCACGCCCACGTGTATGGTAAGAAAGTGGTTTGGACCAGCACGCAGAAAGGGAGTGTTGGAGAGTTCAACACAGAAGGCATAGCAGATGCACTTGCAGAGTTAAAGCAGATCCTCGGCGAAAGCGAGCAGGCCAAAAGCATCCTGGCGCTGTTTGAGAAAGCCTATCTGGGTCATAAAAGTCTGGCTGATGCCACCAGGTACCTTGCCAACGAGTTATTCGGAGAATACGGACTGGTAACATTAGACGGAAACGATCCCGCGTTAAAGGCTTTGTTTAAGGAAGAATTCAAAAAAGATATTTTCAAAAATGAGGCATTCGCTGCGGTCAATGATACCATCGGGCAACTGAAAGACCGTTACGGCATCCAGGTGAACCCTCGTGAGATCAATGCATTTTACAAAGAGACTCAGTTGAGGGAGCGACTCGAAAAACAGGAAAACGATACTTACAAGATCCTGAATACAGACCGCGTGTTGTCGGGAAAAGAGTTGGAGGATTTGATCGACCGCTCACCGGAGATGTTGAGTCCCAATGTGGTGCTCCGCCCGCTTTACCAGCAGAAGATACTACCGAATGTGGCGTATGTGGGCGGGCCGGGCGAAATCGCGTATTGGCTGGAATACAAAAAACTCTTCGATGTATTTGGGCTGGAGATGCCGATTTTGATGCCGCGCCACTTTGTGATGCTTATCGACAAAAGCACGCGTGCAAAAATGCAGAAATTGAATATCGCGGTACCGGATGTTTTTCGGGATGGCGAAGAATTGGTCAAGCAATTTATTAAGACCGAATACGATCATCAGGTGTTGGACCAAACGCGTGAGCAACTAAATGCGCTGTATGCGTCGTTGTCTGACCTGGTAACCGCAATCGATAAAACACTGGCAGGTACGGTGGAGGCCGAAAAACAAAAGGCAGCCAATGGCTTGGCAAACCTGGAGCAAAAAATGAACCGCGCCTTGAAACAGCGTTCAGAAAATGATGTGAACCAGATCTGGGCGATCAAAGGAAAGTTATTTCCTAATCATACTCCTCAGGAACGGTATGATAATGTGAGTATGTATTATGCCAAATATGGTAAAGATTTTATCCGCACGCTGATGGCATTGTTGGTTTATGACCTCGACACACTCCCTTATACGATTCTCACGGAAGAATAACACGCGAATGACAAAGCCCGTATTTTTAAAAGCCGAGTGGCGAAAACTCCTGATGGTGAACTACGAGGTCGGGGTTGACGCTATATTGCCCTATCTGCCGGCATATACCGAACCTGATCTTTACCAGGGCAAATGCCTGGTGAGCATGGTTGGCTTTATGTTCCTAAATACGCGGGTAAAAGGTGTGAAGGTATTTTCTCATGTGAATTTTGAAGAGGTAAATTTACGTTTTTACAATACCTGCAAAGGGCCGGATGGAACGGTCCGGCGTGGCACCACGTTCATCAAGGAAATTGTGTCGAAACCGGCCATTACTTTTATTGCCAATACGCTTTACCGCGAAAAGTATGTGACTCTTCCGATGGGACACACGATTACCGAGCACGACAACGAATTGGCCGTAGAATACCGTTGGCGTCATAACCGGAAAATGAATCACATGCGTTGCCGCGCCGAAAAAAAGTTGAACCCCATGGCGCAAAACAGCATCGAGGAATTCATCACCGAGCATTATTGGGGTTATACAAAGCTATCGTTGACAGAAACATCCGAATATGCTGTAGAACACCCGCGGTGGGAAACTTACCGGGTAACAGATTTTGATGTCAGTATCGATTTTGAAGGCTTATACGGACCTTCTTTTGCAGGACTTAGCAATCAGCAACCGCACTCTGTGTTGTTGGCCGAAGGTTCGGAGATACTGGTAAGAGGTGGCGGAAGAATAGGCCGGTAAAAGCATCCATGTCAATGCAGTCTCTTTTTTCTTTGGCGCCACCGCGTCAGCGATTGTCGCGGAAATCCTTTTGACTGGTGGCTGAGGTGCTCGAAGCCAACAGACACAAGATTGGAGCAAAAGCGCGCCCGGACGCTAAAAAATAAATAATCTGAAAAAATGTATAGTCAACTACCAGGTTAAGGTATCGGCTGTTACCGGCTATTAGGGAATACTGTCAGTATGATGCCTGGACAAAAGAAGAAAACGTGCAATGCGTTATTCCTCGCTTGCTTCAGGAGCTGGTTTACCACGCATTGTTCTCCATAGGGTGGCAATTTGTTTACGGAAAATAAAAGCCAGAAGCAGGTAGGGAATCGCCATCAGGTAAAGAATGCCTTTATTGATGCCTCGCGCCACGGAATTTTCCTGGTCCATGCTACTTTGTACCACCGCTTTGCACATGGAGCATTGTGCCTCGCCTACGTCAGGCCACAATAGAAAAAGAGCCAGGATCAAAAAAAGAAAACCGTATTTTTTCATGTGTTTAGAGGTTTGTGCGGAACAGCGTAGTAATAGAAAAAAGAGCCGTAATCTGCGGTACAAATATACGTATTATTTCAACATGATCACGCCCCACAAGCGCCCCGTTTTGCCCTGGTCGCGGCGGTATGAAAAGAAGTCTGTTTCTGTCGTGCAGCGGTTCAGGCTCCAGACGTTATCTGCTGAAATCCCAGCTTCAAGAACCACGAAACGGTTGGCCGATAACAGATCGAGTTGACGATGGCTCCAGCAGTACTCAGGGAAGCCAGCGCGCGAAAACTGCCCGATCAGCTCTTCGCTCACTTCGTACTGTTGCCGGCTGATGCCAGGGCCAATGGCAACGGTTATCTTTCCGGTTTCCGCGCCCAGATCTACCATGTGACGGATGGTATTGGCGGCGATGCGCCCGAGTGTTCCTCTCCAGCCGCAGTGGGCGGCTCCGATCACGCCGTTGGTGGCATCGTGGAAGAGCAGCGGATAGCAGTCGGCAGCACCAACGGCAATAGCCAGTCCTTTTTGGTTGGTTACGAGTGCATCACCGGTTTGTTTGCCGGGAGCCGCTTGCCGCACCTCGCAGCTATGGATTTGATTGAGGTAGGAAACCTGTTCAAAACGGATCTCAAGATCATTTAAGGCAAGTTTTCTGTTCTCCGCAATATGCTCAGGGGTATCGTCGGTCCCTCCCAGGTTAAGGCTTTCAAAAGGCTTTGGAGAAATACCGCCATGGCGCGTAGAAAAGCCGTGAACTGTAGTGATAAGGTGCGTTTTGATCCAGCGCATTGAAATTTAGTATGACAGAAAGGTATTTAAATTTCTTTAAAACGCCATAGGTCTTACCATTTATCAGGTATAAAAAAAACCTTCCAGGAAGGTATTTGAGTTGTTTGCCGACCTCTGTAGTTTCATATCGATGAATCGTAACCATATTCACAAGTCAAACGCTTCATTGACTTAAAAACGCTGAGGCATGAGTAATTGATTAAAAAGTAATACAGATGAAACAAAAAAAATTAAACGCAATTCCGGAGCTAAAATCGGACAATGGTAAAATGGTAGGCGGGTTTTCTTCACTAACATCTGACCAGATGTCGAAAATTTCGGGCGGAGCAAACGACGGTTGTTCGAATTCAAATAATAATTGCACCAACAATATGAATTGCTCTGGAAGAAATAATGCCTGTGCAAATATTGTGTCTTGCGAGGGCTTAAATTTTAGTTGTACACAGGGCTTGCCTTTTCCGGTATCGAAATAGATCCCGCAGTTGTTGTCATGCATGTAAATGTCTTGGCAACGCCATTGATCTTACTTTTATTAGCTGAAAAAATTTTTCGGCACTGTATTCTGGGTTTTTCGGACATACCAAGTTCTATTTCGATGAATCGTAACCATATTCACAAGTCAAACGCTTCATTGACTTAAAAACGCT
>DAIUED010000016.1:22545-23753 GCA_036845295.1 Bacteroidota bacterium
GTAAAATGGTAGGCGGGTTTTCTTCACTAACATCTGACCAGATGTCGAAAATTTCTGGCGGAGCAAACGACGGTTGTTCGACTTCGAATAATAATTGTACTAACAGTATAAATTGCTCGGGAAGAAATAATGCCTGTTCAAATACTGCGTGGTGTATTGGGAGAAATTTTAGTTGTACAAACGGCGTGGCTGCTCAGTTATCGGAATAGCTTCTTTCTTTGATGAAAAGGGCTGCCCTTATGCAAGAAAGATGTCTGACAGCACATGCATGAATGGTAGCTTCAGTAATGAATGGAACCGGGTTTCTTCTGACGTTAAGGCTTACTCCATAGGCAGCAATGCCGGAGTATAAAGCGTCTGCGATATATCCCAAACCAGTTCCGGAAATGCACCCTTGCTTTAATAAAAGCCGGACTTTGGTTTAATAATCAATTAACTGCACGAATAAAAATAAAAAATGAAACTTATAGTAAATGAAATTCCCCGGCTAAACGTAGAGGGGAACAAGCTTTCCGGTGGCTTTAGCGCTTTGCCGGCAACACAAATGGCCAAAATTAAAGGTGGTGGCGGCACTAACGGAGGATGTACGAATAACGCCCTATGTAATTCCGGCATGAACGATAGTTGCTCGAACCGACTTGGATGCGAAGGCACCACTAACCATGCCTGTACGAACCAATACCCGTGCGGGGTCACTAAGCCGGTGCCGGTTCTACAATAGCTAACTGATGGCGCCTGCCTGCCATGTAATTAAATGAGAATTTGCTGCGTAGCAACAGTTAACGTCCCAATTAACTTTAAAAAAGTTGGGTTTAATGCATCATAAAAGTTATAAAAATGAAAAGAAAAAAATTGAACACTATTCCCAATCTGACTTCTGAAAACGGCACTTTGAAAGGTGGGTTTTCGACATTAACGGAACAACAAATGGCCCGTATAGGTGGAGGAGCCAATAATTCATGTAGAAATGAGAACTGTGGGATGAGTACAAATAATGGCTGCACGAATGTATCGTTTTGCGTGCCGGGAACTAACGCTAGTGCCTGTAGTAATCTTTCAGACTGTATATGTATTCAGCTTGATGAGAGCTTACTTAAATAAAAGCAGGTGAACCTTTTCTATCCTGATTCCTTACTTCGCACCAGGTGCAATGTAAAAGACGAGTTGCGGTGAAGATGGATCGGAAGCACACAAGTAAAAATATGTAC
>DAIUED010000017.1:0-23714 GCA_036845295.1 Bacteroidota bacterium
GTTTACCCGCTTCGATGGAGCGATCTGGTGATCACTGCCACCATTTTTACGCAGGTAGATAAAACCATCCTTGGTGATGTAATGAACAAACCAGGATATCTCATCGGCATGAGCTTCGATCACTACTTTGTATGGAGCCTCGGGGTTGACTACGCCCACTACCGTACCGTATGTATCAACAAAGTAATCGTCGATGTAAGGCTTGATATAACTCAGCCAGAGCTTCTGTCCTTCGCTTTCAAAACCAGTGGGCGAAGGGTTGTTCAGGTATTTTGTCAAAAATGTAAGGGAACTTTCTGGAAAGAAACTTTTCTCTTTCTTGGTCGTTTTTTTTGCCATGCAGTTACATTTATACTAAGCATTAAATATAAGAAAAACTATCAGAACCGAAGCCGCAAAATCTCAAAAAAAACCATGCATCATTCTAAATTTATTACGTAGGTTCCTACAATCGTGGGAAATGATCTATATTTGTCGCCCACCATGGACAATCCTGTTGTTGAAATTTATACCGACGGCGCCTGTAGCGGAAATCCGGGGCCTGGCGGCTACGGCATAGTTATGAAATACAAATCGCAGCGACGCGAAATGGCGCAGGGTTATGTGCGTACCACCAACAACCGCATGGAACTTTTAAGTGTGATTGTAGCACTGGAAAGCCTCAAAAAAGAAGGCTTGCATGTTATCATTTATTCCGACAGCAAATATGTGGTGGACGCCATTAACAAGAACTGGATCTTTGGATGGATCAAAAAAGGATTCGAAGGCAAAGCCAACCCAGACCTTTGGAAACGCCTGATCAGGGCTCTTAGCAAACACATCGTGAAATTTGTGTGGGTAAAAGGCCACGCATCGAATGTAGAAAATAACCGCTGCGACGAACTGGCGGTGATGGCCAGTAAAAGTTCGCATCGGCTCATCGACGAAGGTTACGAACAAGCCAAGCGCCCTGGCGGAATGCAGCTTTAATGGTTAATTTTTCACGCCACTGCTTGCCGGGCAAAAGCAATCACATGCCCATCGGGATCGGCTACGTAAGCTACTGTATGCCCCCAACTCCGTTCGAGAACAGGACTAATGGCACGTGCACCGCAATCGAATGCCTGTTTGTAAGCCCCGGCAACATCATTGACATAGAGGTAAAGTTCGCAGCGCGGTATTCCGGCAGCTTCCTGCGGATGCGGCAAAGCAGGTGTGATGATGTTGGCGATATTACCTTCAGGCATCAGGCCAAGCCTCAGCCCCTCGTGAAGATCGAATGCCGTCATTCCAGGCACATCAAGCACCGGCTCAAGGTTCAGTAAATTGGCATAAAAACCGCGACTACGGTATTGGTCGCTTACGTAAAAAATGATTTCGAGTTGTTGGTACATGATCTTAAAATCTTAAAAAACCCTCCAACTGAAGGTCTATGACTTTAAGGGTTTCTTCATCTTTGATGCCAACCCCATTCATCAGCGTATCCACACGGCTAATGGGAAGTTTGTTGTGGTAAACATTCACTTTCAGGTAGTTCAGGATATTGGTGAGATGTTCAAGACCCCGGAGGTTACCTGCCCTACCCGATGATACACCAACCAAGCAGGCTTTGTTATCCGCCCACAGGCGCGGCGGCACGGCATCCAGAAACACTTTCAAAACCCCGGCAAAACTGCCGTTGTACTCCGGACTTACAAAAACAAATTTGTGCTGATCGGTGACGTAGCGATCGATTATTTCCTGAAACGCACCGGAGCGCTTGCCATACAGGTCGGAACTGATGAAATCAGTGGGCAAATCTTTGAGACTAAAGTAATGCACCTGTTCGCCTTTGGCTTGCAGAACAGATTCGTAATGCCTGGCAATTTTTTCAGTGTGGCTATCTTCCCTGTTAGTGCCGGATATTACTGTAATTGAACTCATTATATTATTAACATTTTGGCGAAGTTATGAATTTTACTGTTAAAAACTAAAAACAGAGAAGACCCCTAAATAGTTTACCTTTACGTGTTATATCAAGACTAATATTTGAACCTCTGATCCATGAATATCACCTATTATGGACACTCCTGCTTTGGAGTTGAAATTACCGGGAAACATCTACTCTTCGATCCTTTCATTACACCCAATGAACTGGCGAAGAACATCGATGCCACAACGGTAAAAGCAGATTATATACTCATCACGCACGGGCACGAAGACCACGTGGCCGACGCGGTGGCTATTGCCAGACGAACCGGTGCTATCGTGGTGTGTAACTGGGAAATACATGTGTGGCTGCAAAGACAAGGCATCACCAACACGCACCCAATGAACATCGGTGGAAAAAAACTATTCGATTTTGGCTCGGTGAAGTGTGTGAATGCGGTGCATAGCAGCAGTTTGCCCGATGGCTCTAATGGCGGAAACCCGATGGGTTTTGTGATTGAAAGCACCGACCGGAATTTTTACTATGCCGGCGATACGGCACTTACCTACGATATGAAGCTGATCGGCAATTACCGGTCCATCGATTTTGCTTTTTTACCTATCGGCGATAATTTCACGATGGGAATAGACAACGCCATTATCGCCACCGATTTTATCAATTGCGGCGACATTATTGGCATGCATTACGATACGTTTGGCTTTATCAAAATCGACCAGGAGGACGCTAAATTCAAATTCAGGCGTGCAGGCCGCAATCTCACCCTGCTTGCCATTGGCGAAACGATTACCAAATAGTAAACATACGATTGCAGACACGACATTAACGAAAGAATCATGGGAAAAATCATTGCTATTGCAAATCAGAAAGGTGGAGTTGGAAAAACAACGTCTGCCATCAACTTAGCAGCCTCGCTGGCAGTACTGGAGTATAAAACGCTACTGGTAGATGCTGATCCGCAGGCCAATGCCACTTCGGGCGTAGGCATCGAGCCCAAAAGTGTGAAAACCGGACTGTATGAATGCATCATCAATAACACGCACCCAAAAGATGTGATCCTGGAAACAGAAACACCAAACCTGTTTCTGCTGCCAACCAATACCGACCTGGTAGCTATTGAGCTGGAAATCGTGAACCTGCCCGACAGGGATTACATGATGAAAGCGGCGCTCGATAAGATCAAGAACGACTACGACTTCATCATCATCGACTGCTGCCCGTCGCTGGGACTAACGGTGATCAACTCTCTGGCGGCTTCCGACAGTGTGATCATTCCTGTACAGTGCGAGTACTTTGCTCTCGAAGGAATGGGTAAGCTGTTGCAAACGATTAAGCTCGTGCAGGCTCACATCAATACCAGCCTCGACATCGAGGGTGTGCTGCTGACCATGTACGACCCGCGCCTGAAACTGGCCAACCAGGTAGTGGAAGAGGTGAAAATGCACTTTCAGAACATGGTGTTCAATACCATTGTACAAAGAAATATTAAACTGGCGGAAGCACCGAGCCACGGTAAAACGATCATCATGCACGATGCCGTGGGTAAAGGCTCGATAAATTATCTCAACCTGGCACGCGAGATCCTGCAACGCAACGGGCTGACGAAGATCAGCGATGAAGACCGCACGATGACGTTTACACAGGAAGAGTCGGAATTTAACGAAGGTTGAAACACAGGTAAGCGCCGGACATGAAAAGCAAGGCAAACCGAAGCGTGCGCGCTATATTGCTTTAAAAAACATTGAACGAATAAGAATACGTATTTAATAGAGAAGGATTATGAGCACTAACAAAAAACCGGCATTAGGAAGAGGATTAAGCGCATTATTAGAAAATGCCAAAACGGACATTACCACCAAGCAATCGGGCGAAGCCGCGCCGGTTGTTGGATCAATTGCCGTGATCAAAGTAAAAGATATTGAAACCAACCCGTTTCAGCCGCGTACCAATTTTGAAGAAATGGCCCTCCAGGAGTTGGCCGATTCGATAAAGCAACATGGCATCATCCAGCCTATTACCGTTCGCAAACTCGGTTACGACAAGTACCAGCTCATCTCCGGCGAACGCCGTTTCAGGGCCACCCAATTGGCCGGCCTTACGGATATTCCGGCATACATCCGCGTGGCAAACGACCAGGCTATGCTGGAAATGGGGCTGATCGAAAACATCCAACGTGAAGACCTCGACCCGATCGAAATTTCATTGAGCTACAAACGCCTCATCGACGAATGTAACATTACACAGGAACAACTAAGCGAAAAAGTAAACAAGCAACGGAGTACGGTTACCAACTTCCTGCGCCTGCTGAAACTGCCTGCCGTTATTCAAAAGGCGGTGCGCGATAAAGAGATCAGCATGGGCCACGCACGTGCGCTGCTCAGCATCGAAAATGAAGACAAGCAATTGGCTATTTTTGCCATGGCAGTGGAAAATGAACTTTCGGTTCGGCAGGTAGAAGACCTCGCGCGTGGCGAGAAACTTGCGTTTAAACCAAAAACCTCGCGCGTGGAAAAGCCGCTGAGCATCGAAGACAAGCAAATTGCCAAGAAACTGGAAAAGATCTTCAGCAAATCCTTCGATTTTAAACGCAACGCCAAAGGCGCAGGCACCATTTCGCTGAGCTTTAGCAACGACACCGAACTGGAACACATTCTCTCCTTTTTTGACATTAATTAACTTAGCAATTAAACACAGGAAGCTGGTGGCCCGGCTTCCTGTGTTTATTTTTACGCAGGTGAATCGATTTCTCTTATATAGTATCCTGGGCTTGATGGTTTGTTCCGGTAAGCTGCAAGCACAAACCAGCGACTCTACCAACTATAACAACGAGCCCATCGAAAATGTAAACACCATTCCCGGAAAAAAAGATACGCTCAAAAGCGAACCGATGAAACCCGATTCGCTGCGCGCCAAACGGGAGGTGAAAAAAGCCATTTATGGAACTGCACGCAAAGCCGCGGTGCTGAGTGCTGTGCTGCCGGGTGCCGGACAGGCATACAATGGCGACTACTGGAAAGTGCCCGTGGTGTATGGCGCGTTGGTTGGCCTGGGCTATTGGGCATACAACAGCCACACCAACTACAAATATTACAGTAATAACCTGCGGGCCATGTACGACGACGATCCGAATACGGTGAACACAAGTGCTTACAAAGACCCGAACCAGCTGATCGTTCAGAAAAACCAGTATAAAAAGAGCCGCGATCTGGCCCTCATTCTTTGCGGCGTGGCTTACGCCCTCAATATCATCGACGCCAATGTTTCGGCCCATCTGAAAACCTTTGACGTGAGTGACGATTTAAGCCTTCAATTCAAACCTTACTATAACATGGGCTACCAGGCCCGCTTTCAAACCGGGCTAAGCATCAAACTAACGATAAAATAACATAAAACCTGGGCGTTTTAGCATCGCGAAAAAAATCTGTAACTACAGAAAAGCGGCCCACCACGCCAATTACGAAACTATGAACATTGCATTATCGGGATACGGAAAAATGGGCAAGGAAATCGAAGCCATTGCCCTGCAACGCGGTCACCGCATTGTATTAACCATTGGCAAAGCAAACGCCGCATCGGTATCTGCCAGCGACCTGCGCCAGGCAGACGTAGTGATTGAATTCAGCACACCCCACACGGTTGTTGCCAATATTCAAAAATGCATCGATGCCCAGGTTCCGGTGGTTGTTGGCACTACCGGCTGGTACGATGCGTTTGAGGGCATTGCAGAAAGCTGCCTGCAAAAAAACAGTGCGTTGTTTCACGCCACCAACTTTAGCCTAGGTGTAAACCTGTTCATGAAAGTAAACCGCTACCTGGCGGAACTGATGAATAAATACCCGGACTATGATGTGGAAATGGAAGAAATCCACCACATCCATAAACTCGATAAACCGAGTGGCACTGCCATTACTCTTGCCAACCAGGTAATTGAGCAGCTCGACCGGAAAAACCGCTGGAGTGTGAGTGAACGCAACGCTGAAACCTTGTTTATCCAGGATGTGCGCGAGGGAGAAGTTCCTGGCACTCACATTTTAAAATACACATCGGCCATCGACGATATCGAGATCATGCACAAAGCACATAACCGGAAAGGCTTTGCATTGGGTGCCGTGATCGCCGCCGAATTTCTTATCGGGAAAAAAGGTATATTTACCATGCAGGATTTGATATAACACCATGCGTTTGGCTCGTTCCCTCTAAGAAAGAAGACAAGCGTATAAAAAACACAAGATACACACAAGTAATATAGTTTATGGGCAACATCATTTTTTTAATTCTTGTTCTAATTTCCTTCGCCGGGCTTTATAAGATCTTCGAAAAAGCGGGCATGCCGGGCTGGAAAGGCCTGATACCGGTTTACAATTTCTGGGAGCTGGGAAAGATCATCAACCGCCCGAAATGGTGGGGACTGATCATGATTGTTCCCGGCGTAAACCTCATCATGTATGGTGTTTATGGATTTCAAACGGCCCGTGCTTTCAAAAAACGCCAGGATAAAGACCTGATCGTCGCGGCACTGATGCCATACCTCTATTTTGCCTACCTGGGTTTTAGCAAAGACATTAAATACTTTGGTGTTACCGACATCAAATCAGAATCAAAATTCATTAAGAACTGGGCCGATCCGATCATTTTTGCAGTTGTGGCTGCCAGCATCATCCGTGGCTTTTTCTTCGAAGCCTTTACCATTCCTACTTCCTCACTCGAAAAATCGCTGATGGTTGGCGACTTCCTGTTCGTCAACAAAGTATGCTACGGCGCGAAAGTCCCTCAAACGCCTATCGCATTTCCTTTCGCCCACCACACCTTGCCGTTTACCAAAAGCACCAAGTCTTATCTCGAGTGGATCAAAATTCCGTACACGCGCCTTCCCGGCTATTCAAAACCTTCCAATGGCGAAATTGTGGTATTCAACTACCCAGATGGCGACACGGTGGCATCCGATGCGCAAAACATGAGCTATTACCAGCTAGTACGCGATATTGCAAATTACCAGGCTGAACAAGACGGCCGGCGCAACCCCGATGCCTACTACCAAAACGCTGCCTGGAATTTTGTAAATGGACCTAGCAAACCTTATGGCGACATCATTGCCAGGCCCGCTGACAAGCGCGAGCACTATGTTAAACGCTGTGTAGCGATTGCCGGCGACAAACTCGAGATCAAAGATGGCGACGTGTATATCAACGACAAAAAGCAGGCTATGCCCGAGCACGCCCAGCATCGCTACCTCGTTGCTACCAAAGATCCTATATTCGGTGAGAACGAAACCAACCGCGAAGGAGAACAAACTCTCAGATCGCGGCTGCTGGAAGACTACGATATTTACGCAACCGAGGCGATGAAAATCAATACGCCTGAACGCATCGACACCAACTACTACGACCTCAATATGCCGCAGGACGTGGCTAACAAAATCAAGCAATTGCCAGGCGTGTATTTCATCAAAGAAAAAATTGAGCCGAAAGGCCATCGCGATGCCCGCATATTCCCGCATAACCGCAGCTATGCGTGGAACAACGATAACTTCGGCCCATTCACCCTCCCGAAAGAAGGCATGACCGTAGCAATTGATACCGGCAACATCTGCTTGTATGAAAAAATGCTAAGCACCTACGATGACGGCATCCACCACATTACCACCTCGGGCGCTCAAGTGTTATACGACGGCAAACCAATCACGTCTTATACTTTTAAACAAGATTACTATTGGATGATGGGCGATAATCGCCATAACTCTGCCGACAGCCGCAGTTGGGGCGTTGTGCCTTTCGATCATGTTGTGGGCCGGCCGGTATTTGTGTGGTTTAGTATGAAAGACCCGAAAAACAATCCATATACCGGCACTTCCGTACTGGGCTCGCTTACCAAAAATTCGCACGAAGGCAAGTTCCGTTGGGAACGTTTCATGTGCTATGTAGGCGAAAACGGTTTGGTATCGTGGAAAATCCCTGTACTGATCATCATCCTTGCAGCCGTCGGTTATAACTATTGGTCGAAACGCCGCAAAAAAGACACGAAGAAAACCGCCTGATGCACAACCCAGAGATCTTGCTCGACCTGGTAAGCGTTAAAATGCCTTTCGGTAAATACCAGGGCAGAATTCTGGCCGATCTTCCGGTATCGTACCTCGAGTGGTTTTTACGCAAAGGCGGCTTTCCTCCCGGAAAACTTGGCATGCAACTTGCCACTATTTATGAGATCAAGTCTAACGGGCTTGATTACCTGCTGGAACCCCTGAGAAAATAATACCAGCAAAAACTTAACAAAACTATTTTCCCCTTGTTTCGTACAGGCTGCGCCTCTTTTAACGGCATGCAATGCAGGTACGCGCCCGGGCGGGTTTTCCGCTGCAATCTTTTGCCCGCCGGCTGAGCCTCCCGAAGCCAGGCAAAAGGATTTTCGCTTCAACCCCTGGCGCATGCGCAATCGTGCTGTTGGTTTTCAAAAGTTAAAGAGAGCATGGAACGCACCAACCAACATCCGCATACAGGTTCAGGCTGTGTGCATAACTATATATTATAATTGAGAATAGATGCTTAACCACCGTAATGAATTGACCATGAAACAATGGCTTGTATTATCAACACTACTGATGCTCTCTTTCTCTGTGTTCGCCCAACAGTCTTCCAAAACCCAAAAGAGGGAGCGAATCTGGGTGTATGATGTCAATATCATTAAAGATGATGCCGGCAGGATCGTGAGGATTGAAAAAGTGGTATTCGGCAAAGGCTCGCCCGGAGCCGCCAGCCAGATACGGTATTTCGAAACAAAAGAAAAAAGAGATGCAGCCGGAAACGTGATCTACTCGACACGGGAGCGCGTTGGCGAAAATAACGTGGCTCCCGAAATTGTAAAACAATACGGAAATGATAACGGCACTCAAGCTCAGCCGGAGCACCAATAGCCGGATAATTGCATGCCGACAGCCATCAGCATACATATCCTGTTCGAAAGGGCTTAATCCACCCGCTCCTGAAAAATAACGTATCTTTGCAGAAAAACAGCGATATGGCATCCTTTAAAGACCTCAACCTCAGCAAGCCCTTACTAAACGCCTTACAGGATATACACTTTGAAGAAGCCACGCCGATCCAGGAAAAAACATTCCCGGTCGTTATGTCGGGACGCGATGCAGTAGGCATCGCCCAAACAGGTACCGGCAAAACGTTTGCTTACTTACTGCCCATCTTGCGCCAACTGACGTTTTCCCAGCAACGTGCACCTCGCGTCCTCATCATCGTTCCCACACGCGAACTGGTTGTGCAGGTGATTTCCGAGCTCGAAAAACTCGCTAAATACATGAACCTTCGCATCCTGGGCGTGTATGGCGCCTCGAACATCAACATCCAGAAACAACAGGTGTACGACGGGCTCGATATCTTAGTTGGAACACCCGGGCGTATCATTGACCTCACTCACAGCCGCACACTTCAATTCAATAGCATTCAGAAACTGGTGATCGACGAAGTGGACGAAATGCTCAACCTCGGTTTCAGGGCACAATTGGTGACCATTCTTGACTTGCTGCCGGAAAAGCGGCAAAACCTGATGTTCTCGGCCACGCTTACCGAAGAAGTGGAAACGGTGATCGAAACATTTTTCAAAAAACCTGAATACATCGAGCTCATCAGCCGTGGAACGCCACTGGAAAAGATCATCCAGGAGGCTTACCATGTTCCAAATTTTTACAGCAAAGTCAACTTGCTGGAATACATGCTCCAAACGCGCGACGAGCTAAGCAAAGTACTGGTATTTGTAAAGAACAAGAAAATAGCCGACGACATTTACACGGAACTCGAAACCGAATTCGGCCACGATATCGGCGTGATCCACTCCAATAAATCGCAGCCACAACGTTTCAGCGCCGTCAAAAAATTCGACGAAGGTTCGCACCGCATGCTCATTGCCACGGATGTTATTGCCCGTGGACTCGACCTGAAAGACGTTACGCATGTTATTAATTTCGACATGCCGGTGAAAGACCCGAACACTTACATTCACCGTATTGGCCGTACCGGAAGGGCCGATAAAACGGGCGTCGCCATCAGCTTTGTTACGAAGGCCGAGCAAGCCATGCAAAAGAGCGTGGAAACACTGATGGGCAAAAAAATCACTGTACTCGAAATTCCTGAAGCCGTAGAACTTACGGAAAATCTAACCAAAGACGAAAAGCCGGTAAAACGCGACAAAAGCCTGAAAAAAATCCCAAAGTTGGTAACACCTTCTGGTGCCTTTCATGAAAAGAAAGAAAAAAATAAAAAAGAGAATAAAGGTGGTAAACGTCGCCAGGAAAACCTGCGGCGAATGTCAGAAAAACGGAACCGTGCCAAAAGCTCCAATAAGTAGTTGACAGACTTTCAGGAACCCTGTACCTTCACACAGGTAAGCACTGGCAAGCCATTTTCACTAAACGTTAAATTCAATATACTTCTGTTAAAAACAATCCGGCAAAGTTTTGAGGCCGGATTTTTTTTGGAGTTTGGCACGGTTGTTATGTTCCCTGCAATCATCCGAAGGATACCTGTCGGCCACCAGGTTGAAACCGGAAATAACAACAACCAATCAACTCATTTTTTATGAAAAAAAGTATTACCGCACTTTTACTCGTCAACAGTTTGTTTGTGATGGCACAGACAAAAGATAAAAAAGTCGGCATCCAATTGGGTGGCGGCATCAACCAATCATACAGCGACCAGGGAAATGGCTTCTTTAACTTTGACAAAGCCCTTTATGGTTTCGGAAACCTAAACCTCGGTCTTTACCTTAACCGGAGCTTCGACCTCAACCTGGGTGGCTCTTATGGCGAAACAGGCTATTACACACCCGATACCACCAAGCTCAATTTCTTGGGCCGCATGGGTCAGGGGCAACTGGCATTGAAATACAAATTTGCTAACGGCTATATGCTGAAAGAAACCAGCATCATCCAACCTTACCTGTATATCGGCGGTGGCCTTTCCAACTTTGCCGACGTACCGAGCAATACCGGCCGCATCAATCCGGGCACTTTTGCAACTGGCAATGCCGGTGCAGGTTTCAACATTATGCTGACAAAAAATGTGTACCTCACTTACAACCTGGGTTACATCTGGCATAATACCGATCAACTCGATTTTACCACCAAAGCATCCAACGAGCAAAATCTTCAGCATGCGCTCACCATCGGCTTCAACATCGGCAAACCGAAAGATGACGACAAAGACGGCATTCCGAACAAACTCGACAAATGCCCTGGAACGCCAGAAGGCGTGTCTGTTGACCTGCAAGGATGCCCAACCGATAAAGATAAAGACGGCATTGCCGATTACCTCGACAAATGCCCTGATGTGGCTGGCGTAGCCAACCTCAATGGCTGCCCTGATAAAGATGGCGACGGCATTACCGATGCCGACGATAAATGCCCTGACGTGGCTGGTTTGGCAAACCTCAATGGCTGCCCTGACAAAGATGGCGACGGCATTACCGACGCGAATGATAAATGCCCTGATGTTGCCGGTTTAGCAAGCCTCAATGGCTGTCCTGATACCGACGGCGACGGCATTGCCGACCAAGACGACGAATGCCCTACTGTAAAAGGTTTGGCTAGCCTCAACGGCTGTATCGATACTGACGGCGATGGCATTACTGATAACAAAGATGCTTGCCCGAAAGTAGCTGGAACTGCTGCTAACAAAGGCTGCCCGGAAGTGAAAAAAGAAGTGAAACAACTTTTTGAAAAAGCACTTACCGGCATTCAGTTCGAAAGCGGAAAAGACGTGATCAAGAAAACATCGTTCTCTATCTTAGACCAAGTGGTGAAAGTGATGCAGGAAAATCCTGAATATAAATTAAAAATTTCCGGACATACTGACAATGCCGGTGACGACGCGAAGAACATGGAGCTGTCGCAAAAACGTGCGGATGCAGTATCGAAATACCTTACATCAAAAGGTGTCGATGCTTCCCGTATCATCAGCTCTAAAGGTTACGGCGAAACCATGCCGATTGCCGACAACAAAACAGCCGCTGGAAAAGCTAAAAACAGGCGTGTTGAATTCGTTGTTGAGTTCTAAGCAGTTCTCACAGTACCATAAAAAAATCCTCTGTTGGCCGCAGAGGATTTTTTTGCTTTCTATTTTTTCGAGAAAACTAATGCGCTTCGAGCCAGTTGTCGCCCACTCCCATTCCTACTTCCACCGGTACTTTAAGCGGCAAGGCCTGCTGCATGTGTTTTTCAATGATGGGCTTGATCAATTCCAGCTCAGGCTTGTAAACATCAAACACCAACTCATCATGCACTTGTAAAACCATGCGCGATTTCACCTTCATGCGTTGCAACTCGCGGTGAATGTTGATCATGGCAATTTTGATCATATCGGCTGCCGAACCCTGGATGGGCGCATTAATAGCATTTCGCTCGGCATAAGAACGCACGGTTTGGTTGGCCGAGGTAATATCTTTGAGCCAGCGTTTGCGGCCCATCAAGGTTTGCACATAGCCATTCTCGCGTGCAAATTCTATTTCGTCGCTCATGTAATTGCGGATGGCCGGGTATTGCGCAAAATAATTATCGATCAATTGCTTTGCTTCAGCCCTTGGGATATTGAGGTTGTCGGCTAGGCCAAAAGCGCCCTGCCCGTAGATGATGCCGAAGTTCACACTTTTTGCCTTATACCGCATTTCTTTTGTCACGTCCGATGCTTCTACACCATACACCTTCGCGGCAGTGGCTGTATGGATATCGGTTCCGGAAATAAAAGCCTCGCACATGTTCGGGTCGCCGCTGATAGATGCCACGATGCGTAACTCGATTTGTGAGTAATCGGCACTCAACAGCACATGATCTGCATCTCTTGGTACGAAAGCCTTGCGGATCTGGCGCCCGCGCTCAGTACGAATAGGAATATTTTGCAAATTCGGATTATCGCTGCTCAGGCGTCCGGTAACCGCTACCACCTGATTGAACGTCGTGTGAATACGACCAGTACGTTCGTTCACCAGCAAAGGCAGTGTATCCACATAGGTTGACTTGAGTTTTACCAGCTCCCGGTAATCGAGGATCTTCGAGACGATCGGGTGCTTGCCTTCCAGTTTCGACAACACATCTTCGCCCGTTGCATATTGGCCCGTTTTGGTTTTCTTTGGTTTCTCGATGATCTTCAGGTAATCGAACAGGATCTCGCCTACCTGCTTCGGCGACGAGATATTAAATTTGGTGCCGGCCAATTCCTGGATCTCGGCATCCACCCGTGTGATATCTTCCTGCAACTGAGCCGAGAACTCTTTCAGCACATTCACATCGAGATTAATGCCTTCCCGCTCCATGCCTGCAAGTGCCTCGATAAGCGGAATCTCAACCTCATGAAATAGCTTTTCCGTTTCCGACTCTTTCAGTTTCGGTTCAAATGCTTGCTTGAGTTTGAGCGTAATGTCCGCATCTTCGGCAGCATAATCTTTGATAAGATCAAGGGCTACATCGCGCATGCTCAATTGGTCTTTTCCTTTTTTGCCGATGAGTGTTTCGATGCTGATCGGCGAATAGTCGAGGTAGGTTTCCGACAGCACGTTCATGTTGTGCCGCATTTCAGGCATAAACAGGAAGTGAGCCACCATGGTATCCCATAATTTGTTGGCAATGCTGATGCCATAATTTTGCAGGATCTGCAAATCGTATTTGATATTTTGGCCAATGAGAACTTTCGATGCATCTGCAAACAGCGCCCGGAAACGCTCTGCCAGGGCCTGCGCCTCTGTTTGGCTGGCTGGAAAAGGAACGTAATATGCTTCTCCGGGCTTCACCGAAAACGACATGCCCACCAGTTCGGCCGTCAGCGGATCCAGCCCAGTCGTTTCTGTATCGAAACAAAATTCGGGCGCTGCGTCGAGCACTGCCAGCAAATCCGTTATCGCCTGAGGCGTATCACACAATGCGTAATTCGGGTTCAGGTCTTTAATGGTTTGAAACACTTTGGCAGCCTCCTGTTCGGCGGCAATATTCTCGTCGCTGAAGAGATCGCCGGTCCCGGCGTTGAACAAGTCCGGCGTTTCGGGTTTTGTTTTCTCTTTTGTCTTCCCGGTATTTGCAAACAGCTCTTTGCCACCGATGTCTTCTCCAAGCACCTTTTGGGCGATCGCGCGAAACTCCAGTTCTACAAATAATTCGCGGAGCGCATCTTTGTTGCAAGGCTTACATACAAGTTCTTCTTCGTTGAATTCGATCGGCACATCGAGGATGATCGTTGCCAGCCATTTCGACTGCAAGGCTTTGTCCTTGTTGGCCTCCACTTTTTCCTTCAGTTTTCCCTTGAGTTTATCTGTATTTTCCAGTAAGTTTTCAATCGTTCCAAAGTCTTTCACCAGCTGAATGGCGGTTTTCTCGCCAACACCTGGAATTCCGGGTATGTTATCCACCTTATCGCCCATCAGCCCAAGAATATCAATAAGCTGTGCAACATGTGTGATCTCCCATTTTTTGCAGATCTCTTCCATACCCAATATTTCAGCGCCATTGCCCAGGCGCGCCGGCTTATAGATGAATGTGTTTGCATCCACCAACTGGCCGTAATCCTTGTCGGGCGTCATCATATACGTTGTAAATCCCCTTTGTTCGGCAATTTTCGCCAATGTGCCGATGGCATCATCGGCCTCGTAACCCGGCACGCCAATGATGGGAATATTGAATCCTTTGATGAGATCGGTGATGATCGGGATGCACACACGCAGGTCTTCGGGCATTTCTTCCCGGTTGGCTTTGTAATCCGAAAAATCGGTGTGACGAACCGTCGGCCCTTCCATGTCGAAGACCACCGCCAAATGACTTGGCTTTTCTTTCGTCAGGATTTCGAGCAACGTATTCGTAAATCCGAAGACAGCCGATGTATTCAGACCTTTGGAAGTAATGCGCGGATTGCTGCTGAAGGCAAAATAAGCGCGGTATATCAGCGCATAAGCATCGAGCAGGAAAAGTTTTTTGGGTGTATCTTTTGTAATCATGACGTAAAATACTGTTGCGGTGTTGGCAGCCCGTACCTAAAGCTACTACACCTGTCTGAATTTATTTATTTCCCTTAAAGCGGAAATTTAATTTCGTAGATCGTTGGCCAGAGCTTACCTGTTACGAAAATCTTGTTGCTGATCGAATCGTAAGCAATGCCATTGGTTTCGAGCGAGCCCGGGTTTTTTGTTTTGCTCTCCATCAAGAGGTTTCCCAGATCGAGTTTGCCAACAATGTCTCCACTGGCCGGATCAATTTTTACGATGGTATTTGTCATCCAGATATTGGCGTAAATATAGCCTTTGATGTATTCAAGCTCATTCAAAAACTCGGTTACGCGGTCAGCTTCAGCCACATCCAGGGTTTTGGTCACAGCAAAACTTACCGGATCAAGGTAGTAGAGATAGCTGGTGCCGTCGCTCATGATAAGGCTTTTGCCATCTGTCGTCAGGCCCCAACCTTCGCGGTTGGTGTAGGTAAAGGTGCCAATGTTTTTAAATGTTTTGGCATCGTAAATAAATCCCTTTTGGTTTTTATACGTCAATTGGTAGATCTTGTCATTTAAGACTACGCTGCCTTCACCAAAATAAATGCTGCGATCGAGTTCCGCTTTCACATCGATCTTTCCGGTTTTCAGATCCACCGGGCCCAGGAGCGATTTTGCCAATGGCACGTTGTCGGGTGAGCCTGTACTTTCGTACAACTGACCGTTGTGAAAATGAAGCCCTTCGGTAAACGACATTACATCGTGTGGGTACTGCGTTTCCACCGTGAATTTGATTTCAGGAACTTTGGGCGTTTCAGGTTGCGTGACCAGTGTGGGCGGAGGCACCTCCTTGGTTTTCTCGCCTTCACAGCCGGTTAAAAGTGCGGTAGCTGCCCCTATCGCCAGACAAGCCATTACCACGTATTTAAATATACTCATTCCAAAAAAATTAAATCATTAAAGGCTCCAGCTTGCTCCTTCTTTGCCGTCTTTCACCTGGATGTTTACTTCGGCCAGTTTATCGCGGATCTCGTCGGATGTTGCAAAATCTTTATTGGCTTTGGCTTTGGCCCGCAACTCGAGCACCAGCTTCATTACACCTTCCAGGGCGGTGTTCGCTTTCCCGCTCTCTTCCTCTTTCCTTAATCCCATGATATCAAATACAAAGTGCTGGTAAATGGATTTTAGCAAGTCGATATCTGCCTGGCTAAGTTTTACTTTTCCATCATTTGCAGAATTTACAAGGCGAATGGCATCGAAAAGATGCGCAATGAGTACTGGTGTGTTGAAATCGTCGTTCATGGCATCGTAGCAGACGCGCTCCAGCGCTGCCACATTCTCCGACGAGCTATCCGATGCTTTCAAGTGCTGAAGCACCTTGTAGCTTTCCATCAGGCGTTGATAGGCTTTTTCGGCTGCATCGAGCGCATCGTTGCTAAAGTCAAGCGTACTGCGGTAATGTGTCTGCATCATAAAAAACCGCACGACCATTGGACTATAGCCTTTTTTCAACAAGGGATGGCTTCCGGTAAACAATTCCATGGGCAGAAAACTGTTACCAAGCGACTTGCTCATTTTTTGCCCGCTTACCGTTAGCATGTTGGTATGGATCCAGTAGTTTGCTGGACTTTTGCCGCAGTAGGCCACGTTTTGGGCAATCTCATTGGTATGATGTGTCGCCTGCAAGTCCATGCCTCCGCCGTGGATATCAAATTGTTCGCCGAGGTACTTGGTACTCATGGCCGAGCACTCAATGTGCCAGCCCGGAAAGCCAACACCCCAGGGACTTGGCCATTTCATCAAATGCTCTTGCTTGGCTTTGATCCATAAGGCAAAATCCAGACGACCGCGCTTGTCGCTCTGCCCATCGAGATCCCGTGTATTTTCGAGAAGTTCGTCGAGTTTGCGTCCGGTAAGTGCCGTATAGTTGTTCGACTTGGCATATTTCTCCACGTCGAAGTAAATCGTGCCGTTACTTTCGTAAGCCAGACCGTTTTCCATGATTTTCTTGGCAATTTCCTGCTGCTCGATAATATGTCCTGTCGCCGTTGGTTCGATGCTCGGCGGCAGCGTATTGAACAACGCCATCACATCACGGAAACCAACAGTATAGGTTTGCACGATCTCCATAGGCTCCAGTTGCTGCAACTTGGCTTTTTTCGACACTTTGTCTTCACCTTCGTCGCCATCGCTTTCGAGGTGTCCGGCATCGGTAATATTACGAACATAACGCACTTTGTACCCAATGTGCGTGAGATAACGGTAGATGATATCAAAGGACATAAATGTACGGCAGTTGCCAAGATGCACATCGGCATATACTGTAGGTCCGCACACATACATCCCAAGGAATGGGGCATTGATCGCTTTAAATTCTTCTTTTTTCCGGCTGAGGGTATTATAAATTAACAGCTTTTCCATATAACGAATGAGATTTTAAATTTAACAATAAAAAAAGACGGCACGAGGCCGTCTTTCACATTTTAATGAATTTTTAAATTAATTTTCGATTGGCGCGTCGCCCACGTAAATTCCGTTTTTGTAAACAGAAATCCGCTGTAAGATGCCATTTTCATCGTAGATATAATTTTTACCATCCATCAGGCGGTTATCTTTAAAAATACCGTCTTTGGTGATTTGCTTGTTTTTGTTGTAGGTGATGTTGGGACCGTTGAGTACAAGTGGGCCTTTGGCAGCCGATCCGTTTGGTTTTTCGTCCGGCTTCAGTACCACTTTAGGACCTTCGAGTTTCTCTACTGTTTTTACGATTGGTTTCTTCGGCTCGTACTCTTTAATGGAAGCGACATCCACATTGCCATCGTTGAAGGTTTTTTCTGCTTTGAGGTCGCCGTTCTCATGGTATTCTTTGATGACACCGGCTTCTTTTCCGTTTACAAAATTACCTTCAATAGCCAGTTGCCCGTTTTCGTAATAGTATTTTACAGGGCCTTCGCGTTTGCCGCTTGCATTGAAGTTGAATTCATGCTGAGGCTGTCCGTTTTCGTAGTACAATTTATAGGGGCCGGTCCAACGGTTGTTTTTCCAATTTCCTTCTTCAGCAATTTTTCCGTTTTCGTGGTACATGATGGCATAACCATCTGGGCGTCCGTTTTGGAAAGTGAGCTGGTTTTTCATGTTACCGTTACAATAGTACTCAAACCATTTGCCCACTTTGCGGTTGTCGGCGTATTTGCCTTCTTCTGCCTTTTGCTCAGGCCCGAAACAGGAGCCTGGTTTGTGTTTCCCTTTCAGGATCCATTTACCCTGCTTTTTTCCTAAGGCGTCGATCAGGTTAATGGTATCGCCTTTAGGGCCTACCTCATAGGATTGCGACTGACCCTGACTGATCTGATATACCAGGAAAATCAAGATAAAGTATGTTTTTTTCATAGCCGGTAACTGTTACTAAATTATGTAATCTCGTACTAAGTTGTATGAGTTTTTAGACAAACACAACAAAAAGGACGATGATTCTGTTAAAAGTGTTAAATGCGACAAAATTTACAGTTCATACGGTAAATATTGGCAATGGTTACACTCTCATAACATTTTTTGTGCCAGGTTTTTCAACATGTTATCAACGAGGCCTTTAAGGTCGTATTTTGGCGTCCACCCCCAGTCTTTGCGGGCCTCTGAATCGTCAATGCTTTTTGGCCAGCTATCGGCAATAGCTTGCCTGAAATCGGGCTTGTAGCTAATGTTAAAATCTGGCAGGTGCTTTTTGATTTCGGCGCTGATGTCATTTGGGGTAAAACTGATTCCCCCGAGATTATAACTTCCCCGGATCCGGATTTGCTCGGCTGGGGCATGCATGATCTCGATCGTGGCACGGATAGCATCTTCCATGTGCATCATCGGGAGAGCCGTGTTTTCCGACAGGAAACACTCATACTGGCGGTGCCGTAGCGCTTCATGAAAAATGTGTACGGCATAGTCGGTGGTTCCGCCACCGGGTGCCGATTTCCAGCCAATAAGACCGGGATAGCGCAAACTCCTCACATCTACGCCATGCTTATGGTAATACCACTCGCACCAACGTTCGCCGGCTTGCTTGCTGATGCCGTACACGGTTGACGGCTCCATGACGGTGTATTGCGGCGTTTGCTCGCGTGGTGTGGTAGGGCCGAATACAGCAATGGAACTTGGCCAATATACCCGGCTGATATGCTTCTCCCTGGCCAGATCGAGTACGTTGAAAAGGCCTTCCATGTTGAGTTTCCATGCAAACATCGGGTTTTGCTCACCGGTAGCAGACAATAAAGCGGCAAGCAGATACACGTGCGCGATGTCGTGTTTTTTTATCACGTTCAGCAGAGCATCTTTATCGAGTACATCCAGTTTCTCGAAAGGGTTGTTTTCGAGTGCCGGAATGGGTTTTAGATCGGCTGCAATAACGTTGCTCGATCCATACAAAAGGCTCAATTCCTGAGCCAGCTCGATCCCGATTTGCCCTCCGGCACCAATGATCAGTATTTTATTTTCCTTATCGTACATGATAATTGTCAGTTCCTGTTTTTTAGTTTTTAGCTATCTTTGCAAACGTATAAATAATTTTTTGATTTGGGAATGGCCCACAAAGGAAGTTCCCAAAATCGAAAATAATAATAGTATAACCTGCAATTGTATCTATTATGTGTGTATTCAACGATGGCTTTTCCAGCCTTTGAATAGATCCATGTGGCTATAATGCACCCAATGCCGAACCTACATGAGAAAGCCCGAATTAAGAAACCGGATCAACAAGGATGTTTTGAAAGCACGCCTAGCCACTGAAACCATTGAACGTGTTACCTTGTCGTTTTATAAATATGTGCCTGTTGAGGATCCGCAGGCGTTGCGCGACCAATTGTTTGCATCGTGGTCGGAGCTAGGCTGTTATGGACGCATTTATGTGGCTGGCGAAGGCATCAATGCACAGATGAGTGTGCCTAAGAACCATTGGGACGAGTTTGTAAGCCGTTTGTATGCCGATGAGCGGTTTACGGGCGTTCCCTTTAAAATAGCGGTTGATGGCAACGGCAAATCGTTTTATAAACTTACCATCAAGGTAAAACATAAGGTAGTGGCCGACGGCATTTCCGATCCGGCATTTAACCCGTCGAATACCGGCACTTACCTGGACGCCAAAGGATTTAATGCGGCGATCGAAGATCCCAATACCATCGTGGTAGATATGCGTAACCACTACGAGAGCGAAGTTGGGCGTTTCGACAAAGCCTTTTGCCCGGATGCCGATACCTTCCGTGAAGAGCTGCCCCTGGTAGTGGATCATCTGAAAGGACAGGAGGATAAAAAGGTGATTATGTATTGTACTGGTGGCATCCGCTGCGAGAAAGCCAGCGCTTACCTCAAACACAAAGGCTTTAAGGATGTAAACCATCTTCACGGCGGCATCATTCAATATGCCAAAGAGGTAAAAGAACAAGGCCTGGAAAGCAAATTCAGGGGCATCAACTTTGTGTTCGACGAGCGTATTGGCGAGCGCATTACCGACGATGTGCTTTCTACATGCCACCAATGCGGTAAGCCTTGCGACACGCACGTAAATTGCAAAAACGACGATTGCCACCTGTTGTTTATCCAGTGCGACGAATGCGCCGAAAAAATGCAGGGCTGCTGTACACCGAAATGCATGGACATAGCGGCATTGCCCCTGGAAGAGCAAAAAGCATTGCGGAAAGCCCGGCATAAAACCGAGGCAGAAACCCTGGCAGTGTACAAAAGCCGTTTGCGGCCAAACCTGGCGGAACTGATAAAAAAGCAAAATAACCCCTAAACATAGCCCGGATTCTTTATCTTTATAAAACGGGTTGTGAACGCTTGTATGCCAATCAAAACCCAACCAATACTCACTACATTAACACACTAAATTATGCCACTCTACCATCACCTAGGATCGATCCCTCAAAAGCGCCACGTGATCTTCAAATCACCGGAAGGAAATTTCTACTACGAGCAGCTCTTCGGCACCGAAGGTTTCAGCGGTTTTTCATCGTTGCTTTACCATACGCATCGCCCCACGCAGGTTAAAGAAATTATCCGAAGTTACGATGTAGCGCCAAAAGCAGCCGTTGAAAACAACATTAAATCGCTTCTGCTGAAAGGCTTCGAGATCAAGCCGGCAGACGACTTTCTTGAAAGCCGCAAAACGGTATTGTTCAACAGCGATTGCTATATTGGCCTGGCAGCACCTAAACAGAGCCTGAGGAGCTATTTTTATAAAAATGCCGACTGTGATGAGATGCTGTTTATCCATAAGGGAACAGGGACATTACGCACCTTCATGGGCAATATTCCGTTTGAGTACGGCGATTACCTGGTGATTCCGAGAGGCATGATCTATCAGATCGATTTCGATACTACCGACAACCGCATTTTTTACGTAGAAACACCGCATCCGCTATACACACCAAAACGCTACAAAAATGCCAGCGGACAGCACCTTGAGCATTCGCCGTTTTGCGAACGTGACTTTAAATTGCCGACACAGCTGGAAACTTATGATGAAAAAGGCGACTTCCTCATCAAGATAAAAAAAGACGGCATGATCCACGAGGTGGTTTATGCCACGCATCCATTTGACGTGGTGGGTTGGGACGGCTACAACTTTCCGTGGGCCTTTTCAATCCATAACTTTGAACCGATCACGGGCCGGGTGCACCAACCGCCTCCCGTACACCAAACCTTTGAAACGCCTGCTTTTGTGGTGTGCTCGTTTTGCCCGCGCTTATACGACTACCATCCACAGGCTATTCCGGCGCCATACAACCACAGCAACATCGACAGCGACGAAGTATTGTATTATGTAGATGGTGATTTCATGAGCCGAAATAACATTGAACAAGGCCATATCACCCTGCACCCAAAAGGTATTCCGCATGGCCCGGCGCCTGGAGCCATGGAACGGAGCATCGGCAAAACCGTAACCGAAGAGTTGGCGGTGATGGTTGACACGTTCCGTCCACTTAAAGTGACAGCTGATGCCCTCGCTATAGATGATGGCAAATACTACAAAAGCTGGGTTGAATAAACGCAAGGGTTTCCTGTAGTGCAGGCCGGTTTTCGTTAAAAACGGCATGGAATATCGTCATTGGTTATTTAAAAAATAATGCCGATATTCACATTCGGTCATAACCATATCGAACATGGAATCCAAACTTCTGAAAAACAGGTTAGAGCTTCGAGCCCTGTACATGGCTATGTGGTCTCCTGCCTGCCTGTGACCAACCCAGCAAATGGCAATTGCATGGTTTCCTGTTAAGGAAATTGTTTAGTTAACTTTATTATTTACCGGCCGACCGGCTTGTCTCCGGCGGACATTCAAATACACCTATTTTATAACTATCTTATTATGGCAAAAGAAATTAAAAATGTAGAATACGGCTTAGAAAAAATTTTCGAAGGCGCTCAGGATTTCCTACCTCTATTGGGAACCGATTACGTTGAGTTTTATGTGGGCAATGCAAAGCAGGCAGCGCACTATTATAAAACGGCTTTTGGATACCAGTCGTTTGCTTATGCAGGACTGGAAACCGGCATGACCGATCGCACGTCGTACGTACTGAAACAAGACAAGATTAAACTAGTGCTGACTACAGCATTAAAAAGCGACTCACCAATTGGCGAACATGTGAAAAAACACGGTGATGGCGTGAAAGTCATTGCCTTGTGGGTGGAAGATGCCCGCAGTGCTTTTGAGGAAACGACTAAACGCGGCGCCAAACCGTTTATGGAGCCTACCGTTGAAAAAGACGAGCATGGCGAAGTCGTTCGCTCAGGCATTTACACTTACGGCGAAACGGTTCACCTCTTCGTGGAGCGCAAAAACTACAACGGCACTTTCCTTCCAGGCTTTAAGGAATGGAAAAGCGACTACAACCCGGCACCCACAGGTCTGAAATACATCGACCACATGGTAGGTAACGTGGGCTGGAACCAGATGAACGAAACCGTGAAATGGTATGAGGATGTGATGGGTTTTGTCAACTTCCTGTCGTTCGACGATAAACAAATCACTACGGAATATTCGGCATTGATGAGTAAAGTGATGAGCAACGGCAATGGCCGTATCAAATTCCCGATCAATGAGCCCGCCGAAGGCAAAAAGAAATCACAAATCGAAGAGTACATCGATTTTTATGAAGGCGCGGGCGTGCAACACCTGGCATTGGCTACCGACGACATTATTAAAACAGTAGCCGATCTGAAAGCGCGCGGTGTGGAGTTTTTACCGCCGCCGCCACAAGCCTACTATGATGAGATCCCGAAACGCCTTGGCGCGCACATGAGCATCATGAAGGAAGACATTTCCAAATTGCAGGAATTGTCTATTCTGGTAGATGCCGACGAAGAAGGGTATTTATTGCAGATCTTTACCAAACCGGTGGAAGACCGCCCTACCCTGTTCTATGAGATCATCCAGCGGATGGGTGCCAAGGGTTTTGGCGCCGGCAACTTTAAAGCCTTGTTCGAATCGATCGAGCGTGAACAGGCATTAAGGGGAACGCTTTAATCCTACTACAAGTAAATCTGCCAACCATTTTGTTGGCGTACAACTCCCGGGGTATTCGCTTCCGGGAGTTTCTTTTTGGGTTCCGTACGCGTGTTTTGGGGAAGTCCTTATACAGCAGGCTTATCGGCCTGACGGTATCGGTTTTGAAAGGCAGCTATTGAACCAAGCTATTTGAAACCATGAACAACATACTCCATCTTGCAAGCGCATTGCTCCTTCTGGGCGCCCTCACAAGCTGCGACCGCGACGGCAATACAGGGAACGGTGCCAACGATCCTACCGACCGTTTCGAATCGGATAAAGTAAAAAAGAATGCCGATTTCTATGGCCGCAC
>DAIUED010000018.1:0-23146 GCA_036845295.1 Bacteroidota bacterium
TAATTCAACCTCATATCTATATAAGATCTCTGCCGGTACGGTGACTAATTTTACCAATAATGACCAGTACGTCAGTTTAGTTTGCCCGTTTTAGAACCCAACCATTAAGGCAGATAGAAGAGATCAAACAAAAAATCCCGCTGCAATGTCGCAGCGGGATTTTTTTATGTTTATCGAAACAGCAATCTAGCTATCTTCTTTTTTCTTTTTCACTTTGCTCGGTTTGATCGTTCTCACCACAATTTCCTTTTTATCGGTATCATAGTCGATCTCGATCTGATCACCTTCAGACAGGTTGCTTTTGATGATCTCTTCAGCCATCGGATCTTCCAGGTATTTCTGGATAGCCCGTTTCAATGGACGTGCTCCATACTGCGCATCGTAGCCTTTGTCAACGATAAAATCCTTGGCAGCATCGGTAATTTTGATGGTATAGCCGAGGTTGTTTACACGGCCAAACAGGCTGTTAAGCTCGATGTCGATGATTTTATGGATGTCTTCTTTACCAAGAGAGTTGAACATGACCACATCATCGATACGGTTCAGGAACTCAGGAGCAAAAGCCTTTTTAAGCGCATTTTCTACAACACCTTTGTTGTTTTCTTCTACGCTGTCCTGGCGTGCTTGTGTACCAAAACCAACACCCTGACCGAAATCTTTCAATTGACGGGCACCGATGTTCGATGTCATGATGATGATCGTATTTTTGAAATCGATCTTGCGGCCAAGGCTGTCAGTCAGCAAGCCATCATCCAGCACCTGGAGCAGCATGTTGAATACATCCGGGTGCGCTTTTTCGATCTCGTCGAGTAACACCACAGAGTAGGGGCGACGGCGCACTTTTTCAGTCAATTGGCCGCCTTCTTCATAGCCCACATAGCCCGGAGGCGCACCAATGAGGCGGGTTACCGCAAATTTCTCCATGTATTCGCTCATGTCGATGCGGATCAATGCCTCATCATTGTCGAACAGGTATTTTGCAAGGATCTTGGCCAATTGCGTTTTACCAACGCCGGTAGGGCCGAGGAAAATAAACGAGCCGATCGGTTTGTTCGGGTCTTTTAGCCCGGCACGGTTACGCTGGATTGCTTTCACCACTTTTTTCAACGCTTCGTCCTGGCCGATCACTTTTCCTTGCAGTGTCTCTACCATTTTCACCAGTTTATCGCCTTCGTTTTGCGAAATACGCTGTACCGGCACGCCACTCATCATCGCTACCACTTCCGCAACATTATCTTCCGTTACAGTTACGCGATTTTGTTTGGTTTCTTCTTCCCAGGCCTTTTTAGCCACTTCCAGCTGCGTTTGGAGCTGTTTCTCCGTGTCACGGAGTTTAGCCGCCTCTTCGTATTTCTGTGAGCGTACCACCTGATTTTTCAGTTCCTTGATGTCTTCCATCTTTTTCTCGAGTTCGAGAATGTTTTCCGGAACATTGATATTGGTAATGTGTACACGCGAACCAGCTTCGTCGAGGGCGTCGATCGCTTTATCCGGCAGGTGCCTGTCGGTAAGGTAACGCGCTGTCAAAGTCACGCAGGCTTTAAGAGCTTCCGGTGTATAGGTCACATTGTGGTGATCTTCGTATTTCGATTTGATGTTATTGAGGATCTGTAAAGACTCTTCCTGCGTAGCGGGCTCAATAATTACTTTCTGAAAACGACGTTCAAGCGCACCGTCTTTTTCAATGTGTTGACGGTATTCGTCGAGCGTGGTAGCGCCGATGCATTGGATCTCGCCACGGGCGAGAGCAGGTTTGAACATGTTGCTGGCATCCAGGCTGCCGCTGGCGCCGCCCGCACCGATGATGGTGTGGATCTCGTCAATGAACAGGATCACATCCGTATTTTTTTCCAACTCGTTCATCACCGCTTTCATGCGTTCTTCGAATTGGCCGCGGTATTTGGTTCCCGCAACCAGCGATGCCAGGTCGAGAGTTACCACGCGTTTGCCGAACAACACCCGGCTCACTTTGCGTTGAACGATCCGCAAGGCCAAACCTTCGGCGATAGACGATTTACCTACGCCAGGCTCACCGATCAGGATCGGATTGTTCTTTTTACGGCGCGACAAGATCTGCGACACGCGTTCGATCTCTTTTTCGCGGCCAACAACCGGATCGAGTTTGCCTTCCTCTGCCATTTTTGTCAGGTCTCTGCCAAAATTGTCTAAAACCGGCGTGCGGGATTTGGAATCGCCAGGCTTTTTAGAAGCGCCGGAACCCGGGAATGAAGACTCTTCTGCGTCATCGTCATCGCCGGTGGCTGCATTTTCAATTTTATGCGGATTTTCCATATAGGCCTCCAGCTCGTTTTTAACGGCGTTGTAATCCACACCGAGGCGTTCGAGGGTTTTTGATACAACATTGTCATTGTCCTTTAAAATACACATTAACAAGTGTTCAGTGCCAATTTGTGGAGCTTTAAAGAGCTTAGCTTCCAGATAAGTGAGTTTCAATGTTTTTTCGGCCTGTTTTACCAACGGAATGTTGGCCAGGTTATTGACTTTTCTCATCGAAATAGGCAGGCTCTGCTCGATATGCTTTCTGAAGTCCTGGATATTAACGCCCAGGTTTTTGAGTAATTTGATCCCAACGCCTTCTCCATCGCGAATCATGCCAAGCATCAAATGTTCGATCCCGATATAGTCGTGCCCAAGTCGGAGGGCTTCTTCGCGGCTAAACGTAATCACGTCTTTGACGCGCTGTGAAAATTTTGCTTCCATAATTTACAGTTCTTAGTCTTTGTATTGAGTGTCAAACATATTTAATGCCACAATCAAAAGTAACCGATTCTGTCAGGTTTTGGCATTTAAGCGCCCTTTTTTTTAAACATGAAATCTGTTGATAACTCTAGCTCTAAATTACCCACAAAATTGGTATTTTCAAAGCCTATTTGAAGAATAGAGGCACCGCGAAAAGATCCTGACAAGACAGGTTGACATTCCCCAAAAAATGCATTTATTGGACGTGCTGACAAGACTTCAGATTTTAACGAAATTTTTATTTTAGAAATTAACCATTAAGTGAATATGAGCGGAGAGAAAATTATTCCCATCAACATCGAAGAAGAAATGAAAACAGCCTACATCGATTATTCGATGTCGGTGATCGTGTCGAGGGCCCTGCCCGACGTGAGAGACGGTTTGAAACCTGTGCATCGCCGGGTACTTTACGGTATGCTTGATCTGGGCGTTTTGCATAACAGGCCTTACAAGAAATCGGCGCGTATCGTGGGAGAGGTACTCGGGAAATACCATCCGCATGGCGATGCGTCGGTTTACGATACCATGGTGCGTATGGCCCAGGAGTGGAGTTTGCGTTACATGTTGGTTGACGGGCAAGGTAACTTCGGTTCGGTTGATGGCGATATGCCGGCTGCGATGCGTTATACCGAGGTACGTTTCCGCAAAATTGCCGAAGAAATGATGGCAGATATCGAGAAAGATACGGTTGATTTCAGACCGAACTTCGACGATTCCCTCACGGAGCCTTCGGTGCTTCCTACACGCGTGCCGCAATTGCTAATGAACGGTGCCTCTGGTATCGCCGTGGGAATGGCTACCAATATGCCACCACATAACCTCACCGAATGCGTAAATGGCATTCTGGCATACATCGACAATAAAGAAATTACGATCGACGAGTTGATGAAGTACGTCAAAGCGCCTGATTTTCCAACCGGAGGAACCATCTACGGTTACGAAGGGGTAAAAGAAGCCTTTCATACCGGTCGTGGCCGTATTGTGATGCGTGCCAAAGCCAGCATCGAGCCGGTGAATAACCGCGAACGCATCATTGTTACAGAAATTCCTTACCAGATCAACAAGGCCGATATGATCAAACGGCAATGGGAACTGTGCAATGAGAAGAAAATTGAAGGCATCACGGAGATCCGCGACGAAAGTAGCCGCGAAGGCATGCGCATTGTGTACGAACTGCGTTCCGACGCCATTTCGAATGTGGTACTGAACAACCTGTACAAATATTCTGCGCTGCAAACATCGTTCTCGGTAAATAATGTGGTGCTGGTGAATGGTCGCCCGGAAATGTTGAACCTGAAAGACATGATCCACTATTTCGTGGAGCACAGGCACGATGTAATTGTACGCCGCACCAAATTCGATCTCATTCAGGCCGAAAAACGTGCACACATTCTCGAAGGCTTGCTCATTGCCCAGCGCAATATCGAAGAAGTGATCAAGATTATCCGCGAAAGCGCCTCGCCTGACGTAGCGCGCGACGAACTCATGTCTCGTTTCCAGCTGTCGGAAATACAGGCACGCGCGATCCTGGATATGCGTTTGAGAACATTGACCGGACTGGAAGTTGATAAGCTGAATGCAGAATACGCGGAGTTGATGAAAACCATTGAACACCTGAAAAACGTGTTGGCGAATGAGCCGCTGCGTTACCAGATCATCAAAGAAGAATTGGTGGAAGTACGCGATAAATATGGCGACGAACGCCGCACGGATATTGTGTATGCCGGCGACGATTTCAGGGTAGAGGATATGATTGCCGACGAGAACGTAGTGATCACGATCTCGCACATGGGTTACATGAAACGGACCAACCTGGCCGAATACCGTGCACAGAACCGTGGTGGGCGTGGTAGCAAAGGCACAGCCACCCGCGACGAAGATTTTGTGGAACACATGTTTATCGCTTCGACACACAACTATATTTTGTTGTTCAGCGAAAAAGGCCAGTGTTATTGGATCAGGGCATACGAAGTGCCGGAAGGAAATAAACAAAGCAAAGGGCGTGCGATCCAGAACCTTATCAACATTGCGCCGGATGATAAGATCAAGGCATTTATCAACATCAAAAACCTGAACGACGAAGAATATATTAATAATAACTACATTATTTTATGTACCAAAGACGGCGTGATCAAGAAAACGTCGGTTGAAGCTTATTCCCGCCCGCGTGCCAATGGCATCAATGCCATTACGATCCGCGAAGGTGATGTGTTATTGGAAGCTGCACTGACAAATGGCAAAAACGAGATCATGCTCGCCACCAAACTTGGTAAGGTTTGCCGATTTCCGGAAGAGAAGGTTAGGCCGATGGGTCGTAACGCCAGTGGTGTAACAGGCATCGATCTGAACGACGAAGAAGGCGGTAATAACGAAGTAATCGGTATGATCTGTATCGACGACAAAAATGCTAACGTGTTGGTGGTATCGGAAAACGGGTACGGCAAACGTTCGGATATCGACGAGTACCGCATTACCAACCGTGGTGGAAAAGGCGTAAAAACCATTAATATCACCGATAAAACCGGTAACCTGGTAGGTATTAAATCGGTAACGGACGCTAACGACCTGATGATCATAACCAAAAACGGCATCACGATCCGGATGAATGTTTCAGATCTCCGCGTCATGGGACGTGCTACCCAAGGTGTGCGCTTGATTACTATCCAGGATAGTGACCGTATTGCGGCCGTGACGAAGGTTGACCATGAAGATGAAACGGAGGTAGAAATGCTTGCCGACGGATCGGTAGCCGTTTTGGAAACGCCAATCGTAAGCGATCAGGAAAATATCGCTGGTACCGCTTCCGATGAAACATCCTCGTCCGGCGAAAATTCTACACCAACGGATGATAATGTTTAATAACGGATACGAAGTTTAACACATAAACAATATATTTGGACCGCTAACCAATTGCCGGAGCAAAACTGTCGGGGCCTTTGTGCAGATTTATCCCGATACGCTGATGCCGACGCACTAAACTATAAACTTGAAATATGAATAAAAAAGCGATCATTACCGGTGCCCTGAGCTTGTTCAGCCTGGCCACACTGGTTGCCCAGCCTACGCTTGTCGAAAAAATCGAAGCTAAAGAAGGGAAAGCAGTGATTCCGTATGAAAAATGGAAACTGCCAAATGGATTAACCATTTTATTGAACGAGGATCACTCCGATCCGGTAGTTCATGTCCTGGTAACGTATAAAGTGGGATCTGACCGCGAAAGCCTTGGCAAATCTGGTTTTGCTCACTTTTTTGAGCACATGATGTTCCAGGGCTCCAAACACGTTGCCGACGAAGAACATTTTAAAATTGTATCAACGGCTGGTGGAAACATGAACGGTAATACCACCGAAGATCGCACAGTATATTTCGAAACAGTACCTTCTAATAACCTCGAAATGGCTTTATGGCTCGAGGCAGATAGGATGGGCTTTTTGCTGGACTCACTCACAGAGAAAAAATTTGAGAATCAGCGAGATGCCGTGAAAAACGAAAAGTCACAGAATGTAGAAAACCAGCCTTATGCGATGGCTTTCGTTGAGGAAATCAACAAAGCACTTTATCCTGAAGGACACCCGTATAGCTGGCCGGTAATTGGTTACGTTGATGACCTGAACCGTGCGACCCTGCAGGATGTGAAAAATTTCTTCCTGCGTTGGTATGGCCCCAACAATGCGATCCTCACCATTTCGGGTGATTTCAGTTCTCCTGAGGCTCTGAAAATGATCGATAAGTACTTCGGCGGCCTGAAACCATGCCCGGAAGTGAAAAAAATGCGCGTGGCACCGGTTGTTTTAGCGACTGATAAATATACAGCTTATAAAGACAGGACCTATTTCCCGCTCAACCTGCGTGTATATCCAACCGTTCCTCAATACCACCGCGACGAGCCTGCTCTCGATATCCTTGGGTTGATGATGGGTAACGGTAACAACTCTATTTTTTACAAGAACTTTGTGAAAGCAAAACCGGAAATTGCGGTGCAAGCTGCTGTAAACCACCGTTCGAAAGAGCTTGGCGGCGAATTTTCGATCCAGATCTTTGCTTACCCGCCTGAAGATTTTAACCTCGAAAAACTGTTTACCGACATCGATGCCAAAGTAAAATCGACCATCGACGAGTTCGGAGCTTCTGGTATTACCGACGACGCGTTGGCAAGGGCTAAAGCAGAGATCGAGTCGCAGTATTATGGCGTGTTGGGTACCGTGGAAGACAAAGCCGGTATGATTTCTGAATGGGAACGCCTCATGGGCAAAGGTTATACCTTGTCTGACGAGATCGACCGTTATACGAAGGTAACAAAAGACGACATCACGCGTGTGTTTAATAAATACATCAAAGGTGCCGGTGCTGCTGTATTGAACACGTACCCGATCATGAACCAGAAAGATTCGGTGAAGAGTGTGAACCCGTATGCCGGAATGAAATTTGAAACCCCTGCCGAATACAATGGTTTATCGTATTCGCCACCTGCTGATAAGTTCGACCGTGCCGTGAGGCCGGTAGCAGGTGCCGCCAAAACTGTAGTGGTTCCTGATTATTTCACATCGAAACTGGCAAACGGCATTTCCATTATCGGTACTAAAAACACCGAAACGCCAGAAGTTACCATTGTATTCACGATCGATGGCGGCAGCCTTGTGTTAACGCAAGATCAGATTAAAAAAATGGGGGTGGCTGAACTTACAGCCAGCTTGCTGAACGAAGGCACGAAGAACTATACGACCGAGCAGATCAGCGCCGAACTGGAAAAACTGGGAAGCTCTATTAGTTTCGATGCATCCAAATCGGCTACGACCATTCAGGTGAGAACCTTAAAGAAAAACCTGGATGCAACGATGAAATTACTCGAAGAAAAGTTACTGAATCCTGGGTTTAACCCAGAGGACTTTAAACTGGCAAAAAAACAGTATAAAGAAAGCGTGAAAAACTCTGAAACCAGCGCTAACGCGATGGCAAACAAGGCATTTAGCTATGCCATTTACGGTAACAGCGTGATGGGTCTCGAACCGTCTATCAAAAGTATTGAGAATGTTGATCTGGCCGATGTAAAAGATTACTACACTAAATTCTACTCACCATCGGTTACCAGTGTGGTAATTGTGGGCGATGTGGAAGAAAAAGAAATCCTTGCCAAACTGGCTTTCCTGAACAAATGGGAAGCAAAACCGGTAACAATTCAGCCTATTGCTGAACCAGTGGCCAGCAACGAGCCTCAATTCTTTATCTATAATAAATATGGAGCTCCGTCATCGGTAATTCAAATGGGTTACCCATCGTTAAAATTCGATGCTACCGGCGATTACTATAAAAACCGTATCGCAAACTATGTGTTCGGTGGTGCTTTCAACAGCCGTTTGAACCTGAACCTGCGCGAAGATAAAGGTTACACGTATGGTATCCGCTCTGGTTTTTACGGTGGTAAATACACCGGTGCTTTCCAGATCAGCTGCTCAGTGAAACGCCCTGCTACAGCTTTGTCGCTGGCAGAGATCATCAAAGAGTTCAACAGGTATCAAACAACTGGTATCACTGACAAAGAACTGGAATTTACGAAAAGCTCGTTGCTGAACGAAGAGGCCCTGAAATATGAGGCACCTTACCAAAAAGCATCGTTCTTGTCGAACATCGTTAGGTATAACCTCGACAAAGGTTACACTGCACAGCAGAACCAGATCCTGAAAAACATGACGAAAGACGAATTGAACGCACAGATCAAAAAATCGTTCGATATCAATAAATTAACAACGGTAGTTGTAGGTGATAAAGCGATGATCGAGGCGCAGCTCGACAAAGCATCGAAAGACGCTAAAAACAAAGAGGTTTTAAATAAAGTTAAATTGAAGAAAATCTCTGTTGATTAAGTTATGTAAAAGTACAATCTTTGCGTCTGTACTAACATGAACCATCAGCATTCTATAAAAGCACTAAGCCCCCAAGGCTTGGTGCTTTTGTTTTAATTAAAATCGTTACATTTAACAAATTAATCGAAGATCATGAACATCAAGAACATTGTAACTGCCCTGTGCTTAGGAACGGCAACCATTGTTACTGCACAGAGCAACCAGGTGCAGAACGCAGCGAACTATTTGAGGAACAAGGAATACGACAAGGCAAAAGCTGCGGCGGATGCTGCTTCGGTACATGAGAGTACAAAAAACAACGCAAAGCTCTGGATGTACCGCGGAAAGATCTATCAGGATATTTATTTCAGCGAGTCGGAAGCCGTGAGAAAACTCGACCCTGAAGCGGAAGAAAAAGCACTCGAGAGCTACATTAACTGCCTGAAGAACGATAAAAGCAACGTGTATAAAGACGAGGTTAAAGGCCCGATTGTGCAGGCTTCAGCGGCGGTTAGCAATAAAGCCAACGCCTACCGTATCAATAAGGAATTTGATAAGGCAGTGAAATGCTACGACCTCATGGAAGAGGCGCTGCCTTATGATTTCGACCAGGGGATGAAGCGTAACAACATCACCAAAGAAAAACTGATGTACAACAAATTTGAAATGTACAAATCGGTTCCGAATAAGGAAAAAACCCTGGAGTATGCCAACAAGCTCATCGACATGAAATACAAGGAGCCGCGCATTTACACCGATATGGTAAAATTGTCGTTGTTGGATAAGGATACCACAAAGGCGTTGGAATACATCGGAAAAGGAAAGCTCATGTTTGAAGATAACATGGAATTGGTAAACCAGGAGATCAACATTTACCTGGCCCGCAACAAAACCGACGAGTTGAAAACAAAACTGACGGATGCCATTGAGTTATCACCCGACAATGAGGTATTGCACGTGATTCTTGCCAACATCTACCAGAAAACGAACGAAAATGATAAAGCTGAAGCTGAGTACGTAAAGGCGCTCGATCTGAAACCGGATTACGAGATTGCCAATTACAACCTTGGTGTTATGTACTTCAACATGGGGAATGAGTGGAACGACAAATTGGGAGCGCTGCCACCAAAAGAAACCGCCAAAGCAAAGGAATATGAAGGCAAAGCCAACGATTATTTCCGCAAAGCCGTGGCTAATTTCGAGAAATCGTATGAGGTAAGCCCTGATAAGGCTACCAAACAACAGTTAAGGAAGTTGTTCCTTCGCCTGGGCGAGACCGAGAAAGCGGATAAATATAAATAAATTGATAAGCGTGCGTATTTCTTATAATAACCAATGACGACTTCTAAAACCCTTTTATTAAGCGCTTCTTTAGCCCTAACGGTTTCTGCGTTTGCCCAGAAAAACAAAGTACAGAGTGCCTGGCGCTCGTTGAGCGACTATGAATCGACCCTCAACGATAAGCCGGATACCAGTTACCTGATGAAAGCCAACCGCAATATTGATATGGCGCTGGCAGATGAAAATACGAAGAAACAGGCTAAAACGCACGCCTACAAAGCGCGCATCATGTACTACGTTTACCAGTATAACCTCAAAGAGGAAAATAAAAAGCTGGAAAATACCATTGCCGATAAAAACACGCGTGCAGAAGCGGCGTATGGAAATGCGCCAACGCAGGAGTTTGACGTAGCCGCAAACTCACTTGAAACCATCAAAGCATTAGACCCAAAGTATTTCAATAACATCCTTGAAATTATTAAAGGTGGCAGCGCATCGAGTGCCAGCGACGATGATCTGAAGTTGAGCAATGTCGCCATGCAGATCAAACTGGAATCATCGAATATTGCCGTTGGAAAATACAAGCTGAAACAATACGAGCCGGCCGCCGACTTCTTCTATAAATCGGGGGTATTGAACCAGTTGCTGGCAGAGAAAATCGATACGTCGGCCTTTTACAATGCGTGTATTTCGGCTCAAAAAAGCAAAAATCCGGCGAAGATGATCCAATACAATAAGAAAATGATCGAGATGAACATTGCCACGCCGTACAACTACCAAACCCTTTACGATGCCATGCTGGCTTCGGGCGATAATGCAGGCGCGCAAGACTACCTCGCCAAAGGCAGGAAAGCTTTCCCGAACGATGTGTACCTGATGAATAAAGAAACGGAGTTATTCCTCCAAAGCGGCGATCAGCAAAAAGCACTCGAAAACTTGCAAGCGGCTATTGCCAAAGATCCGGAAAACGCCCAGCTTCACCTTGTGTTGGGTAACGTGTACGACAACCTGGCCAATCCGAAGACGGTAAGCGGCAAAGATTCTGTAAAGCCAGCTAATTACGACGAATTGGTGATGAAAGCGGCAGAGCATTACCAGAAATCGGTAGATCTGCGACCATCGAACCAGGAGAGCTATTTCAATGCGTTATACAATTTGGGAGCGCTTTACAACAACTATGGCGCTACGCTCTACAATAAAGCCATGGAAAAGGTAACGATTACCCAGCTTTCGAAAGTGCAGAAAGACATTGAGGCGAAAAGCCGTGACTACTACAAAAAGGCCATTCCTTACCTCGAACAGGCTTTATCCGTTAAACCCGATGATCGCGCGAGCATGATTGCCCTACGTAAGCTCTATGCCCTGGTAGGCGACGAGCAAAAAAGCAAAGCCATGGGCGATAAGCTGAAATAAACCTGGAAAAACAATCCATGAAAAAGTCCTTCACATTCTGGTGAAGGACTTTTTTGTTTCAGCGGTTTTGAAAAACGATGTAATTAAACGTCAACGGCGTAAAACGTTCAGCAACAAATCAAGGCTCCGGGTTGAAGTCGATGCTCAGCGAATTTACACAATAACGCTGCCCCGTTTCGGTTGGGCCGTCGTCGAAGATATGTCCCAGATGGCCGCCGCAGTGTGCGCACACAATTTCGGTACGAATCATGCCAAAACTCGTGTCGCGTATTTTCCTGATCCGGCTGCCGTCGCCCAGTTCGGCGTCGAAGCTAGGCCATCCGCAATGCGACTCGAATTTTTGAGAGTCGCGAAACAATTCAGTGCCGCAGCCGGCGCAGTGGTACACGCCTTTTTCAAAATGCAGGTTGTATTTTCCCGTAAATGGTGGTTCGGTACCTTTTTCGCGCAGAACATAGTATTGTTCCGGCGACAATTGCTGACGCCATTCGTCGTCGGTTTTATGGAAATTCGGTTGCATAGATAGGTTGTTTTTATAGATGTGGCCATGCCTGGCACTAAAAGTAAAACTTTTGCGTTAGTACAACCAAAAATGCGGATAAAAGTTCGATGAGACCTTCAAAAACAGGTAGTTACAATTGCTAAAAACACCTGTTTCTTAACAAGCTACACCCGAAAAAATAATATATTTGCTGTTTGCCCGAACACCTGTATGCAACAAAAGAAATTTGTTACAAATATTGCCTTTCTGATCGTTCTCAACTTGCTCATTAAGCCTTTTTGGCCTTTGGGAATTGAACCGGCAGTACAAAATGCAGTTGGCAATGCCAGTTACGGTGAATACGCTATTTTATTCAACTTTTCATTTCTCCTCAATATCCTTCTCGATTTCGGTGTTACCCAATTTAATAACAAGAATATTGCACAAAACAATCACCTGCTAACCAAGCATTTCAGCAGCTTGTTTACCCTCAAACTCGTGCTTGGTGCCTTGTATTTTGCTATTACTATGCTGTTGGGACTTATTCTGGGCTACGATTTCCGTTTCATGAAGTTGCTGTCGGTGCTGGCCATCAATCAATTTCTCATCAGTCTCATCTTCTACCTGCGGTCGAGTTTGTTGGGCCTGCACTTGTTTAAGACCGATAGTTTCGTGTCGGTGGCCGATCGTGTCATCATGATCGCCATATGCCTCATGCTGCTGCTCCGGTGGTTTGGCCTGGAGATCGACATCATGGCCTTTGTGTATGCGCAAACCATCGGGTACTTCCTTACCGCTGTGATTGCATTTGCTACCGTGTATGCCAAAACAAGCCATTTCCGTCTCACCTGGAACCTGCCGTTTAGTCTCATGATCCTCAAGCAGAGCTTCCCTTATGCCGTTTTGGTATTGCTTATGACGTTTTATAACCGCCTCGACAGCGTCATGTTGGGTTCTTTACTTCCCGAAAACGAAGGCTCCGAGCAAGCCGGTATTTATGCCAAGGGGTTTAGGCTTCTGGAAGCGGGAAACATGATCTCTTACCTGTTTTCCATTCAGCTCATTCCTATTTTTAGCCGCATGATCAAACACAAGGAAAATGTGGAACAAATCGTAAAAACCTCGTTTATTTTACTCATCGCACCGGCCCTTGTGGTGTCAGTTGGCTGCTTTTTCTATGCTCAGGAAATATCGGGTCTTATTAACCACGTAAAACCGGGTGGCGTTTCCGATTCTTACCGTGAGTTCAGTGTGCTGATGCTTTGTTTCACCGCTGTATCGGCTACTTATATCTTTGGTACTTTGCTCACAGCAAACGGTAATCTCAGGCAGCTCAATATCATGGCCCTTATTGGTATTTGCATTAACCTGGTGCTTAATTTTGTACTTATCCCGCATTACAAAGCCCTCGGCAGCGCCTATTCAAGCCTTATCACACAGTTTTTTACGGCTGGCATCCAGATATTTTTTGCCGTGAAAATCTTCAAATTCAAGTTCAACACCAAACTCGTGCTTTCCCTGCTGATCTTTATTGCGGGCATCGTTTCGTTCAATGTGTTTTCGCGGACACTTACCGAGAACTGGTTGATTAACTTTGCTGTGATGTGCGTATTTTGCGGCCTCTGGGCCTTTGTTTCCGGGCTGTTGAGCATCCGGTCTATTTATAAATTTATCAAATTCAAATAATTCTTTCGTCCCCATGAATTCCATTAACCTGAATAAAGAAACGATCAAACTGCTTGCAAAGATTTATAAATGGAGGAAGCCACTGATCATCGTTACTGTCACTGCTGCCGTGTTGTCGATCATTGCGTCGTTCATCATTTCGCCTCAGTATAAGGCTACGGCAATTATCTTTCCATCGCGTACGTTTTCGGTTGCCAAATTACTGGTAGAGCAAAATGCCGGTAACCAGGAGGATTACATGGAGCTGGGTGACGAGGATGATGCCGAAAAGTTGCTCCAGATACTTAATTCGGTCGAGATCCGCGAGATGGCTGCTAAGGAATACGACCTCTACACGCATTGGAAAATTCCGCGCGATAACGAGTTGACCGCCCATTACCTGAACCTTAAATGGAACGAAATGGTGTCTTTCAAACGGACCGATTATGTTTCCATCCGTATCGACGTGTACGATTACCAGTCTGACCGCGCTGCAAAAATTGCCAATTCGATTGTTGCGTATGCCGATAGCGTAAAAAACCGCATGACGCATGAAGTAGCTAAACAAGCCTTTGCCATCGTAGAGGAAGAATATAACAACTACCTGAAGAATGTACAGGAAATGGAAGACAGCGTGCAGGTGTTACGCGGCCTGGGTGTGCTCGATTACAAAAGTGAAATGAAAGCCTATTCCAAAGAAATGGCGAAGGCTGTAGCAAAAGGCGATGCCCGTGCTGAAGCGAAACTGAAAAGCAAACTCGATACGCTTGAGAAATACGGGATGGCTTTTGTTGATCTGACCGAAAAATTAAAGAAATACCGTTTCAAATACCCGGTGATAAAAGGCAAATACGATGAAGCCTTTGTGAACCTGAACAAGCACTTGCCATCGAAATTTGTGGTAGATAAAGCACAGCGCAACGAGAAAAAAGCCAAACCGGTTCGGGCGCTCATCGTTATCATATCAACCTTCTCGGCTTTTATGCTGGCATTGCTGTTCCTCCTGTTTGCCGATAAGGTCGTGGCCATTAAAAACGAGGTCGTTAGTCAATCGAAAGACGAAAACCTTTAACGTTTGTTGTGCGCGCGTCAAAGCTCACATATAAGAATGCGTTTTACCTCATTGTAGTATCTTACATACTACTCAATACTTACGTTTTCCTTTTCGAACGCGGCATGTTTTATGCGTTCAACATGATTCCGGCGTTCATCCTGATCGTGTTGCTGGCCCTTACCGATGTTGAAAAAGTAATGTACATCATGGCTTTTTGTACGCCGCTGGCTATTACGCTCAAAGAGCTGGGGATGACCGAGGGCGTAAACCTCAGCCTGCCTTCAGAGCCTCTGATGATTGGCTTAACGCTGTTGTATCTTTTCAATCAATGGAGTAGTGGAGTAACTGCCTCCGAAATAGCCAGGCATCCACTCACCGTCATTATCCTTGTTCAGCTTTCGTGGATGGGGCTGACCACCCTTACCAGCGAATTGCCGGTGGTGTCGATCAAATACATCCTATCGCGTACCTGGTTGCTGGTGTCGTGCTACTTTATGGCAAGCTATATTTTCAGGAATTTTAAAACCATAAAAATCTATCTGCTGTGTTATGCCATAGCCCTGGCCCTTGTAGCTATTATAACCACGGTTAGGCATGCCGCTTACGGATTCGATGAGAAAACAGCCGACTGGATCGTTTCCCCATTTTACAACGATCATACCGCTTACGGAGCGGTGCTTGCCATGTTCATTCCCATTATGGGCGGCATGCTGCTCATGCGCAACGTATCGTTTTGGGTTAAAATGCTTTGCCTGGGATTGCTCGGTATTTTCCTGATCTCCATTGTCGTGTCGTATGCCCGCGCCGGCTGGTTGAGCCTGGCAGTATCTATTGGCGTATTGGCAACGTTGCTCCTGCGCATTAAGTTTCGCACCATTATCGTCACCATTTTTACGGTTGTGGTTGTATTTCTTTCATTTCAGTCAGAGATCCTGATGATCATGGGGCGAAACAGCACCGATTCTGACGGGGATTTTGCGGCAAACATCGAGTCGATGACTAATATCTCGACCGATGTATCGAATATGGAACGTCTCAACCGCTGGAGTTCGGCTCTCAGCATTTTCCAGGATTATCCGTATTTAGGCACCGGGCCTGGTACGTACCAGTTTCTGTATGCCCCATATCAAAAAAGTGGACTGATCACTGAAATATCGACCAATTTCGGCAACAAAGGCAATGCGCACAGCGAATACCTCGGTCCGTTGAGCGAGCAAGGCTTGCTGGGAGCCTTGATCGTAGCCATTGCGCTGGTGTTTTATGTCATGCATTTAGGCTATAGGCTCGTGTATGAGATCCGAGATCGTTCCCTGAGAATTTTCACCATGTCTGTGGTCATGGGCATCAGCACTTACTTTGTGCACGGCTTTCTCAATAACTTCCTCGACAGTGATAAGGCTTCCGTGCCATTCTGGGGATTCCTCGCCATTTTAGTCTGCATCGATCTTTACCATAAGAAACAGAAAGCAGAGCAATAATGATGAATATTTAAAGAATATTAATCAGCTATTTATTATCTTCGTGTTCAATAATTTCCTTTTGAACTGTTTTAGCTATTTTTTCTGCTTCCTGTTCAGTAACCAAAGTAATCTTCAACTTTGAATTTTCATGCCTTGTAATATTGTTGTCAATAAATGTACGCAGATTTTTATTCTTACCAACACTAGAAGTTAAGAAATACAGGTGAATGGGTTCAGTAGCATTTTCCAGATTGTCGAGTATTCCAGACCATTTGTAAATTTTATTTCTTATAGAATCTTCACGTTTTAAAGAAAGTGAGAGCGCTTGAAAACAATGCCAAGTACCATTTTTCCATGCTTTATCGAATAAAAATTCATCATGATTAGTTTTAACCTTATGTGGCTTTAGTCTAGCGGAAATGCCATAAGAATCAAAATAAGTTTTATAATATCTAGCCCAAGTAGCATTATCAGTGTTAATTTGTTGATGCTCATCTGGTATATACAAACTAACTAAACGATTATATAGTTCATTAAATGCTCCCTCTAAATTATAATCTATAGCGCTAAATAACTCAGAAAAATATAATGAATTATCCCTACTTGGTAGTATTTTAGATGTTATGTCAGATATAGATTTTTCAAATTCACTTGAAAAAATATCATTCATGTTATCACCTAATTTATTTAAAGTACTTTCTATGTACTTAAGAGTTTTAATAACTGGCGCGTAATCGCTTCTATGATTAAAAAAATTCGAAATTCGTGCATATTTGCTAATAACCTTGCATTTGAAAAATTTATGGCTTTCGCTATACAGCACAACTCCAACATTTACAAACTCGCCAGTTACTTGATCGTGTCTGTATCTTATAACTTGATATTGGTATTTGACTCTATTTGCCAATTTATTCCACTATCTTTTTTAATTCGGTAAAAAACACTTCTCTGTTCTCTACAAAAGATTTAATTTGATTTTTAATCTTAATAATGTTGTCAACTTTCCACATTTCTGGGATATGTTCATAAATTTTATCCCAAAAATTATCATCTATGCTTGCTAATTTATCAATAAATTCAGCAAATTCTACAGTGTTTCCTTTTAATTGAGGATAAAAATAGTGCTTTTTAATCCAAACTTCTTCCTTTTCGTCGATAATCCAAGGAGTTTTATTGTTATAAAACAGTGCAAATAGGAAGCCAAAAGCTAATTCATGATCAAATATTAGTATATTTTCTCCATCGGTAACCATATTTTGCTTTTCATTATTCCTATCAGGATTTGAAATCAAAATATCAAATGCAAAAATTTTTTGAGCTTCGGATCGCTGAGAACTTGTTAAACTGTTTCCAACTACAAAATCTACTCCCCCAGGCGTATAATAACAACCATAATTGTAACCTACACTTTTATTTGCCATGCCCCACCAGTCTTTTCCAACTGATTGATCCACAAAATCCTGTGTTATCTCTATAATTACTGATTCAGCTGGGTGTAAGCCTAATTCTTTAGCTATGCAAGAACCTAAAAATTCATAACATCTAGCCCCTTCGTCCATTCTTTCCGCGGCATTGAATTTCACAATAAATTCACCTTTGTCTCCCGTTTCTTTATTTATTCCTCGAATTAAAAGGGGCTTATTTGCTCCATCAGACATTATTTTTATACCTTCTAAGGCCTCTATGATACTGAGTTTATATTGGGGATCAGTAACTTTATAATGATTTACAATATCCATCGAACAACGTAAATGTATATAAAGTTGATTTAAAATAATAAATCTCAACCTAAGGATAACCTTAGGTGTCTTGGTAACTTTCTCAATATCATTATATTACTTTTTTAAAATAATATAAATTTTCCTTCGTTTTATATAATCGAACTGCATATAATCTCTTTCAGTCTTCTATAAATTTCTTGTGTATTCCTAGAGTTTCGCAGGACCAGGGGCCTGTTTTCTCCTTTGTATCTTATAACAAGGTGAAGCGCATCTTGTTTATTCTGGCCGGAAGCATTTGCAGCCATTCCTATTGCTCCTAACGGCCCTGCAATAATATTTCCTATCAACGCTCCTGTGATCGCTTTACCGGTAGTATTAACTGCTTCTACTCTGAGGTCCAGCTCCACAATATCTGCCGGTGTGATCGTAAAGGACTTAGGAAATAACCCACTCATTTACTTTACTTCTACCTTGTCCTTGTAGAATTTCAATTTCATTGGTTTTGGACCTCTTATGTCTGTTAGGCCAGCCTGGTAGTTTTCACTGAAGGTTTTTGCTGTAAATTCTTGTAGCCACGCTATACGTGTTGCATTTACCTATCGCTGTATAATTTAAAGGGAAAGTTTGGTCGGTTTCCGGTTCGCAATAAGCACGCTTCTTTAAAAACGTTTTATTGTACCAAAGATAAGAAATTTGATATATTAATACATACCAATTATTTAGGCTCCTCTTTTTGTCCATACAAGCCCATCAGATTCTCCCATTCCGATGCAACTATTCCATTCACTTGGTGATTAAAAATTTAGGGCCGGTTGGCCCATCAGGTAAATAGTTGCCATAATGATAGCGATCGGCTGCTTACAGTCGGTTCAGAAATTTTAAATACGGATCCCGATTACCAGCACATCGTCCACCTGCTCGAGTTTACCTTTCCATTGCTCAAATACCGTTTCGAGTGTTTGCTGCTGTCTGTCCATGTGTTGATCTTGTATAGAAAGCAAAGTCTCCTTAAAGCGCTTATACATGAATTTCTTGCCTTTCTCGCCACCGAATTGATCGGCAAAGCCATCGGTAAATAAATAAACGGTGTCGCCAGCCTGCAGCTCGACTACCTGGTTGGTAAAGGCTTTCGAGGTGGCGTCGGTAGAGGCGGTGATCGGTTGTTTATCGGCGGTCAATACGATAAGCTCGCCGCGCCGCACAATATAGGCCGGGTTATTGGCACCGGCGAATTCGAGGCGGCGATGTTCGAGGTTAATGTAGCACAAGCCAATATCCATGCCGTCGCGCAGAGGACTGTCTTCGTTATTTCGGTTAAGGCTCTTTTTTAGCTCGGCATTCAGGTAATCGAGGGTAGTTCCGGGCGTTGTAACGAATGGGTTGTTGAGTGTTTGGTTGAGCAGGTTATTCCCGATAATGCTCATAAATGCTCCGGGAACGCCATGTCCGGTGCAATCAACAGCAGCCACTGCAAAGATATTGGATCCTCTTAAGTGTTGAAAGCCGTCAGCCGAAACCATGTCGTGCTTTACGGGGAAAGGGCAAAACCAATAAAAATCGCCGCTCACCACGTCGCGTGGTTTGAAGAGAATAAAAGATTCAGGTACGTAAGTTTTCAGTTCTTCCTTGTCCTGGAAAATAGAGCGCTGGATGCGTTTCGAATATTCGATGCTATCCGTAATGTCTTTGTTTTTCTCGTCGATGATTTTACGCTGCTTGTTGATCTCGAGCTCCATCTTCAACCGTTCACGGATGTCGCGGGCATAGATCACAATAGCAGGGCGGCCCTCAAACGGCGCTACTTTGGCTGAGCATTCAACAGGAATGAGTTCTCCCGATTTAGTAACGAAAGGTACGTTCGTATAAATCAGTCCGCCCTTTTCCCATACATCGGCAACAATCCTTGAACTCTCGTTCAGGTATTCCAATGGGTGAAGATCGAATAAGGTTAGTTTTTCAAGTTCCTGCCTGTCGTAGCCCAGTAAGGTGGCCGCACTCGGATTGCTTTGGTGTATCTGTCCGTTAACAATGTCGATCACAAGCATCGCATCATTAGCCTGATCGATAATGCTTTGGTAGCGGGTAAGTTCTTTTTTTAAATTGCTGATCGTGCTGCCAGCATCGGCTAGTTCGGCGCTGCTTGCCAGTGCCACCTTGTCTGCCGTTGTGGTCTCGGTCGCTCCATGTCTTCTGAAATTGTTATCGAGTTGATCGAGGATGGGGAAGATCAGCGACGGATTAAGGAATTCGCCCACTTTATCAGGCCGCGAAACATAGCGTACGATACCACTTTTGTCGATGAGGAAAGAGGCAGGTAAGGGAATGCCTTCTTCATATTTTTCGGCAAAAGCGTTGTCGTATTCGCTGAGCTGAACACCGTAGATCATGGCTGTGCGTTGCCCTTCATCGGAAAGAACTTTGAAATCCAGCCCTAGCTTTTCCACCATGTTACGGTTCACACCCACAGGATCGGGGCCGATAGCCATTACCAGTACGTTTTTAGCCTGAAATTTGTCATTGTTCTTTTCATAGGTGCGCAACATCATGTGGCAGCCCGGACACCAATCGCCACGGACGAATATCAGGAGTACATGTCGCAGGTTCCGAAAGTCGGACAGGCGAACGATGTTACCATCCTGGTCGGGCAATGCAAACTCGTCGGCAGGCTTGCCGGTTTGCACCCGGTAGCCGCCACGGGCGCTTTTCAATAGTTGGTTTTTATCGTTGATGGTTCCCCACGCAAACACGATACTGAACAGGGCGATAGGAGCCGGAAGTAGCCAGTATTGCCAATGATGGTCGAAGAAAATAGCTGTAACAACATAAGTAATGATGCCCAAAGCGCTTGCCAGCGGCTCGAACCACGAATACCCTGTGTAAGAAAATGTTGGAAAAAATGCAATGCGCGCTACCGGAACCGCAGCAAAAAAAAGCATGGCAAGCGTCGTGAGTGGCAAATGGTGCTCCGAAAGATCAATGCTTAACCCAATGAGCAAGCACGACAGTGTGACCATGGCAAATTGGAAAGTGGACGTATAAACCGGAAGTTCGCGTAACGCGGCAAAAAACGCCAGGAGCGAGAGCAGAGCAGGAATCGTGGAAAAACCGAATACCAGAAGAACGGCGGCTACACCGTTGAGCACGGCAGCCAGGGTAGTGGTTGGATGGAACTTAGTCATGTGTACTCAAATATAAAAAATTACGGCAAAACATAAACCAGTAAATGCGTAAACAAAAAATCCCTGTTACCGAAGTAACAGGGATTGCCATGGGCTGTGACAACAACCGATTTAATTAGTTTTTAAACATTCGCAGCAGGCTAGCTAGTTTTGCTTTTAATTCGGTACGCGGAATAATTTTATCGAGGAATCCGTGTTCAAGAACGAACTCCGCTGTTTGGAATCCTTTTGGCAAATCTTTACCAATAGTTTCTTTCACCACGCGCGGCCCGGCAAAGCCAATCAGCGCTCCCGGTTCAGAGATGTTGAGGTCGCCCAGCATAGCGTAGCTGGCAGTGACCCCACCCGTTGTCGGATCGGTGCACAGGGAAATGTAAGGAATGCTAGCTTTGCTCATCAGCGATAGTTTAGCGGATGTTTTTGCCATTTGCATTAGCGAAAAAGCCGCTTCCTGCATCCTGGCACCGCCTGTTTTGGAAATAATGAGCAATGGCGTTTTATTTTGGAGGCAAAAATCAATGGCGCGCGAAATTTTTTCGCCTACCACACTACCCATCGAGCCGCCAATGAAACCGAAATCCATACAACAGATCACAAGGTCTTGGCCATCTACTTTGCCGTAAGCACTACGCAGGGCGTCTTTCAGACCCGATTTTTTGATCGTATCCGTCAGGCGATCGGTGTATTTTTTAGTGTCGGTAAACTCCAGTGGATCACCGCTCACCAGGTTCTCGTGTAATTCGGTAAACGCATTGTCATCGAAAATGATCTCGAAGTATTCGGCGCTGCCAATACGCTCGTGATAGCCGCAGTCGAGGCAAACATGTTGGTGCGCTTTGTGTTCCTGCGCGGTATGTATCTTTTTGCAAGACGGGCATTTGTACCATAAACCTTCCGGAGTTTCCCTTTTTTCGGTGGTGGAAGTGGTGATGCCTTCTTTTAATCGTTTAAACCAACCCATGGTATTAATTTAGAATTAAGGATATTAGAATTAAGAATCTGAAGAACATTTCTCAATTCCGAATTAATTGATTAAGCTACAGTAATTGTTTTGTCGAGGTACACATCCTGGATCAGGTTCAGTAACTCCACACCTTCTTTTAAGGGTTTCTGGAAGGCTTTACGGCCAGAGATGAGGCCTTGTCCACCGCCACGTTTATTTACCACCGCTGTGGTCACCGCTTCGGCCAGATCGGAAGCGCCTTTGCTTTCGCCACCGCTGTTGATGAGTCCTATTTTACCCATGTAACAATTAGCTACCTGGTAGCGGCACAGGTCGATCGGATGATCCGTGGTGAGTTCGGAATACACTTTCGGATGGGTTTTTCCGTGGCCCATGGCAGTATAGCCTCCGTTTTTGTCAGACATTTTTTGTTTGATGATGTCTGCTTGTATCGTTACACCTAAATGGTTGGCTTGCGACGACAGATCGACAGCCGTGTGATAGTCCACACCGTCTTTTTTAAATGCAGAATTGCGCGTGTAGCACCATAAAATGGTAGCCATCCCAAGTTCGTGCGCGCGCTCAAATGCCCTGGCTACTTCCACAATTTGCCTGCCCGATTCGGCAGAACCAAAATAGATGGTAGCACCAACGGCTACGGCGCCCATGTTCCAGGCATCTTCTACCGAGCCAAACATGATCTGGTCGAACTTATTAGGATACGAAAGGAACTCGTTGTGGTTGATCTTAACCACAAACGGGATTTTATGTGCGTATTTGCGGGCAACGGAGGCAAGCACTCCATAAGTAGAGGCTACGGCATTACAGCCGCCTTCAATGGCCAGCTTCACAATATTCTCGCTGTCGAAATAGATCGGATTGGGAGCAAAAGAAGCGCCTGCGCTGTGTTCGATGCCCTGATCGACCGGTAAGATGCTCATATAACCCGTATTGGCGAGGCGGCCTGTGCCGTAAAGCTGTTGTAAGCTGCGAAGTACCTGCGGGTTTCGGTTTGAGTATGCGAATGTCTGGTCGATAAAACCAGCATTCGGGATCACAATATTTTCTTTGGAAATGGTCTTACAGGTGTGGTTCAGTAAGCTGTCGGCCTGAGCGCCCAATAAGTCGGTTATTTTTGACATACGTGTTTTTTAAGGGAACAAATTTAATGAAAATTCGTGGAAAACAAGCATAAAAAAACCCCGGGTAAACGGGGTTGTTTATAAAGAAATAAGCCTGGATTACTCGGCAACCTGAACCATTTTGAATGGTACGTTGATGATGGCCTGGTAATCTTCGCCAGCTTCCAGCATGTCCTCATCATCTTCTTCGTAATGCCAGTTAATGGT
>DAIUED010000019.1:0-17270 GCA_036845295.1 Bacteroidota bacterium
AGGGTTCCGGTTGCCTGCCCGTTTTATCATCCATACCGTCGGGCCTGTCTGGAACAATGGATGTGCGAATGAGTCCGCGCTGTTGACCTCTTGTTACCGAACTTCCCTGCAGTTGGCTGTAGAAAACGGTTTCAAAACCCTTGCCTTTCCGTCTATCAGCACAGGTGCTTACCGGTTCCCTTTCAACCTGGCAACGACGATCGCTTATCAAACCATCAACGATTTCCTTGACACGCATGCGGAAATTGAAAAAGTGTACCTGGTTTGTTACAGTTCATCAGACCTCGCGCAAATGAAACGCATCCTAAATTGAAACGCATCATGAAACCAAATGTTGAACATATTTTTCTCGGCATTGCCATCGGCGATGCTTACGGTGCCGGTCTCGAATTCCAGGACCGGAACTGGATCCGCGCCAACGTGGACTTCACACGTTTCATCAATAAACGGACAGACATCAATGTACCTGACAAAAGTGTGTTTACCATCGACTACAAAGAATGGGATTACACCGACGATACGGAGATGAGCATCGCTGTAACCAAAGCATTGCTGAGCGGCGAAGCGTTTACCGATGAGCTGCTTGTGAAAGCCTTTACCGACGAATACCTGCTGGGTTTTCAAACCAAAGGGTATAAGCGGAACGGGCACGGCTCTATCCGATTGGTATATAACGGCGAAAAGAGCATCGAAGAGATCAGGGATTTCCAGCGCCACAAGCGCTATCCTGGCAATGCGCCGCCTATGCGTGCTATTCCCATCGGGTTTATTCCTGAGGAACGCATCAACGCCTATGCCGCCATCAATGCTACCAGTACACATCCGCATCCCAAAGCAGTGGATGCCAGCATCCTCATAGCAAGGGCAGCCCGCGGACTGTTAGTAGATCATATCCAACAGGATTTGTTGATTGCTTATGCCAGCAAGTTTGTTACAGACGCTGAAACGATTGATTTGCTCAAGCGGGCAGACCTGCTTCCGGATCCTGAAAGTCTTTCGGATGCAGATTTTGAGGTGTTGTGCGGGCCTCAACCTTTACCGAGGAAAGAATTCATCGAAGGCTTGTACGGCTTATCTTCCAATGCCATGTACACGGCGGTGTCAGCGCTTTATTTTATCAAGCATGGGCGTTCGGCCTTCGATGGACTCAAGCACAGTATCCGCCTTGGCGGCGATGTGGATTCCTTAGCCTCCATTGTCACGGGTATTCTCGCCGGAAAGTATGGTATAAGCGATATCCCCGATTACATGCTCCAAAGCGTAGAAGGCTTATCGTACCTAAAGGAAATAGCCCGGAAGTTTGAACAGTACATAAATGCACATGCATGAAAACACTTGTTTTATACAGACCAGTTGGCCAGCCAGAATTAGATCTGATTGCCGCATCGGATTTTCGTTCTTTTCCGCCGAGGCTTTCCTGGCAGCCTATTTTTTATCCGGTGCTCAACGAAGCATATGCGTCTTCTATCGCCAGCGAATGGAATACACGCGACGAGGCGAATGGATATGTAGGCTACGTCACACGTTTCGAAGTCGCAGAAACCTATGTTCAGTGCTTTGAGGTGAAGAATGTGGGCGCCAGACATCACAACGAGTTGTGGGTGCCTGCGGAAGAACTGGAAACGTTTAACGCACATATCGTAGGTCGTATTCAGGTAATCGCAGCCTTTTATGGTGAACAATACAACGGGAAAAAACTTTACTGATCATTATAACACTTTAATCCTTGAAACCATGTTTGGAATCAGCTATGTTAAATTCGACTCGATGACCCATGTCATCCACTTCGTCAACGGTAAGATACGCAAGGAGGGCCGCGGCCTTTCATTTTTTTATTTTGCACCCAACAGCTCTATTGCCGCCATTCCCTTGGGCAGTAACGACCTGCCCTTTATTTTTTCAGAAAGTACCAACGACTACCAGAACATTTCGATCCAGGGCCAGATCACTTACAAAGTGGCGCATCCGCGCCTCCTCGCCGACTTGCTCGATTTTACGCTGAGTGCAGACGGCACTTATAAAAAGAATGATGCAGAGAAACTAAACCAGCGCGTCATCAACGAGGCGCAAACAGCGACTTCAGCGTTTATTCATGAAACCGGCCTTAAAGAAGCCATCCGTTCGGCTGCGAAGATCGAGGAACATATTGCCGTTGGCCTTCGTGCTTCGGAAGCAATCTCAAGCCTGGGTATCGAGATCCTTGGTGTAAGCGTACTCGCTATCAAGGCTTCGCCCGAAATGGCAAGAGCTCTGGAAACCGAAACCCGCGAGCGGCTTCAGCAGGAGGCGGACCAGGCCATTTATGAACGTCGCAATTTTGCGGTAGAACAGGAACGGCGGATCAAAGAAACAGAGCTGAACACCGAGATCGCTGTGGAAGAGAAAAAGAAGCAGATCGAAGAAAAGAAAATGGAAGCCGAAATACAGCAAGCCGAAAACGACCGCAGATTAAGAGAGATGAAAGTGCAGGCCGACATTTCTGTCGAAAACCAGCGGAAACAACTCATTGATCAGAAAACCGCCAACGACCGCCAGGAAGCAGAAACACAAGGGTACATGATAGAAACCTCCCTGAAACCATACCGCGATACCGATTGGAGGATCCTGACGGCGCTCAGCAATCAGGGCGACGCCAGGAATAACATTGCATTGGCTTTCCGCCAGCTGTCGGAAAATGCGGGACGCATCGGCAACCTGAACATCAGTCCGGAGCTTCTAAGTAGTTTACTTGGAAAGGAATAATCATGAAACCGGAGTACGCCATCATTATTAAGAACAAGACCAGGTTGGAATCTCTGATCGAACGCTTCAACACCCGGGCGCAGGCGCAATTTTATGTGGAGCGCTCGGGTAGCAACTGGATCGACTACGAACAAGAGCATGCAGCTTTCCACCTGGCGTTATCGGAAGTGCAGAAGCGATTATCGACGGTGATCCGAAACAAGATTGTCGATAGGAGCTTCCTTCCCTCGTTTCTGTTCGCCACAAACCAGCTTGTGATTGTACTTGGACAGGACGGACTCGTAGCGAATACAGCCAAATACCTCAACGGCATGCCGATGGTGGCTGTAAATCCAGATGCGTCGCGCTACGATGGCGTTTTGTTACCTTTTGTCCCAAATGATTTTATGGCTGGTGTGAAGCATGTCATGCAAAATGAGTATGTATGCCGCACTTGTACATTGGCAGAGGCGAGCCTGAACGATGGGCAGCGCATGCTGGCCTTCAACGATTTCTTCATTGGGCCATCCTCACACACCTCTGCCCGGTATCGCCTGACGTACAAGGGAAAAGAAGAGGAGCAATCGTCATCAGGAATCATTGTTTCCACCAGTACGGGCGCGACAGGCTGGCTGAGTTCGGTTTATCACATGACCAATGGCATGAACCGCTTCGGTGGTCGGCGCGGGAAAGAGCTACAGGGAATGGTGAACGACGATCAGCTCATGTTCGTGGTGCGGGAACCTTTCCTGAGCAAGCACTCGCAAGCCAACATGGTAGCCGGTTTATTGGAGCGTGGTGAAATGCTGAGCATTGAGTCTCACATGCCCGAGCAGGGAAGGATTTTTTCCGACGGCATCGAAAGCGATTTTTTAAATTTTAATTCGGGAACCATTGCTCGGATTGGCATCGCCAAAGAGGAAGCCCGTTTAGTAATCAAAACAAACTAACAAAAAAAATGAAAACTCAGATCACTTATATGAAAGGAGATGCGACACAGCCAATAGGTGTCGGCAACAAAATAATTGTTCACATTTGCAACGACGTCGGAGGTTGGGGTAAAGGCTTTGTACTTGCTGTTTCTAAACGCTGGACAGAACCTGAAACTAGTTACCGTCGGTGGTACCGAGAGCAAACGGGCTTTGCCTTAGGAGAAGTACAATTGGTACAAGTGGAGGAAAACCTCTGGGTTGCCAATTTGATCGGTCAACATAAGATGAACAAGGATGAACATGGCGCCCCGCCCATTCGTTACGAAGCGGTTAGACAGGGCCTTGAGAAGATCGCAGCCTTTGCCAAAGAGAAAGAGGCGTCTATTCACATGCCACGCATAGGATGCGGATTGGCCGGAGGCACTTGGGAAAACATGGAGCCGGTCATTTTAAATGCACTCGGCGAGATCTCAAAGCAAACTATTGTGTACGACTTTTGAAGAAGGAATCATGGACAATAAAATAATGGATAAAGAACTTGATAAATGCAAAGGAGCCCTTTTAGGCCTGGCCGTTGGTGACGCCCTTGGTACAACGCTGGAGTTTAAAAGCCCGGGAAGTTTTACGCCGTTAACCGACATGATTGGTGGAGGCGTATTCAACCTGAAAGTGGGTAAGTGGACCGACGATACGTCGATGGCGCTCTGCCTGGCTGATAGCCTCATTGCGAAAGAAGAGTTTGATTCTTCGGACCAACTCGATCGTTACCTCCGGTGGATGAAGCACGGATACAACAGCAGTACCGGAACGTGTTTTGATATTGGAAACGCTACACGACAAGCCCTTTACGTGTACGAGCGCACGCAACAACCTTATTGCGGGGACCACAGCCGCGACTCAGCTGGAAACGGTTCCATCATGCGTTTGGCTCCTATTTCGATCCGTTATTTCAACGATTCGGAACAGCTGGCAAAATATGCATCGCTTAGTTCGCAAACCACCCATGCAGCTCCTCAATGCATCGATGCCTGTATCTATATGGCAATGCTTATTGCTGGTGCGATAAAGGGCTTTGATAAAGAAACCCTCCTTAGCCCTTTATTTGCGACAGAGCCTGGTTTCTGGGGCGAGCATGCTCTGGATCCTTCTATCCGGGCCATCGCCGAAGGCTCGTTCAAGCGCTTAAATCCGCCGGATATTTATGCTTCCGGGTATGTGGTTAAAACCTTGGAAGCAGCCCTTTGGGCATTTTACCGCACAAGCAACTTTGAGAGCGGAGCGTTAAAGGCGGTAAACCTCGGCGACGATGCCGATACGGTTGGCGCGGTATATGGACAGATTGCCGGCGCTTATTATGGCATGAGTGGTATCCCAGAACGCTGGTTGCGGAAGCTACATCGAAGTCTCGATATCGAAGTAGCGGCAGCGACTTTGTACGAGTTGCAAGCGAGAGCATCGGGAAAGAGCACTGCATCGCGATAATTTTCGGTGCGTGTCCTTCCGCCGGAGAGCACGCGGAAGGCCAGGCTTTCCGTTTCAATCTGTTGCCCGGCTTCGAGAGCCTCAGCCAACGGGCAAAAGGATTTCCACTGCAATCCTTCACGCGGCGTCTGCATGAAGTAAGTAATGCATGTTAATCTATTGGTATTTGCGCCAGGGACGCGAAGGGCCTGGTTCCTTTGCCGCCCTGTTTTTCCGCGGCAAAGAACCGGAGCGATAGCGCAGCCCGCAGCGGCCCGCCCGGGCGCCCTCGGAGACATGTCATCCTATTCTGTTTCAACTCATGATTCTGGTTTTTTACGCGTAGATTTTCTGTCTCTTTATTCATTCAAAGGGTGTGTCGCCGTTTTTTCGTGGAACAATGAAGGTTCCACAATCCGTGAAACCCTTGTTCCACGCAATTTTGAGAGCAAACTGCGTGATTCAAAAGTGACGCGTTTTTTGGAACGATCTGCCAAAGGCCAATGAAATCAAAGGTTTCAGAAACAAGCATTGACTATTGGGATTGTCGGCATTGATGCGCTTTCTGCAAGCGAACTTTAGTTTTGAACACCCCTCGATGCCAGGACAGGCGTTTGCTATGTTTGTAGCAGAATAATGAACCAACACATTAAACATAAACAACGACAGAAAATACAAAGCGATCCACTTCACCTGATATCTATGACATGCCGGGCCCCTTGAGGGCCCTTTTTTTTTGATAAATGGTTCGCAACAGACTTCCCTCACAACATTATGAAATATGACAAAAAACTAAACATGAAAACAAAAAACAAGAAACAAAAACCAAAGAACAGCGCCTGGCCTGCAGATCAGGTAAATCAAACAACACCTCAACAGTATAAAACATGCAATCAATGACAATCCTATTTGAAAACTCACTTGCAAGGATGTACGGACCACATTTCCTGATGATGTACCTGGTCATTTATGTCGTCCTGCTTTACATGGCCCGGTATGTACTGCCGGCAAAGATATCCAACCGCTATGGCGGAGAAAGTCAGGCATTTCCTGACCGGCCCGATCCCTACGGACTGGCTTACATGCAAGGTGGAGAAAATGAGGTCATGATCCTCGTTCTCTTCAACCTCATCAGACGACGATACATCAGCCTTGAGCGCCCGAAGGGTGAATACACGCTGTTTGCAGAGCAGCGGGATATCTCATCCTTGTTACCAATCGAAAAGGAAGTGTACCGGCTTTTGGAAACGGGGGCACCACTGAATGGTTTTGTGAAACACCTGGCTGCGCATGAACAGTTCATACAAGAATGCCGCATGATCAAACAAGAGCTTGAACGAGAGCAGTTGATCTGGTCGCAAACAGACCTGGAAGATTTCAAGCGCTACGTCAATATGTTATGCTCGCTGATGATCCTGCTCGGGCTCTACAAGTTGTTGGCCGCTATGGTGCATGGCCATCTCAATGTGCTCGGCATATTGCTGATAAGTTCCATGGGTACCTATCTCTTTTCAGAGATCAGGATAAACGTGATGCCAAGCGCCAAAGGCAGAAGGTTACTTTACGATCTCCGATCGGTCTTTCAGGCCGAATACGGAAATAAAGTGCTGGAACAGGAACCTTACCAGGAACAGTTGCTCATAGGTTTGTATGGGTTCGGTATCCTTGCGGGATCAGCCTACCAGTCGTTCTACCCGCACATCATCGAAACACTGAATCCACCTGCGCACATCTCCTTTGCAACAGCACTGGAATCATCAGGTGGAGATGGTGGCTCATCCTCGGGTTGTAGCGGCGGAAGTTGTGGTGGCGGATGCGGCGGATGTGGAGGGTGTGGCGGTTGCAGTTAAAAACAAACAGACATGAAAAAAACGATGAATCATCATCAGGCGCTGAAACAGATCCCATACTTGGGTAACGGGCTGGGCTTCCGGTCAGAATTGAAGTCCTTTACATTTTTGAACAGAGACAAGATCAGCTTTGTAGAGATTATTGCAGATCACTACATCGATGCGCCGGGTAGTAAAATGAAAGAGCTTGAAAGGCTGATGGCAAACTTCACCGTGATCCCGCACGGCATAGGCCTGTCGCTAGGTACCGTTTCGGGGCTGGATGAAGGCTACCTGAAAAAACTGGGCGAGCTGATCCGGTACATCGCCCCACCGTATTGGAGCGAGCACATTGCCCATACACGCGCGCACGGAAGCGACATCGGTCACCTGGCACCCATTATTTACAACAATGCCTTTCTCAATGTTTTGGGTGCAAACATCGAGCAGGTTAGGCAGGAAATTCCGTATCCACTTATTCTCGAGAACATCACCTATCACGTGGATTTGCCGGGCAGGGAGATGAGCGATGCAGCCTTCCTGAATAGGCTATGCGATCTAACGGGCTGCGGCCTGCTGCTCGACATCACCAATCTTTACATCAACAGCCGGAACATGCACTTCGATCCTTACGCCTTTCTCGACCAGATCGAACACAAGCACATCGTTCAGCTGCACTATGTTGGTTGTGAGGACGACGGGAACCAATATACCGATACCCACGCGAGAGCGACGCAGGCAGAGATCTTTGAGCTAATGGAATACCTCTTCCGCAAACACATGCCGAAGGCTGTTCTGCTCGAGCGCGACAGCCGCTATGAATATACTGAAGAAATTAGCGGCGATTTGATAAAAGCCAAGGAGTTATTACAACACGTTCGATTATGAGTATAGAAGACAAACAGGTTATTGTGAGCCGGCTTTACACGGATGAGACTTACCTTAACCGCTTCCTCGCATCGAAAGAACGCTTTTTTGCTGAAGAGCAGATCTTGGAGCTAGACACACGTTCCTTTTTGGATGCCCTGAAGCCAGAACAGCTTCGCTTCTTCGCGAACAACCTTCGCGCTAAACACTACCACGAGACCTTGCGCCTCATTCCACTGACACACTATGTTCTGGAAAAGGACATCAAAGACCGCTTCCGCGAGTTTAGTCTTAATCCGGGAAAATACGGCATTCACCGCACACACGAAGAAGCCCTTGCCTTTCTTACCTTTTTGCAGCAAAGCGCTAGCCACAACACTTTTTTACAAAGCGTTCTGCGTTTTGAGTCGGCCATGATACAGCATTTTTTGCATCCGGTAGCATACAAACCCGTGCTGTTCCGGTATAACGTTTTCGATATGTTGGTTGCGCTGCGACTCGGAAACACGCCCTCAGTCAGAAAAGGGTTTACACTCCTGATCTTCCGGAAAGACAAACCGCCAAAAGTCTTTGGGCTTAAGGCCTAATGTACAAAGGAACTCCCCTTTTCCAAACCTGGAAATACGATTTGTAAGGAATAACTTTTTCGTAGCTGTCGTTCGTATAGAATCGGTTATTGTAGAGGTCGTACAACTTATATTCGATCTTATGCTGTACCAGGAATACCTGCCCGGCTTTCTGGATGTCGAAAAACCGGTATGGAAGCACGAGTTCTTTCCCTTTTTTCAAGCCATACTTGCCGCTATAGCCAACAATAGCATAGTTCTCTTCCAGTCTTTCATGCATTTCTGTGCTATCACTGGCATCCGGCTCTTCGTCGTCGTATTCCAGTCCCTCTCTGCCAAGCGTCACGTTCAGGCGCTCCAGGTTTTTTTTATCTCCTGTTTGCGCATCGTACAGAAGGTACTTCTTTTTACCCGCCTGATACGAGAAGTAACGCTCACTCACTGCCTTCACCTTTGCCGTTTTGTGTACCAGAGCCTTTCCGGTGAAGTCGTACACTTGCTTGTATTTGTTGAGGCGGGTGATCACGTACTTTCCGGCAGCCCTGGTGTAGTGTCCGTTGATGCGCACCTCTTTCCGGCTGTTTTTTTCAAGTAGTACCGTTGATTCTTTTTCTTTCACGATCAACTGTTTGTTGGCCGTTATAAGGTAAGGTTCTTTATCAAACCGGAAAATCACTTGGTCCTGCTTGTCAAACACCAGGCGTTGCCGCCCGTCGTCGAGCAGGTAGTTGTCGCCAAGTCCGGCATAGCGAACCGACTGATTGCTCTGGTAAACTGTATCACCACGGTCCGACACCAGGAAATAGCCCTTGTAGTCGTGTAGTAGGTAATGTTCAGCGTTGATTTTCTCTGTATGTTCTGATTGGTGGACAAACAGCGGCTTCCGGTTTTTGTAAACAGTGCTCAAACCGTCTTTACGCACCACATAGCAACTGTCGTCGAGCAACGTGGCAGTGCCGGTGCTGACGATCAATGTGTCAAGTCCCATATCCAACACCGCTAGGTGCAGCGAATCGGCTTTCACCAGGAGGTGTGTTTCGTTGAATGAGAGTAGTTCCGGGATCTCGCGCGAAGTTGTTCCGGTATTCGAATCGTAAACATGGTAGCTTTTGCTCCTTACGCCTGCCAGGAAAGTGCTGTTTCCCTCCGTGAGAGGCGCCAGGCTTTCATATTCAGGTTTCAGAAGATAGGTGCCAGAGTCGGATAACAGCCCGTATTTTCCGCCTACTTTGACGATGGCTGGATTCAGGTGCATAGGATCGACCCACTCGAATGACGTGTAGGGGCTAACATGCGTTTCGGAATTGGCTGGGTGAAGAATATGATCGTTGGATGTGCCAAACGACACATACAGGCGCGGATCGGTTAGCATGCTATAATCGGCCAGCGATGCCGGGTGCACGTTACCGGAAGCACTGAGCTGGGTGATGAAAGCGGATAAGCCGATGTGTCCGGAAGGGCCTATTTTGGGTACGCCTCCGACGCCAAGAACAGATTTGCTGCCATCCCCAGGAAAGCCTGTATTGATGATAGAAGGCATGAAGTTGGCGAGGCATTTTCCGGTGCCGGGTTCGGTGTAGCAAATAGGCGAAACAGCATAGTGAATACGGTCTTTACCCTGGCTGGAATAGCTGTAGTGGTTAACATCGATCCAGTTGCACGCCGAATTTCGGTTCCAGGCAATCTCGATGGGAGCTACCTTTTTCTCTACCCTGAAATTCAGCCCTTGCCACTGTGCATCGGTGGCAACCGGAAAGTCCAGTATCCGGGAATCAGTAGTGTAATTGCCGCCGTGGGCCAACGGAGCGTGAGCCCATTTGCCGCTGTTGTAATCGAACACGCCCCACCGGCCGCTACAATAGTCGTAGGTGTTAGCGTGCTGGGTAAGGCTGGTGCTACGCAGATAGTGATGGTAGCCCTCCTTTTTTTTCCTGATCTGGTAGCTCGGGATCTCGTACTCATAGATCTCCCAGCCAGAGCTTCGTAAAGAGCCGATATAGATCTTCCCGTTTTTATACCCTTTAGCCGTGTTCTGGTTGATCTCAGCATCGTACAGATCGCTCATCACCAATTGGCCCTTCAGATAAATGTCGCTTGTAGCCTCCTGCCTGGCAAGCACAAAGTTGTCGTTAGTTGTAAAGTCGCGGTATTTGTATGGGGTTAGTTCCCGTTGCCCCACGTAATCGTATATGCCAAACAGATCACCGTCTTTACTCAGGTAAACATACGGCTTGTTTAGAAATGTAATGTTGCGGTATTCGCACGGCAATATCAGGCTGTCGCCGCGTGACACCAAGCCGAGACGCGATCCTCGCCGAACAACATAATGGTTGTCGAGTTTAGTAAGCACATCGGTGTATTGCGCCGAAAGCTGTAGGTCCCCGTTTTCATATATGACGCCGATGCCGCTTTCCTGTAGCACGCGAAAGAATGATGGCTCCAGCTGCGACGGCAAAATATTTTTATACAGGAAATCCGTAAGTCTGGTCCCTTGCCGGTAAAGTGCGCATGCCGAGTCGCGCCCAATCACGCAATAACCCGATCTTTCAAAGTGATTACCGAAGTCGAAAGGGTGGATGTTTTCTCCCTCGATTTCGGCTACCAAACTATTGTCCTCGATCCGGAAAATACTTTGCATGCGGCCACGCACCCGCTTGTAAAATCCGTCATAGAACACCACACTGTCTGAAGGTTCGGTGTTTAAGACCTTGCCGGTGAGATAGGCATAATACACCGTGCCACGCGAATCGCGGGCCGCCATGATGTCTGGCCGCGCCTGGTAAATGTGGTCGTAGGCAACCGGAATCTGAAACCGGCCTTGCCAGCCGAGCTTTCCATGGTCGATCAGCAGCAAGCCGTCGTAGTATGGACCAACATGATCGTATTCCGGCTCCACGATCCGGTTTGTGCGCAGGCTTGTCGTGAGCAAGCCTTGCTTACCCCGTCGGTAAAGCAGAACGTAGTTTCCGGTAGTACGAATGCTATCATAAAGGTTTTCCCGAAGGCCATCTATGGTGGGGAAGATGGTCCAGCCTTCTCGCTTCTTGGCCAATAGAACAGATCCTGTTTGCCGTATTTCTTCCAGGTCTGAGAGCAGGGTCTTGAACCGGGTATCTATGATTTTAAAACGGCCGTTGCTTTCCCTGACACCAAAGTGCTCATTTCCGAGGTGGAAAATGGTGTCGCCCTTGGGGCTATCTTCCAGCCAGAAATGGGTCGAATCGCCAATGCCGTATAAGCCATGCTCCACGCGCACGAACAAATTGCGCTTTTCCGGTTCCAGATTCTGGGCCTGGAGTACCATCGCCGAACAGGAGATCAGCAGGAATATACAAATGAGCAGGCGCATCAGATGCTGCTCAGTAAGCGGTCGATAGAACGGGCATCCGTGGCTTTTACACCGGTATGCTGGAGGGTAAACGTGAAGTGGCCTGGTTTATTTTCCGGAAATACGGGTGCCTCCGAAAGAAAGCGCTGGGATGAAAATGTACAGATTTCCTGGTTCGGCAGAATGGCGATCATTTTATTGCGCTCTTTCCGTGAATAACGGAATTTTTCCCAATCGTTAAACGGATATTTGATAACTGCCAGTCCGTTGCCGGTAATCAGGTACACATTGATCGGGTATTGTTTAAGACTATCGGCCCCAAAATTGAAATTGGCCAATACCGGGATCATGTCAGGTGCATGGTACTGACGGTCGTAATTGTAAAGCCCCAGGTTTTTTACCGATAAGGTCCTTATGAAAGAAGATTCAGCAATGGCCTGATTTTTCTCCTCCCGCATCATGGCCATACGCCTGTTGAACTCCCCAAGCTCTTTTGCAAACTCCTCATTCTCGGCATCCAGCACTGCACCACGGAAAACCGGGCGGGCAGTGGTTTTAACAGTGGTATCGTTATTTTGAAGGACAATTTCGTACTCGCCACGTCGATCACTGGTAGGCAGTATGCTCACAAAATCCCAATTCCGGTTATACGCTTTTTTGTTTTGTGCAGGATCGTTTTGCTTGTTTTTCCCCGAATATTCCCAAACAACACCCAGTAAGCTTTTCAGATCGCTGCCATAAATGCGACTCATATTGAGATCGAAGTATTTTCCGTTGGCCGAATACTCAATGGGTTTTTGCGGTTTGATGGTAGTGTTGATTTCGTCCTGCAGGGCTTGAAGACTTTCCGTTTTGCTTGCATTAGAGCTGGCTCTGGAGCGTTTCAGGTAAGACCAGTCGTTGCCGTTGCGTGTCGAATAGTAGGCGTTAAAGCCTTCGTCGGGATCGGGAGTGGCAAGAGATACCTCGATGGACTTGCCTTTGGCGATCAGGAGTGCTTCACCGTCTTTAAAGGCGTTGATGCGGAACATACCGGCCGATTCGAAATCGGAAACCTTTCCAGCCGAATCGTATGTCATGTTGATCTGGGAACTGATGATACTCCCGGCGGTCAGAAATTCTTCGAAAGCCAGTTGCACATTGCCGGCCACAATCTTACCGTCTTTGGTCACGAAGCACGAAGGCGGCACATCGATCCGGGTGCCACTCGGCAGTTTGATCTGATCGCCCTCGCGGTTAGGGAAGGAAAAGCGTTTCTCCTCATTCACAAAGTTGTAGGTGAAGTCCCGTCGGGGCGCATCGCTTGTTGCCTGGCTGGTTTGCTGACGTTGAGGAACGTCGTCTGTATTTGCCGTTTGTTCTTTGGGTGCATCCGAACAGGCAAAAAAGGAAACGAGCATAAGGCCAAGGCAGGATTTCGTGTAAAATTTGATCATGTGTTATCTGACTAAAGGAATGGAAATAGGTTTGTTCTACAAATAACGCCCAAAAACCAAATAGTAACACAGGTATTAATTTTTTTTTGGGATCAAGGTCGGGCACAGGCCTTTATTTCCCTATCGCTTCGAATTTGACTTGGGCAGATATGCCATTGTCATCCACCAACAATAAGGTGTGTTGGCCCTGTACCGGATCGAGTGCGAGCTGATGGATTCCCTTTGTTTCGCCAATGTATTCATCGTCAAGGTGCCAGTATATGGTTGTGTTCGGGTTTCGGTGTGTGGCTTCAAAGATGGTTCGTCCCTGCTGCCCGTCGATTTCGCGTGGCACATAAATTTTGCTGTGTGGTTTCGGATAGAGGAGGCTCATGCTCTTGTCAGCCAGCCGCGCGAGACAGTCGGGTTTATAGTCGGGCAGTGGTTTATAATCCGGGTGATTGTATTTGTAGTATTTTTCAATCAATGGTGGCAGCACAAACCAATTGGTATTTTTGATGCGGAACACCTCTTCACAATCGCTGTCCACCCGCTGTTTGCCATCTGAACTGAGGTGTATGGTTTGATGGTAAGGACAGGCCGTCGTATTCAGGCAGGTGGCCGGAATCAGGACCTTTTCAGGGTGCGTACATCTTTCCGACGCTCTATACCCACTTTCATGGCAAAGCGCGATAGATTGCATGTGAGATATAGGCATTGCAAACCAATGAGCCGACTTTGGCAATTGCGCAAACAAGTCGAAGAGCACTGGCGCCGCAGCTTGTATTCCCGTGAGGCCCGGCCGGCCCTCGCCATCGGCATTGCCTATCCAAACAGCCACCACATAGTCAGGAGTAACACCAATAGCCCAGGCGTCACGGAAACCAAAACTCGTCCCTGTTTTCCAGGCAATTTTTTGAGAGGATGCAAACACACGCCAATTTCCGTCTTCATCAGGACGGTTTACATCCACCATAGACTCAAAGGTGCTGTAGATGCAGCCGCGGTCCATTCTCTGTGTAGCCGCTTTGTCAGCGGAACGCTTCCGTTTGTTTTTCTCCAGCTTGTATCCCTCGGCTAGTTTTATGGGCCTTATTTGCTGGTATCTTAATTGCTGGGCCATAGTGGTATAGGCGCCGTTCAGGTCCCAAAGCCTCGCTTCTGCTCCACCAAGAATCAGCGACAGGCCATAATGCCTCGCAGGCTTGTTGAGCGTGGTCAATCCCAGTTGTTTCAAATCACGGTGAAACTTTTCCAGGCCGTAGTCATTGAGCAGCCTCACCATGGGTATATTCAGGCTGCGCGACAAGGCTTTGGAAGCCGGTAGAGCCCCATCGTATTGCTGACTGAAGTTTTTCGGAGAGAAGCCGCCATACTGCGTCGGAATATCGGGGATGAGCATTTGGGGCGTAATGATGCCGTCTTCCAGGCATTTTTCGAAAAGGAAGGGCTTCAGGATGCTGCCTGTGCTTCGGGGGGCAACGATGCAATCGACGTCACCGCTTTGCTCGCTATCTTTTACCAATGTGTTGCCGATGTATGCCAGTACCTCTCCTGTTTTTACGGAGGTAATCATCACCGCACCGTTGAAAATGCGGTTCTCCTGCAAGCTGCGGCTATGGCTTTGTAGAATAAGGCTTGCCTGGTTTTGTAAATGAATGTCGATACTGCTCACAATGGTTTGTCCTTTGTGGCCTTCTTTTATCAGCCTTGTGAGTAGGTGTGGGGCTAACTGTGGCAGTGGCAGCGGCTTATCGGGCAAAGGCTCCTTTAACGAAAGTTGCAGTGTAGTTTCGTCAATTTTCCCTTGTTCAAAAAGGCGCTTTAAAAGCCGGTTGCGCTTATCGAGCAGGCGTTGGTGATTTTTTCCGGGATAAATGAGTCCGGGAGCATTAGGGAGTACGGCCAACGTAGCACTTTCCGACCAACTCAGCTTTTCCGGCTCACGACCAAAAAAACGCCACGATGCGGCATCAAGGCCAACCACGTTATTTCCAAAAGGCGCGTGGGCGCTGTAGTATTCCAGGATCTGCGTTTTGTTGTACCGGATCTCCAGCCGGGTAGCCAAAACCATTTCAAGGAGCTTTTCAGGCAGGCTGCGGCGTGGATTCTTACGCATGATGCGGGCCAATTGCATGGTAATGGTGCTGCCACCACTGACGACTTTCCGGTGTCGCAGGTTTTGACTGAGTGCCCTGCCCAGCCCTTTCAGGCTGATACCGAAGTGACCGCCAAAATTTCTGTCCTCAAATTCAAGGATGCAGGTTTTAAACTTTTCAGGTACGGGGCCATGCGTTTCAAAACGCCATTGTCCGTCGTCGGCTATTCTGGCGCCAAGCAGGTTTCCTTTTTTGTCGAGAAGAACGGTCGATGTAGGGTCGTTAAAGAGTTGGTTTGGCAGACATTGGATATACCAGATTGCGAAACTGACGACCGCCAATCCAAACAGGCGTTTACGCCAGCGGCTAAGCGGTTTTTGTTGTGAAGTCTTTGATTTCGGTTGTGCCACGCTTCAAAATTAGGCAGAGGCTGGTAGCCAGTTTTGCTGTTTTATTATTCGTTGCTGTTTTAATGGGAAGTGTTTTTTACCTTTGATTAAATGGAACCCTTATTTTGTCATCGTTAGCGAAATACCTGTTTATTCTTTTAGCTGCTACGGCCGGCCTCAGGGCCCAGCAGTATAATTTCCGACACTATTCGGTGAAAGAAGGTGTGGCTCAGTCGCAGGTGTTTTGCCTGTGGCAAGACAGTCGCGGCTATCTGTGGATGGGAACACGTGGCGGTGGGTTAAGCCGTTTCGATGGAACGGAGTTCCGGACATTCGGCCTCAAAGATGGCCTGCCTAACAACTACGTGTCGTGCATCAGGGAAGATGACAATCATCGGCTTTGGATCGGAACCAACAACGGCTTATCGGAATATAACGGTATCCGTTTTGTAAACCATTATCCGGCGAACCAAACCGGGCAGTTTTCGGTACTCGACATGGATGCCGATAGTCTGGGCCGTTGGTGGCTGGCTACCGGAACCGGTGTTTTCCGCTTTCAGGGTTCATTTGAAAATGTGAGCCGCCAACTCAACGATAAGCCAGCGCTTATCAATACCATTCATATCGACCGTCACCAGAATGTATGGTACGGTTCGGCCGATGGGCTTTTCAGGATCAGCGAAACACCACGCGGCTTTATAAAAACCAAGTACGACAAAACCCATGGGTTCCTTAACAATTCCATTACCTGCATACGGGAAGACAATGAGGGTAACATCTGGATAGGGACTTATGGCGACGGTATGTATGTGTATAATGGGAAACGCTTCTCGAGGATAGACCAAAACCTGGAACTATACCGCCAAACGGTGCTCGATATCTATTTTGACAAGCGAGGAAACGCATGGCTTGCCACCCTCAACCATGGCGTGGCCCAATACCAAATGGCTTCAAAAAATTTCACCTGGCTTACCGAGCGTGAGGGATTGAGCAATAACCACGTTCGCAGCATTCTGCAGGATCAAAGCGGCAATTACTGGTTTGGCACGTCGGGCGGAGGTGTATGCCATTATTTCGGCAAGCAGTTTACGGTGTACGATAAATCATCGGGTCTCGGTGGGAATTTTATTTACAGTGTGTTTCGGGATAGCCGCCATCGGTTGTGGATAGGAACTTCCGATCAGGGTTTATCCGTACTGGATAGTGCAGGGTTTTATTCCTTTAACGCGAGCAACGGTTTTGCCAATGTGAAAGTGAAAGCTATTGCCGAAAGCCCGGATGGGTTGCTATACGTTGGTACCGACGGACAGGGTGTGTTCAGCTTCGACGGGCAGGAATTTAGAGAAATAGCGGACCTGAAAAAAACTTACGTGCGGGCCATGCTGCCTGATAAAGAAGGGAATTTGTGGATTGCAACAGCCGGGACCGGCTTGTTTTGCCTTCGCCCGCAAGTTGAAAATAACCGCGTCCTGAAATTTACGACCAAAGAAGGGCTTTTACACAACAGGCTTACGTCTTTGCTGTACGACAAAAGTGGCAGGCTTTGGTACGGTACCGAAAACAGCGGTATTGGCTGCCTGTTGAATGGCAGGATCCAGGGGCAGTCCCTCACCGTTAGTAACGGTTTACCATCAAACGCCATCCGTTGCATGGCCGAAGATCA
>DAIUED010000019.1:17280-22912 GCA_036845295.1 Bacteroidota bacterium
GCGGTTATTTGTGGCTGGGAACAGCCGGCGACGGCTTGGCGAGTGTTCCGCTTTATCAGGGTGATATGCCGGTGAAACGTTACAATTACACGAATGGCTTGAGTTCTTCTAACATTTATTTGGTGTGTATAGATAAAAGCAATAACCTGTTCAGTGGCACCGAAACGGGCCTCGACCACCTGATACTTGGAAAGGACCGGCGACCGGTAGAGATCAGGCACTATGGCAAAGGCGAAGGATTTACAGGCATTGAAACCTGCCAGAACGCAGTGTACAGCGACGCCGACGGAACGATCTGGTTTGGAACGATCAATGGCCTTACGAAGTATAACCCGGCAAACCTCGTGAGAAACGAGCACGAGCCGGTAACAACGATCAACGGTGTCAGGTTATTTTTCGAGCCCTTGTCAGGAACGACGTATGCCAATGCGGTTGGCGATTGGAACGCTGTTTCTTCTTTGAACTTGCCACACGACCAAAACCACCTGACCTTCGATTTTTTAGGCATTAACCTCAGCAACCCGGAGGCGGTTAAATATCAGTGGATTCTTAAAGGCTTTGATAAAGATTGGTCTCCGCCATCAACCTTGCATTCGTTTACTTACCCGAACCTTGGCCCCGGCGATTATACATTTATGGTGAAAGCCTGTAACGAGGATGGTGTATGGAACCGCGTTCCTGCCCAGGTTGCGGTTCATATTTCGGCACCCTTTTGGATGCGCTGGTGGTTTCTGCTCCTGGCGATACTAACGGTTAGCGCACTGCTTTTTGTCCTGTTTCGCTGGCGCGTCAACCGCATCCGGGCAAAAGCCGACGAGGCGCAACAAAAAACCCAGATGGAAAAAGAGATCCTGGAATTGGAGCAAAAGGCCTTGCGCCTCCAGATGAACCCGCATTTTATTTTCAACGCTTTGAATTCAATACAGTCGCAAATAGGTACCGATAACGAGCAGGCTGCCCGCTATTACCTGGCCAAGTTTTCGAGATTGATGCGGCAGATCCTCGACAACTCCAGGCAGTCGCAAATTACCCTGGAAGAAGAAGTGCAAACGCTCGAGAATTATTTGCTGATCGAAAAATTTTGTAATGGTAACCGGTTCGATTATAGTATCCGGGTCAACGAACAATTGGAGTCCGACTACATTAAATTGCCACCCATGCTTTTGCAGCCGTTTATTGAAAATGCAATCAAACACGGTCTTAAATCTGGCAATGGTAAGCGGGGGTTGATCGACGTGTGTTTCGTTGAGCATGATGGTGTGCTGGAGTGTTCGGTGACAGACAACGGCATTGGACGGGCTAAAGCGGCAGACCTGAATCGTAACAGTAAGGAAACCTATCATAAGTCAACGGCATTGTTAGTCACCCAGGAAAGGCTCGACTTATTACACAACGATAAACAGATCCGTTCGTTGGAGATAATCGACCTTTACGACGCAACAGGCAATGCCGCTGGAACCAAAGTTGTGGTAAGAATCCCGGTTCAGTAATCAGTTTTCGTACATGTCGTTTTCGATTCGCCCGATCAGGTCCTCCATTTCACGTTCCTCGAAATTTCCCGAGATCTGGATCTCCCCGCCGCTTATTTCGCCCGATACTACCGGAGCCATTACGAGCTGTCCGGCAATGACGAATCCCAGCCGCTTATTCAGAGATTTCTTACTGGCATCAGCGAAAGCCTTGGTGCCGGCTTTGTTAAGATGGATCTGAATTGCCAGGCCCAGTTCATGGTCGAGGGCTACGGTTTCGAAGTCGTTCACGGTAATGATGGCCTGCGGATTGAGGTAGTAAGTATTTAATATCCCGTTTTCGAGCACTGTTTTTTTTATACCAATGCTGTCCTCATTCACGTAGTAGCAGCCGGTGATCAGTTCGCCAGGTGCGGCTACCATTTGGGATTTTCGCTGCCTTGGTTCAGCGCATGATGCGATGCATAAAAGAAAGAGCAAGCAGATAAACGGGTAAGACTTCATGCAGACGTTTTTATTGTGCCAATGTAATAAAACCCTGTCGAAAATCCGTATTTTTATAAACATGATCAAAGCCATACTCATCGACGATATCGAACAGGCACGCACAACGCTCAAAAAAGACCTTGAAGTGTATGCCCCCGACGTGCAGGTGATCGGCGAAGCCGGTGGTGTGGTTGAAGGCGCCAAACTGCTTAAAACGCTTAAGCCGGATATCCTTTTTCTTGATATACAAATGCAGGATGGAAGCGGCTTCGATTTACTCGACATCTTAAAAGAGATTCCGTTTAAGATCATATTCATCACGGCTTCCGATGCGCATGCCATCAAGGCCTTTCGCTATGCGGCCATCGATTACCTCATGAAGCCTGTGGATCCTGACGAGCTGGTGAGTGCGCTCAGCAAATACCGCGAATACCAGCCGAATGAGAACGAGAACTACAAGTTGCTCAACGAAACGCTCAAAAATACGCATAAGCCTCACGAACGCCTGGCCTTACACAGCCAGGACAAAATTCACATTGTGAATATACGCGATATCGTTCGTTGCGAAAGCAATGTCAACTATACCGAATTTCATTTTAGCAATGGAAAGAAATTCCTTGTAACCAAAACACTGAAGGAATTTGAAGATCTGTTGAGTGAGCAAGGGTTTTACCGTGTTCATCAGTCCCACCTTGTCAATACCGCATATATCAGGGAGTTTGTAAAAACAGATGGTGGTTATCTGATGATGACCGACGGTTGCCAGGTCCCGGTTTCTACCCGCAAACGACCTGACGTGGTGAAGATGTTGGAGGAATTGTAAAATCGCAATTTTACAAGATGTCGCTGAAGCGGTCGTTATCCGTGCGAAACATCAGTGTTACGATCTGACTTCGGTCCTGCCCGGTGAGCACACCGATTTTTTTCAAAAAATTGTTTTTATTGTATCGCCTGAACCAGATGTCGAACAGGCGGTGGCGTGCTTTTTCTGAAACCCGTGTGTCGTCATAAACACCAAAGATCACGGCTTGCGGGCGCTCCTCAAAAAAGTTGTAAATGAGGTTGCCGATCGTTTCATTGGCCATGTTTTCCGATGCACCGACAGATCCGTCGCTGTGATAAAACTCCAGCAGAAAGCCTTCCACATTTCCGCCAAGCCTTTTAAGAAAAGCGCTTTCAGCTCCGATGCGGTTGAAGAGCAGGAAGTAGCGGACATTGTCGTTAGCCAGGAAAGAATAGGCGATCCCGCGCGGATTGTCGAACGCTTCGGGTTTATACCAATTGTTTTCCATGCGTGAAGGTAGCGGTGAAAGGGTCGTAAAAACAGGTGTTTTCGCGCCGAACAGTATCGCCATTGACGTGAAGCGGCGAATTGTCCACGCACATGTACCTGAATTCGCAGTGTTTGCAGGTTTCGATATGGTCATTGGAAATGTACCACAGCTTTTTAAATCGGCTAGGTCGATAATGCTTTTCAGCGGCGTGCTGGCCAGGTTGCCGAAGATTGCAGGCAAAGAAAGGCAATTCTTGATGTCGCCTTCGCTGGTGATACATACTTTTCGGTTGTAATAAGCATGGTATTTTTTGCTCTCGAAGAAAAGCTCGATGTTTACATTGAAATAGTGCGGGCCGTTACGCTCAAAATCCCGGTGAGCGGTTTTGCTTTCTGCCGAGAAGATCAGGTTCTGTCTTCCCATGTCGTCGATGTTGGTAGCGGCGGTGCTTTCTGCGCCATACAGTATCCAGGTTCGCAGGCGCGGGTTGGCTGAAAAAATGCGCTTAAAGGACTCTGTATCCATGGTGTGATCTGCTTTAGAGATCACTTCTATGGTATCAATATCGCGGGTGGAAACCTCATTCAGCACAAAGCTCAGGACATCCGCGTCAAGGGTTTGCAGGGAACGGAATTGGATGTGCCGGCATCCCAGCTGTTCAAGCTCACTAATGGCTTTACTCAGCAGCTGCCTTTCCATCGGAAGCTCAACAATAGCGTTCGAGATATCGCCGGCGTAATCCCACTCTTCGGGTAGTTTTGGGAACAGAGCCAGTTCATCTTTATCACAGAAGAAAATATACTCGTTGTCCTGTAGCATTTGAAAATACTCGTCGATCGTTTGCTGGTCTTCCGCGTCGTAGTCGCTTTTTAGCTGGCTCAGCGTGGCGCCTTCCTGCTGGGTAAGAATGTCGTAAAGCGCATTCGGGATGAGCGTGTAGGAATTGCGCGGAAGGTCGTAGATTACGCTCCGCGCAGCTCCTTTAACCGGGATGCATTCGGCAAATAGCTTGAAATGTTCACTTTGTTGGTTCATGATGAAGGCCGATGCTCGGCGAAATGATTTTATAGAATGAAACAGGATAATATACCCGCGTGTTATTGGTAAGTTTCTCGATGCGGTAATGCGTGTCGCGCACTTGCGGTCTCACGACCAAAAAACCGACGTTGGCTGGCAGCAGCCGAAAATCGTCGTTATACAATTCGCGGATGCTTGGAAGTTTAGGCTTTTCCATGACTGAAATATTGGGCTACACGTTTTTCAAGATAATAATTGCAAGGATGAGATACCTGGTAGAATTGACCAATGGGATTCACTTCCAGGAAATAGTAGTTTCCACTGGTATCCACCAACACGTCGAGCGAACCGGATTTCATGCCAACACGCTCCATGAATGTACAGATTGCCCGGCGGATGTGTTCCGGAAGGAGGAAAGGCGGCGTGCGGTTGGGCCGCTGGTCGTTGTAATTGCGGAAGTCAACCTTGGTGCGTTCGTCGAGCTGCGAAAAAATAGAAGAGGCATAACACGCGCCTTCGAAATAAAAAATACGAAGTTCGTAGGCTTTGTCGATGTATTGCTGGAACAGCGTCGGCGCAAAAGAGTCGTGGAATTTGTCCACCTCGTCTTTGCCGATGAGATTAGAAAAGCCATCAAAATACAGCTGATCGTTCTCAAAGGAAAGACCACCCTGTGTCAGAGGCTTGGTCAGCAACTTATGGTGCAAGCCGAGCAACGTCAGCACATCCTGTTTTTGTGTCAGGATCCAGCTTTGCGGTACCAGCATGCCGGCTGCAGCAGCCAGTCGCAGGTTCGAGAGTTTATTGGTTTGGTTTTGGCGGATGTCGCCTATACTCAGCGACAGCGAGTGCAAATAGTCATAAACAAACTCGCTTAATGTGTTGAATTCCTTGAACAAAAAATTGTTGGACTGTTGCATCAAGCCCGGCATCTGTTGCTCGCCCAGGAGCTGAATCCTGAATTGCAGTTTGCCACGCCTGTACCAGTAGCCACTGATTTTTTTGAGGTCGATGGCAAAACCCGGTCCGCTCAGGATGCCGCTGATGCTTCCGTCGGAGCCGATCGTGGCAAGTTGGAACACAAAAGGCGTGGTGTTGTTGATGCGCAGGTAGGGCGTCTGGTAGTGTTTCAGCCAGCTGATGACCCTGTCGGTAGTCGAATCGTCTTCTTCTGAAATGATCAAGATCATAATAAAATAGGTAGATAAATGGTTTTATACTCGAGCCGGTTTTTAGAGATGTCTTTCCAGTAAGTTCTGAATGCTTCGCGTTGTTGCAGGCTGCAAAGGCCGAGGCGTTTCCTGTTCTCGTTTATCTGCGCCTGGTCGTCCGGCGCTCCCTGGTGCCATTCGTTATAGTAGTAGTGGCGATATGCTCCTTTACTCC
>DAIUED010000020.1:0-22717 GCA_036845295.1 Bacteroidota bacterium
GGTGCTTTTCGAGCACCTTTGGAACAATGACCGATGTGAAAATACGTGTGCCAAGTTGATTTTGAAGGCGACGCAGACGCGACGTCGAGTTATCGAATACTTTCACCGTAGCGCCCAGGCCGAGCGCAGCCCTGGCAGCAAATTCCCCCACAGTGCCCGCGCCGATAATCACCACTTCGGTAGGCGATATACCACTAATGCCGCCCAAAATAGCACCTACACCGTTGTTGGCATTGCTCAGCAATTCGGCAGCTACCAAAATCGACGTTCCTCCAGCAATTTCACCCATGGCCCTGATCACCGGGTAAATGCCTGCGTCGTCTGTAATAAGGTCGAAAGCCACACAGTTCAGCTTTTTGGCGATCAGTTTTTTAAGGAAATCCTCTGGCTGTACTGTTAGTTGCAGTGCCGAAAAAAGGGTCTGGCGTGTCTGCATCAGTTCAATCTCTTCGAGAGTAGGCGGGGCAATCTTTAAAATAATATCGGCTTTAAATACATCCTGGGCAGAGTACACAATTTCTGCACCGGCTTCGCTGTAATCCGTGTCTTCAAAATGTGCAGCCGATCCGGCGCCGGCTTCAATCACAATGCGGTGTCCATGATTTGTAAGCAAGGCTACTGCATCCGGCACCAAGGGCACGCGGTTTTCCTGGTAGGCCATTTCTTTCGGGATGCCAATATACAGCTTGCCTTTTTTGCGGGCCACTTCCAGCATCTCTTCTTGTGGTGCGTAACCGCCCTTGGTGAGCGAGAACAAAACGTCTTTAGTCATTACCATAGTCATGTCTCTTTTAATATCCACTGCCGTGGAAACGTGGGGCGTTACAATTATCGAGTCGTTTTTCGGGCCTGTAAATCACGCCTACGCGAAGTTCCCAGGTGCGGTTGTTGAACGCAATATTCCCGATCTGTTTATTGATCAGATCTGGATTGTAGTGTAATTCCACAAACGGTTTAAATTTGCTATAGGTTACAAACTCGTAACCTACTGCAACATCAGGACTTACTTTGAGTTTGGGAAGTGCCCCAACTACCGTAGGATAAATGGTAATGGCGCGCCTGAGGTTATATTCGATCCGTCCGCCGATCATGATATACGGCGTGCCGCGATAACCCTCGTTGAAAAAGATCTTTGCGAAGTTATTCCACTGAATGTATGAAAAAGCATTGGCTGTTGCCGGACCGCGGTCTTCGGTAAACGGCGACAGGAAAGGATTTTCTACCGCTCCTTTATTGCAGTACTCGATCTCGGTTTGCCAGCGGATATGATCATATTTCAGAAACTCACCCAGGATGCCGACACTCCAGCTCACATATTCTTTTGATTTATGAGAAGGCGACGGAAATTTGTGGGCATACGAACTATCTACAGCAGAGGTATTGATGTAGCGATGCCTGGATGTGGTAGCGCCTACAAATAGGCCTATGCCACGCACAAATTGCGCCTGTACTTCTGTTGAGACGTACAGGAACATAACGAAGGCAATGATCTTTTTCATAAGTTACGCGCTTGCGGTTTCTACGGTTGAGTTTACTTTTTTTACAAGTCCCTGCAACACTTTCCCAGGTCCTACTTCGGTAAAGTGTGTGGCGCCATCAGCAATCATCTGCACCACCGTTTGGGTCCACTTAACAGGAGCAGTGAGTTGCGATACCAGATTCTTGCGGATCTCATCGGGGTTGGAAACTGCGCTTGCTGTTACATTCTGGTACACCGGGCAAATAGGCTGATTGAACGTCGTTGCCTGAATGGCAGCTTCCAGTTCCACACGGGCTGGCTCCATCAGCGGCGAATGAAAAGCGCCGCCAACCGGTAAAGCCAAGGCGCGTTTGGCTCCGGCAGCTTTCATTTTTTCACAGGCAATGTTAATGCCTTCAATAGAACCCGAGATAACCAATTGGCCCGGGCAATTGTAGTTGGCAGCTACCACCACGTGGCCGCTCTCTGAAATTTCTTTACAGATCGATTCGATCACGGCATCATCCAGGTTTAATACCGCCGCCATGGTGGATGGATTGATCTCGCAGGCCTTTTGCATGGCCATGGCCCGTTTCGATACCAATGTCAGCGCACTTTCGAAGCTCAGCGTTTTATTGGCAACCAATGCCGAGAATTCGCCCAACGAATGGCCGGCTACCATATCGGGTTTGAAGGACTCGCCCAGGGTTGCTGCCAAAATAACGGAGTGGAGAAAAATTGCCGGTTGGGTTACTTTTGTCTGTTTCAACTCCTCATCGCTACCCGAAAACATCACATCGGTAATGTTAAAGCCAAGAATATCATTAGCCTGGTGAAAAAGTTTTTTCGCAAGTTCCGAATTTTCGTAAAGGTCTTTTCCCATTCCGGAAAACTGGGAACCCTGTCCCGGAAATATAAACGCGTGTTTCATACAGATTGATCGAAAGGTTTTTAGAGTTGGTTTAAACCATAAATATAGGGAAAATCGCCCTAAAATCCATAGCAGCGGCTATTAAGTAACTAACGAAGTGCTGTTAAAAGTGCAGAACAGTGTTTAGGAAGCATTGCAAATGCCTGCATAGGCGCAATATTCGCAGATAGCCAGGTCGGGTGTTTGATCAAAAAGGGTTTTACGGTCCACAATCGCTGTGATTTCTTTTTTGAGATGAAATTCGAACTCATTGAGTAACTCCGTAGTAAAGGTTAGGATACCCGCGCCTTTATCATCAGCCAGAATAAAACGCGGTTGCTCTTCAAATTTCCGGAACGGGATAATACATGGTTGCAACTCGGCCGGCGCTGCAATGCCGTTCTTTACCACCAGCCATGCATAAATAAAGAGCTGAAGCATTTTGTTATAACGCTTATCACCAAACAGGTCTTCGAATCCGCTAAACTTAAACTTGTCGTCTTGTTTCACCGACGATTTGTAGTCAACGATTCTTACATAGCCGCCACAGCGGTCGATACGATCGGCCGAACCTTTGATGAATACTTCCACTTCACGCCCATCGATCATTACAAGGAGACTGGCTTCAAGACTCCGCTCCAGATCGAGCAGGGTGAGCAGCCCGTTGCTGCGGCGAAGGTCGCCAATCAGTTTTTGATCGGCTTTCAGGAGTTTATGCACATATTCATACAATACCTTGCGTTGAAGGAAGTTTTTGCCGAACAAACTCTCTTTTTGGCTAAAGTAGTTGCGGAACACCGCATTTACCGTTTCTTCTGTTTTCACAGTCGCCTCACGCAGATCGTCGGTTGTAAGCACCCGCCCTACATACGGCAAGTAAAGGATCTCGAGTGTTTCATGCAAAATTGAACCTTGTGTGTTGGCTTCCGCGCTTTCCTCTACATCTTCTGTTTCTTTGAGGCCAGCACCGTATCTGAAAAAGAAACGAAGCGGACAATCTTTATAGGTGATAAGAGCCGACGGGCTCAGGCCACCGTAACGATCGTTGGAGCTAAGTTTACTGACGATTGGCCCCAGGTTGAAGTCCGTTTTCGAAAAGCTGATTTCATTACGAACGCTTGCTTTCAACGTATCACCGCTTAGCATCCGTTCGTTTAACCGGTGCGCTGGCTGATAGGTCTGCAACTCCAGTTGCAATTGCGTGAGAAAACGGCTTTTTTCGCCGGTTCCCATTACGCTCTGTTCAGTGTTATAGGTCAACAGCACATAGCTGGCCCTCTGTAACAACCTGTAAAAGTGATAAGCATAGATCGCATCCTTGTGCCCGTATAGCGGCATGCCAAAATGCCGCTTGAGATCGTTGGGAATAAACGAATTCATCGCCTTGCCGCTTGGTAATACGCCTTCATTGACACCCAATACCATTACATGTTCAAAGTCGAGCGTTCTGGTTTCGAGAACTCCCATGATTTGCAGGCCTTGCAAGGGTTCACCGATAAATGGCACCGTTGCGCTGCCGATGATCTGGCGATAGAGACTTCGAAGCGTAGGTAACGAGTGAAGGAAGGAATGTGTACCTACCAGGCTTTGCAAGCGATTGAAATATTTTGTAAAAACATGCAGGTATTCCTGTTCGGCAGAGGACAGGCGAAGCGAGTCGTCTTCGGAGGTGTTGAAGCGTGAAATGATTTCCGACATCGACCGAATTCCATCGGCAGAGCTTCGCCAGGAATCGAATAATTTCTCTACCGGACGATAATCGTTACCGAACAATTCGCGTAGCATCGCATCGGTAAGCCACACGTAGTTTTTATCAATGATCCGGCGGATCACGTCTTGGAGTAGGATTGTTGGCCGGAACGACGCGTAGTATTTCTTGAAGAACGCATTATGCAGTACCCTGAAAACATCGCGAAAATACAGTGCTGTTGGGGTGGCAGTTAGGTTTTTCTGCGTTGCTTGTTGCAGTTGGATAAGGTTATCCATCAGGTCATAAAGCGGCGATAACCGTAGCGGATATTCCATGGTCACGTTCACGTGCTTTACTTCTTCGGGCAATTGGTTCAGTACGGGGAACAAAAGGCTTTCGTCGGCCAGCACAATGGCAATACGGTTCAGGCTTTTGCCTTCGGCTATCCAGGAACGCAGTTGCATGGCAACTACCTGTGCCTGTCCTACCTGCTTCGGTACCGCCACCATGTCGATGGTTTTTGGGATATCCCTAAAATCCGTGTGAAGCGGCAGCTTAGGCTTAAGCCATTGATTGTCGAAATTTTCGCGGAGAAACAAGCCGGCTTCGTAGTTTGGGTTAGAGGTGTAATACGCATCCGCATCCCACAAGATATCCGCTTTTTTCTCTCTCACCCAATCGGTAAAAATCAATGTTTCAGCTTTGTTGAGGGCATTGAATCCGCAAATGAGAAGTTTAGAAAAGCGCTGAATGTAAGGGCTTGTTTTGTAGTATTCTACTGATTTTCGGTACATCAGGCCTTGGTAGGCTTGTTTCTTAGCGAGCAGCATTTCCGAAAAGATCCCGTAGATCTGTCCCATTTGCGCCATGAAACGAATATAATCTTGCTGGGTAGGCGTTAATTCAGTTTCGCTAAGCGACCAATTTTCGATTTCCTTGATCTCTTTCAGGTTTTGATATAGTGCGCCCGTGTCGATGAGGTAGCGATCGGCTTCGTTGAAGTCCTGCAACATCAGATTGCCCCACTTGGAAAATGCGTCGAATGTTTCGGCTTTTTCGCCGAGAGCTTGCGTATATGCCAGGTACAGATCACAAATAAGATCGATGCTGTCGGCTTGCTCGAGCCCCGATAATTTGGCTACCAGCTCTTCGGCGCTGATAATGACCGGCAGCCAGATCGTTTTCTGAAACACAGCCGCCAGATGTTGTTTAAGGTAAAGGGCACCGCGCTTATTCGGAAGAATGATGCAGAGGCGGTCCGTATCGTGAGGGTAGTGATCGGAGATATAGCGCGCCGTCTGAAGTAAAAATGGAGTCATCCGAAAAGCCGGTTTTGTTTTGGAAAAATACTAAAAAAACAAGGCGCTTTGCGAATTAAATTGTATAATTTTGTGCCTGAAAAATTGCCGGGCCAAACGGTAATTTTCCGTTTGTGTATAAGAGGAAGCAACAATGCTTTTTTGCTTAAATTTACGCTAACTCAATCCACAATCAAAACAAGGTTTGATCCTGCCGGAAACGGTTTTAAGCAAGGAGAAGCCACGACAACAACAAGCATGACATTCAATATGAAATACCTTATTACCGGATGCCTTTTTCTTTGCATGGCGCACCTGGCTTCTGCACAGTCGAATGCCTGGACCTTGCAACAGTGTGTGGACTATGCCCAAAAAAATAACATTGGGCTTAAGCAGGCCGAGCTGAGTAATTTCGTCAATAAGAACAATACCACGCAAAGCAAGGCAGCGATTTTGCCAACCATCAACGCCGGCGCGCAACATACCTATAACTTTGGTCGTACCATCGACCGTTATACCAATACTTTTGCCAACACGCAGGTGCTTTCGCAAAACTTTTATATTTCCAGTAATGTGGTGTTGTGGTCGGGTCTTTCCCAGTTCAACAACATTAAAGCCAACGAATACAATTACCTCTCAGGAACCGAAAATTTTCTGCAACAGAAAAACGACCTGGCCCTGAACGTAGCGACGGCATACATCAATGTGATTTTTACCGACGAACTGTTGCAGGTTTCCAAAAACCAATACAATATTTCCAAATTGCAACTCGATCGAACCGAAAAACTGGCGGATGCCGGATCGGTGGCAAAGAGCGCCGTGTTTGACCTCAGGGCCCAAATGGCCAATGATCAGGTGGGCCTGACCAATGCCGAAAACAATTATCAGTTGGCGCTTTTGAATCTTAGCCAGCTGCTGAACCTCCGGATCGATAGCTTGAAGGATTTCTCAGTAGTTCGCCCCGATATCGATGTACTTAACTATCAGTTAGAGAGTGTTTCTATTCAACACATTTATGAAGAGGCGCTCAAAAATCAGCACTCGGTGAAGAGTGCGAACTACGGACTAATGGCTGCCGAAAAAAACCTGGCTGTTGCAAAAGGCCGTGTGAGCCCTACGTTGAGTGCCACCGGATCTCTCGGAACAGGTACTTCGGGTTTGGATAAGAATATCGACGCTGTCAACATTGTTGGAGTAGAGCAGGCGCCTTACGTCACGCAGTCGGGCGAACTGATTTACCAGCCGAAAACAGAAATCATCAGTTCTCCCAAACCGTTTACCGATCAGTTTAAAGACAATGTGAATAAAAGTGTCGGGCTTACCTTAACGGTGCCTTTATTCAACGGATTGCAAACCTATACCGGTGTTCAGAATGCGAAGATCAACGCACTCAATGCCAAGTATTCGCAAGACCTGCTTGAGCAGAACTTGTATAAAACCATAGCACAGGCCTACGTTAATGCACGTGCAGGATTCAACAAATACAACGCAAGCAAGGCTGCCGTGGAAGCTGCCGAACAGGCTTTCGGCTTTTCTGAACAGAAATTTAACGTGGGCGCTATCAGCACGTTCGATTTCAATGATGCCAAGACCCGCCTGCAAACAGCGCAAAGTAACCTGGTGCAAGCCAAATACGATTATGTATTCAGGCTAAAGGTGTTGGATTTCTACCAAGGTAAGCCGCTCACGCTGTAACGCTTGCAAGCAAAATTAAGAACAACGATGGATAAGACCGGTTTTTCCGGCAGCTATTTAGGATAACAAGGATTATGAAAAGAATTTACTGGATCATTGGAATTTGCGTGGCGTTGGTTGCCATCGGCATTTTTTTTAAATTTTTTAAAGGAGCGCCTCCTGTCGATGTCACAACGGAGAAAGCTGCCAGTCGTAACCTGATAGAAACTGTTTCTGCCAATGGTAAAATACAGCCTGAAGCCGAGCTGAAGATCACATCCGATGTGTCAGGCGAAATCGTTGAAATGCTGGTGAAAGAAGGCGATCAGGTAAAAAAAGGGCAGTTGCTTTGCCGCATCAAGCCGGATATTTACGAAAGTGCTTTTGAGCGGGTAAATGCAACGGTAAGCAGTTCCAAAGCTAATTTGCAAACTACAGTGGCGCAATTGGCACAAGCCAAAGCCAATCTGGCGAATGCAGAAGCATCTTATGCGCGCAGTAAAAAATTGTTTGATCAGAATGTGATCTCTCAGCAAGAAATGGATGCCGCTAAAGCAGCTTACGAGTCGGCCAAAGCTAACGTAGAAGGGCTTTCAGAAAGCATTAAAGCGGCTGATTTTAATGTGAAAAGCATGCAGGCGTCTCTCAAAGAAGCTAACTCCAACCTCGACAAGACCTATATTTATGCGCCTGTGGATGGCACAGTGTCGAAACTCAACGTCGAAAAAGGAGAACGTGTGGTAGGCGTACAGGGTTTGCAGGGAACAGAGATCCTGCGCCTGGCTAATCTCAATGAAATGGAAGCCAGTGTCGAAGTAAATGAAAATGACATTATTCATATTCACAAAAACGACACCGCCATCATCGAAATTGACGCTTATATGGGTAAAAAATTCCGGGGCATTGTAACAGAAGTTGCCAATTCTGCCAACACCACCGGCATCTCTGTGGATCAGGTGACCAATTTTTTGGTAAAAATACGCGTGTTGCGCGATTCGTACCTCGATCTCGTTACCGACCTCAACCCGGCGCCGTTTCGACCCGGCATGAGTGCCAGTGTAGAAATCCAGACAAGGCGTGCCAATAATGTTATCACAGTGCCTATACCGGCGGTAACCACACGCGGCAAAGACACCACCGGCGCAGACGTACTTCGCGGCCCTAATGGCGAAGGCGAAGAACCTAAAATGGTTGTAAAAGACGAAAAGGAAGAAAAGCTCAGTAAAAAACAAGAGGAATTGAAGGAATGTGTATTCCTGAACGTGAATGGCGAAGCAAAGATGGTGTATGTCACAACAGGTATCCAGAACAACGACTATATCGAAATTAAAACAGGCCTGAAAGTTGGCGACGATGTTATTTCCGGGCCTTATGGTGCGGTTTCAAAAACGCTCAAAGACAAATCAAAAATCAGGGTAGTGACCAAAGACCAGCTGTTTTCAGATAAAAAATAGCAGACCTCTGCGTTATGGCTTACATCCTGCATATCGAATCGAGTTCTACCGTTTGTTCGGTTGCCTTATCGCATCAGCAGCATCTTTTAGCGATAAAGGAATTGGATGCGGGTTATACCCATGCCGAAAACCTTCATGTGTTCATCCAACACGTGTTGCAGGAACAACACCTCTCAATGTCGGTATTACAGGCTATAGCGGTCAGTTCAGGGCCTGGCTCCTATACCGGGCTTCGCATTGGGTTTGCAACAGCCAAAGCGCTGGCTTACGCCTTACATATTCCGTTGATTGTGGTAGATACCTTACGTGTATTTAGCTCTCTGGCAAAAATCCAGGTGCCAGGCGCCGGCGCTTATTGCCCGATGCTTGATGCGCGACGCATGGAAGTGTACACCGCTTTATACTCACCCGACCTCGGCGAGCTTCGCGCACCCGAAGCACTGGTGTTGGACGATGCATTCGTTAAGCGGTTTGCCAGTGAGGAGAGAAGTGTTTGTTTTTTCGGCGACGGCATGCCTAAAGCGAAGGATATGCTCCAGGCTTTGCCGGGTGCTTGTTTTGCGCACGACATTAAACCGGGTTCCGAAGCCATGATAGCGCTCGCTTATCAAAAATACCAAGCACAGGATTTTGCAGATACGGCTTATGCTACACCATTCTATCTAAAAGATTTTTATTTTGCCCCTACTAAAAAATAGAGCCGAATCCAAATCATGACAAACCTGTCTCCAAAGATCGCTTTCGTTATCAATCCCAATGCCGGCGTCAAAAAAAAGATCGACATCATTAGTTTCGTAAAAGCCTATTTTCCGGAATCCATTCCTTATGATCTAATCGTATGGAAAAATCCCTTCGATTTCGAGGCTGTGAAACAGCAAATCGCATCCGGGAATTATACTGTTGTGGTGGCCTGTGGTGGCGACGGCACGGTGAACATGGTTTCGTCGGTAGTAATGAATACGAACATGGCATTGGGTATTTTGCCCCTGGGGTCGGGCAATGGGCTGGCAAGAAGCAATGGCATTCCTCTTGATCTCGAAGATGCGTTGCAGGTAATCGCGCGTTCGCAAATTCAAACCATCGACGCAGCGTTGATAAATGGCATTCCGTTTTTTTGCACGGCCGGAGTGGGCTTCGACGCGCTCATTGCCGATAAGTTTGCGGCAAGTACCACGCGCGGTTTTGCGACCTATTTTAAAACCAGTGTGCGCGAGTTTTTCTCGTATAAGCCAAACGAATATGTGCTCACGGTAGATGGTCAGTCGCTACGCACAGAGGCTTTTCTGATCACTGTAGCCAACGCGGGGCAATGGGGCAACGATGTTTACATTTCGCCTGAAGCCTCGCTCAAAGACGGGATTCTTCACATCAGCATTCTTAAGCCTTTTTCTGTTACCGCTATTGGCGGGATTGCGCTTCGCTTATTCCGTAAAAAGATTCATACCTCGAGGCATTTAGTGTCGTTGAATGGAAAAAACATAGAGATCGAATTCGACGGCGAACTGCCGGTGCATTTCGATGGGGAGCCGCTTAAGGCCAGAGGTAAACTCAGCATTCGTGTTGTACCACAAGCCTTGAAAGTGGTTTGCTAAAAGAAGTGTTAAGTGCAGTTGATTTTTTTAATTGGAAAAGCGCTGTTGCAGGCTTAGGGGTAACGGCTTATACCCTTACGCCAATCACCAGCATATCGTCAACCTGGTCGAGGTTACCGCGCCATGACTCAATGGTATTATTGAGTTTCGACTTTTGCTCTTCTACCGGTAGTTTGCTGGTTTCTATCAGCAAATTGCGGAAATTACCAGCCATGAATTTTTTGCCTTTTGGCCCGCCGAACTGGTCAGCATAACCATCTGAGAAAATGTAAATGGTGTCACCTTTTTGCAACTGTATGCGGTTGTTGGTAAAGGTTTGCTTGACGCCTATGTGCATGCCAACCGGGAACTTGTTGGCCTTGTATTGAATGAGCTCCTCACCGCGCACAATATATAATGGGTTGTAAGCGCCGGCATATTGCAATTCGAGTGTGTTGTAGTTGAGGGCACAAAGCGTCATATCCATACCGTCTTTCGTTTGCTCGTCGGAGGTAGAAGTGTGTAGGGTGTGCGCCACTCCTTCATTCATGATGTCCATGATCACAGCCGGTTCGATACGATCGGTCGTTTTAAGAATATCTTTCAAAAGATTGTAGCCCACAATGCTCATGAAAGCGCCCGGAACGCCGTGGCCTGTGCAATCAACCGCTGCAAAATAAGCCCAGTCGCCTTTACGGTCTATCCAATAGAAATCGCCACTCACAATGTCTTTGGGTTTATAGAAAACGAAAGATTCCGGTAAAATATTTTTAACGAGGTTATGTGGCGGTAAAATAGCATCCTGTATGCGTCGCGCATAATGAATACTATCCGTCACTTGTTTAAACAGGACCTCGAGTTCTTTGGTTTTCAGCTCAATTTCTTCTTTTTGCTTCACCACCTCTTCGGTACGCTCCACCACTTTTTTCTCGAGTACGCGTTCGTTTTCCGCCAGGCTATCCCTCATTTTCAGCAATGCATGCCCGAGTGTATCATCCTTACTTAACGGTTTGTAGTAGGCATCGAAATTCCCACGCCCTGTTTGCTTGGCAAATTCGGTCGTGCTTTCCATCGATTCTACCAGGCTATTGAGTGCGGTACCCATTTCGCCAATTTCGTCGGTGCGGTAGCTGATACGTGCTTTCGGCAAAATGCCGAGGCCCATCGATAGCAACATACGTTTGAGGAGTTGAATAGGTTTGGTGATGGAACGGGTCGTGTAAACCGCAATAAGTACACCGCCAATGATAAGCCCGATCCCTAAAAACTTTACAAAGCGCTCCAGAAAATTGAATGACTGGAACATCTCAGCGGTAGTTGCGGTCGCTTTGTCCTGCTTTTGTTCTATTAGCTGGTTAAGTTGCCTGTACAGCGGCTTGATCTTTTCTTCTGTTTCGTCGTATGGTAGCTTGGTGAAAAAGTAAAGGCTCACATCGTTATATGAATCCAACGATGTGAGTACTTCCATGATGTCTTTTTTGTAAACGGCAAAAAGCCCGTCTGTATAGCTGACAATGGTTTTGAACTTTTCTTTTTCATCCTTCGTCCAATTTTCTGAAAGCTCTGCAATTTCGGTTTTAATATTCGGGTACTCGCGGTTAATTAGATTTCGCAGATCGTTTTTAAACGGCTCGTCGTCAGGCGAGGGCAGGTAGTACCATTTGGTAATGAGCGTTTGCGATCTTTGAAGAATAAAATTGTACTGTTTAAGTGTACCTACCGATTTCGTTACCTGGCCTACCACCGATTCGGTTTGTTGCTTGCTCTTGGTAACGGTTACAATGGTAAGAATGAAGGCAACCATTGTTAAAAATAACAATACACCAAACCCGGTTCCTATCTTTCTTCCGATTGTAAACTTAAATGCCATACAGCTTCAGCCTTATTTTTGGTCGCCTAAGGCTTCTTTCTTTATTTTAAACTCATTTGCTTTTTCATCATCCATGAGCGCCGAATAAATACCCTGAAGTCCTTCGAGCGCATTTTTATTCTTAGGATCGAGTTCGTAAACTTTGATCATGAATGGTAGCGACTGCTTAAAGATCTTTTTCGCGTTTTCCTGAACAACGTCGAGCTGCGTGAGATCCATGTCATAGTCGCTCATCATCATCAGCGTAGCGCCCTGATTGTAGTACAAAATACCGAGGTTAATATTCGCCGCGATATTTTTCGGATCTATGTCAAGTACTTTTTGCAGTGCACTTTTGGCAACATCACCATACTTTTGGTTGAAATTGTTTTTTCCGTAAAGCTCTACAAATTGAGCCCCTACCGACCGGTAATAATCGATATCTTTTTCTTTGAAATTAAACTGAGGATTAACGATGGCCGTCGCTTTTTTGTATTCATTGTAAGCCTCTTCCGATTTGGCAGCATTTAGCGAATCCTGGAGGTAGTTGACGGCAAGTTTGTAATAACCTACGGCTGCGCCGGTGATAAAGCTAAGGTTGTTGTCGCGGTAAGTATTATCGCGGTCAAGCAGCATCGATTGTTGAGCCGATTTGATCACCAAATCCAGCATAGCCGATTTTTTATTGTAAGAAGCAGCGCCTGCCTGTTTGAATAACTGCAGGTAAACAAACGAACGGATCTGCCACGAAGCAGGATCGTCTTTGGTTTCAGGATGCAGAATCACTTTTTCAAGCAAAGGCATAGCCTTGCTATATTGCTTGCTGTTTGTAAGATCCTGAGCTTCCATCAGCAAGTTCATCTGTGCCTTGGCGGAAACACCCAAAACAATCAGCAACATGCACAAGCCGATTTTAATGCAATGGTATGATTTTGAAATGTTTATCACCTGCTACAAACTTAATAAATTTACACTAGTTAATCTACAGAAATAGCTAATTTTTTTAGTTCATCACTCGTTTTTAATCCTGCTGCCAAAGCATTATTTTTATTGTATTCGAATTTTTGCTTATTGTCAACAGCCACAAAATTGATGGCCGCTCCCGCTCTGGCAAGTCCGTTTTTTTCGGTAACAATAAGTGCGCCCTTTCCCTTGAACTTAGTATTAATCTCTTTCAACATGTCTGAAGCATCGCTCAATATGTAAATAATGTGTGGGTGCAGGTTCACATCTATGGTGTTACTTGCTTTGATTTCCAGCTTTTGGTTTCCTACCTGTTTGGCGCCTGCCATGCGCATAAGCTCCTGGTTGATGTTGGGGTTATTACCGATGAGCTGGATAATGAAATTTCCGGACCTCATCTTTTCAGGCCACTCGAAATACCGGGTAAAATTGTACAGGAAAATAGCTTTTCCTTTCGCAACCGGATCGAAACCAGCCTGTTGCTGAAAGCTAAGACTCGAAAAAGCCAGGAGGAGAAGAAAGATATGTCTTAAAAAAAGCTTCAATATTTCGAGACCATTACAAATGGTTTGCCAAAATCAGTACAACCAACAAATATAGTATTTACAGCCATAGAATTCAAAAAAGCCTAAACTATTTTTAACAAATTAAAGTCCTATCTTTAGCTTCTGTAGTTTTAGTGCTATACCTCGAAAAATATAACCAATACAGCGATTCCGACCTTATCGGAGAATACAGGCAATCGGTCGATAAAACGTTTGTAGGAATTCTCTACAAACGTTACGCGCACCTTGTGTTGGGTTTATGTTTCAAATACCTTAAGGATGAAGACGAAGCAAAAGATGCCGTCATGCAGATTTTTGAAAAACTCATCAACGATCTGCTCAAGCATGAGGTGACCTATTTCAAAAGCTGGCTCTATACCTTTTCAAAAAATCACTGCCTGATGATACTCCGGAACCGGCAGTCGAAACTCAAAAAAGAGATAGACCTGAAAATACATGTCTCGTCGCTTATGGAAACGGACGCCAACTGGCATCTAAAACCACACGAGGCCAGGGAAGAGGAGTTGAGTGCCCTCGAGCAGGCGGTGGAGGAGCTCAGCGAGTCGCAGCGCATCTGCATTCGGTTGTTTTACCTCCAGGAGAAATCGTACCAGGAAGTTGCAGACACTACCGGGTATAGCATGAACGAGGTGAAGAGTTACATACAAAACGGTAAACGAAACCTGAAATTAAAATTAGAAAAGAATAGTGAACGGGAATTCTGATAAACATAAGCCGCTCAGTCCGGAGGAATTATTCGGGCTGCTCGACAGCCAAAACCGTGACCTGTTGCCGGACGAGGAGCTGGACGACTTTGAACGGGAAGCACTGGAAGGGTTTTCGGCGCATGCATCGGTCGATGACGCCCGCCGGCTTACCGCAGAAGTGCAGCGCAGTATCGACGAGCGCATCCATAAGCAGCCTGAAACACGAAGGAAGCCCAAGTTGTTGTGGTTTGCAGCAGCAGCGTCCCTGGCACTTTTGGTCATCTTGTCGGCGTATTTGCTTACCACTCACACTACCGAATCCTCAAATCTTGCGCTTCATCAAAAGTCTGATAATGCCAACACACCCTTGGCTAACGAAAAACTGGCCGAGCCAAGCCTGGAAGAGGTCAACGCTGCGTTGCCCACAAGCCAAACCCCGCAGGCGGTGGCCGAAGCCGCAAGCCATTCTGCAGAACAGCCACCTGTTGATGCTTCTAAGGTAGAAGAAAGTGCCAAGGCATTGAGGTTAGAGAGCCAACAGAAAGGCAATGCAGGACCGGGCGCGCAACGCAGGAAACTGTCGGAATCTGATCAGCAGATGAATGGTGATCCCGCCGGCACGCAGGAGTCTTCTGTTGCGCGTGAAGCCAAGGCTGCTGAAAATGTGGAAGCATCAGAGGCAAAGGTCCAAATCAGCACCAAAGCCATCCCGCAAGCAGATCTGGCGTATGAATCCGTAAAAGATGAAGCGGTTTCTGCATTTTCGACTGCCAGCAGCAATGTACCGGCACAAACAAACGGACAAGTATTCACAGGTGTAGCAGGAGCTTCCGTAGCAGCGAACACAGTGCCTCAATACAAGGCGTATGTTAATAAGACTAAAAACAACCTTGCCGACAAAAAAAGCGTAGCGGAAGGTAAAGTCAGTAAAGAAAAAGATGATACCAACCGGAATTTTCCCGGCCCAGGAGCATTGTATTCGGGAGGGCAGCAGGCCCTTAAAGCGGATGTGCTGAACTGGCTGAAAGCACAAGCAGCAGCTTTGCCTGTGGGCGAATTCCATATCCGGATAAGTGTTTCTGCCGCTGGTAAGGCCGTGGTGCAGGAGCTGACGCCAGTGGGGGAGAGTAGTCCGGCTGTGCTGAAGGCGCTGGGCGAGGCACTTATTAGCATAAAGGGCTGGGTGCCTCCTGTTGTAAACGGAAAACCTGCCGACGGGGAAGCTGTTTTTACCCTGAAATTTTGACCCTGGAGTTTAATAAAACCCCACTGGGAGCGGCTTAGGGCGCACAAGCTTAACAATAAAAAAATCGGCTATTTTAGGATATATGTTAAATAATACTATATTTGCAACATCCAAAAAATAACGATATGAAAAAAACGCTTTCCCTGTTCTCCCTTTTTCTTGTTTTTTGCGCAAACTCGTTCCAGGCGCAGAGTTACACAGGAATTGAACTGACAGGATTTACAAACGATGTGATCGCTGAAAGCACACCGGCAGCATCAAGTACAGGAACAGTTACCATCGACGCGGCGGGATATGTTCTTTATTCAGCATTATATACTGCAACAACCAGTTTAGGTGGGCTACATGCCAATGGCGTGTACAATACCGGCAGCCGTACCTACACGCTGGCGCCGTACACAGGTAAAAATACTCTGCGTGTTGCTACGAATGCGACTGATTCGTTGACCTTGACCCAGCCTGCCAGTTATTCTGGTCTGAGCCTTCTTGGATTCAGCAGCGGCACCGATGCGATCACAGACATCACTGTCCGTTTTACCGATGGGTCGTCAGCAACTTACAGTTCACGCACGTTGTATAACTGGTCGTCGTCTCAGCCTGCTATCATCCAGGGGTTTGGTAAAACCAACCGTGCTACCAACTCCATTTATTACACACCTACTGAGCCTAAAATGTACAGTATGGATATTCCGGTGATTTGTGCCGATCAATCAAAAATGGTCAAACGCATCATTGTGAAAAATAAAACAATTGGCGCTACAGTGTATTTGTTTGCAGCTGCAGGTATTGGCAAATCGAATTTTACGGCAAGCGCTACCGCAGTTACCTGTAAAGGCGGAGCAAATGGCGTAGCCAAAGCCCTTGGGGCCGACGCTTATGGTCCGTTAAGCTATACCTGGATGCCTGGTGGGCAAACAACACAAACGGCAAGCAACTTGTCGGCAGGAAACTACACCGTAACTGTATTGGATGGAAATGGATGTGTGTACACCCGCACAGTAGCCGTTACTGAGCCAGCAACGACTTTTTCAGTGACGTCGATAAGTGCCTCTTCACTTACCTGTGGTTCAGCAAGCAACGGCACGGTTCAGGTGAGCGTTACGGGGGGTAATAGCCCTTACCAGTACACCTGGAGCAACGCTTCGCAAACGACTACTTCAATAACAACCAATTCTATCACTGGGGTTGCTGCAGGAAACTATTCTGTTTCTATCAAGGATAATAATGGATGTACCTTAACGGCCAGCGCTACTGTTAATAAGCCAACTGTGGTTATTTCAATCAGCACCAACAGCCTTCTTTGCGGTACTACTGCTAATGGCAGCGCAACTGTTGCTTCTGTGACCGGCGCTACTGGTCCGTTCACCTATAGCTGGACGCCTTCAGCACAAACATCCAGCGTAGCTAGCGGTCTCGGCGCAGGAACATACTCTGTTAAAGTGACCGACGGTTCAGGCTGTGCCATTACCGAAACGGCAAGCATCAATGCTCCAAGCATTACGGTTGGTACATCGGCTACTACCTGTACATTGGCTACAGGCTCTGCAACCGTAACAGCGGTTAACGGTGGCTCAGGTTCGCCGTATTCTTATACCTGGACGCCTTCCGCTCAAACGGGCAGCGTTGCAACCAGCCTCAGCGCAGGTAATTATACGGTAATGGTAAAAGACAACGCCAACTGTACAATTACCCGGACGCTATCGATTGCTTCTTTGCAGCCAACCGTGACGGTGGCTACAAGTTCTCTGCTTTGCGGAACATTGGCCAATGGCTCTGCTACTGTTACAGCGGTAGCAGGCGCAACAGGCCCATTCACTTACTTGTGGATGCCATCGAGCCAAACAGGCAGTGTAGCTGCTAATCTTGGTGCCGGTGTTTATTCGGTAACGGTTTCAGGCGCCAGCGGATGTACAGCAACCCAAACCTTTGTAATTGATAAGCCATCTATTTCAGTTTCCTCGAGCCCAACGGCTTGCAAAGGCACACAGCCTACAGGCAGTGCAACAGTAACAGCTATTAATGGCGGTACTGGTCCTTATAGTTATTCTTGGGATTCAGGAACAATGTCGAATATTTCCAATGCGATGTCAGCGTCCAACCTCGACGAAGGAAGCTATACTGTAACCGTAACGGATGCGAATAACTGCGCTATTACAGCTTCGGTAGCCGTTGCCAATACAGCAGCTACTGCACTATTGGCCAATACAACAGCTACCAATGCCACATGTTCGGGTATCAACGACGGTAAGGCGAATGTTGTTGCTAGCGGAGGCATGACTCCGTATGCATACTTATGGAATACCAACCCTCCGCGTTACACAGCTAGCGTAACCGGTTTACCTTCTCCAAACACATTTGTCGTGTCAGTGATTGATTTCAACGGATGCCTCATCAACAAGTCAGTGGTAATTTATCCTGAGCCAATTGCGCTTACATTATATGCCAGCCCGTCGGCAACAATTTGTCCGGGCTCATCTGTAGGTGTTAATATCACTGGTTTATCAGGCACAGCTACTTATACCTGGAGCACCGGTGCTCATACCACATCGATTACGGCTACGCCAACAGCATCTCTTACTGTGTATAGTGTAACGGCTACCGCTACATCAAGCTGTATCGCCTCAGGCACTATTGCTGTAATCACATCAACGGCGGCTGCGGATAATTGCCCGACCAGTTTGAAAGAAGAAGCCTTTGCATCATATAAACTGTACCCGAATCCACACAGCGGACAGTTCACCATTTCATTTGATCATGTGTATAACAATGCTGTTATCGAAGTGATGGATGCCTTGGGTAAACTGGTGTTGGTGCAGAATGTGAGCGGTATGGAAAATACAGTTAACACCAGTAATCTGCAAAACGGTATTTATTTCGTGAATGTACGGAATGATAAAACCATTCTGGTGAGAACCAAAGTGATTAAAGAATAATTGGGTGTATCCCAACATGAAAGGCTCTGCAGGAATGCAGGGCCTTTTTTATGCGCCGAATACAGCTTGGGTATCAAGCATGCATGTTTAAATAGCGGGCATTATCGCTGGTTGCAGCTTCGGTGGCAACACCTGTTTCTCGAGTCCGGGAGATCGCCTGAGTCTCAGATCAATCCTTCTTTCTCGCGTTTGGTGTAGTCGAGGATAAGAAAATAATAAAGTACCACACCGAAAGCATACATAGCAGCTGTAATCAGGAAAATATTGACGTATGGATAGCCGCGATGGAACATAACCTTTACCATGAAGCCGCTGATGACCCAACTACCGCTCCAAATAGCCGCTGTAAGCGCACTGGTAATTTCGCGGTTTTTTTCGCCTACGTAATTCATCACGAGTTCGGAGGTCATAGGTCCGGCCATATTCATCAACGGCTGCCGAAGCAAGTAACACGTAATGGCGATGTATAAAGCGATGGTATATTGGCTATAATACTGCGTAGTTGCCAGTGCTACCAGAGAAATAACGGCCAGCGATTGAGTCGCAGGAATGGCGAATTTAAAACCGATATTCTTTTTGATACGTGGCACGAGCATTGCACCCCAGGCCACCAATACCGCGGCCACGGCACTGATGACCGAAAAATTTCCTTTGTCGAGGTGATGTACTTTATCAAAAAATAAGCTGATGAAAGGAATGGTGAGGCCCGCGCCCGTGGCGATGATAAGTGTAGGAACCAGGCCTTTGAAAATGAGATACCAGTCGGTTTTGCCTTTTTTCGTTTTTACCCGCAGGCTTTTTCGATCATCTAGTTCTTCGGTATGGCGTATCCGCGCGACAAAATAAACACCACCAAAACCAAGGATCGAGAAAAGGATAAGAATAGTTTGCTCATTAAAGAACGTTGGGTTTAGCTTGTCCAGGATAGCAATGATGATGCCACTGGCTATACCGGCAAAACTCCAGGTACTGTAGCTAAGGGCAATACCGGAGGTGTGGTTTTCTTTCAATTCGTTGCGTAAGATATAGGGAGTGATGGGTACTTGCATGAACGTAAAGGAAGCGCCCCAAAGCAGCAGTGAGATGAATAAAGGCAGGCTTGCCTTGATATACACACAATACACAATGGCAAGTCCTAACAGTGGCACGAGTGCTGCCGACACCATAAAAAAGGGTTTCATAGCCCTGCCGTTGATGATGTTGCCAATAGGTAAAGCGAGGGCAAATACACCCAGAAAACGAAATGTAATGAAAAGTGCAATCTCTTCTTCGCTAAACCCTTTGCGGCTCATGTATAAGGGCAGGATGTTCATAAAAGTGGCGTTCACGAGCTGAACAAAAAATTCGGCCACGATCACGTCCACGATATAGGGCCGCAGGCGCTTATAATCTTTGATAAAGTCGAACATACTTAGGCGTGTTGCATCACAATATCGAGGTATGCTTTGATCTTATCGAGGTCACCAGGCCCGAAGGTTTCGTAATCACCCTGGTTGTTGAACCAGGTAAGCTGGCGCTTGGCATAACGCCTGGTGTTTTGCTTGATCTGCGCCACAGCATCTTCAAGACTTATGGTGTGGTCCAGGTAATCAAATAGTTCTTTGTAGCCCACCGTGTTGAGTGCGTTAAGCTGCCTGTAGGCTAGCAGCGTATTGACTTCGGCGAGTAACCCCCTTGTCATCATGTCATCTACACGCCGGTTGATGCGTTCATAAAGCTGTTCGCGGTCCGTATTTATGAGTAGAGGTATGGCGTCGAACGGCCTGTCTTTTTTTGCCTTACTTCTGAAAGAGGAGTAGGGTTTCCTGGTGTGGAGGCATACTTCGAGCGCTCGGATCAGGCGTTGCGGGTTTTGTAAATCCACCTGGGCATAATAATCGGGGTCGAGTTCATGCAGTAACTGTTGGAGATAGCCGACGCCCTGCTCGCGGTAACGGAGGTTTAGTTCATCCCGAAGTTTAACAGGAATTTCTTCGAAAGCATCCACGCCATTAAGCACGGCGTTGATGTAAAGGCCTGAACCTCCAACAAGAATGAGCTGTTGGTGATGGGCAAACAAGGTTTCGATCCGTGCAATTGCATCGCGCTCATACTGGCCGGCGTTATAGCTGTCGTGAATACTGATGTGCCCAACAAACTCGTGAGGTACGCCTTGCATTTCGGCTTCCGTCGGTTTTGCGGTACCAATGCTCATTTCGCGGTAAAATTGTCTTGAATCGGCAGATAACACCGGGCAGCCAAAATGCCTGGCCAATTCGACCGCAAGGGCTGTTTTTCCTACCGCAGTGGGCCCGGCTATCACTATCAATTGTTTTTTCACGCGGATTAGAAATTAAACACTGCTTTAGCGTCGGGATTAGTGATTTTGACACTTTTGGACTCGCCGTTGAGGCTCGCCCTGATGATGTGTGTCTGAGCAGGGAAATAATCATATAGCACCGAATTCGACACCGTCAGGCTTTTCAAAGCCGGCGTTTTGGGTTGATGGACGGAAAGGTAAGTCCAAATCGACTCTTCTTCTTTTTCGTAGCCGATGTAATGCAGAGATGCTGTTTTCCCATTGAGCGAAACCGAGAACCTGGCGCGGATGTATTGAAACAGAATGCTGTCTGTTTCATTTTTATTGACTGGGTGAAGGATATCCACCTGCTTGCCAGAGCTTTTGCGCAGCGCATCTTCAAGGTCGGAGGTAAACAGCCGCATGCTTATCGCAATTTCTGTCCCCGAGCCCACAGCAATCTCGGTAACCCCGATATAGTAAGGATGTTTGGTGCAAAACGAAGAAGCTAAAATGAAGCTAAACCCTATAAGCAGGTATTTTGCCGCAGATGTAATATTTGAACGGTTTGCTGCGATATTCGTTAACTTTAGCACACACAAAAGTAGCAAATTTTATGAATGAATTTTGGCTATGGTTCAGCACCGGTACCGGGCATATCCTCGACTGGAACGGCTACGATCACATTCTTTATGTGATGGCTTTGTGTGTGCTTTTCCAGTTGCACGAATGGAGGCAACTCCTGCTGCTCGTTACCGCGTTTACCGTGGGCCATTCGCTTACCCTGGCAGCCAGTGTTTTAAGGCTGTTTAACATTGGACAAGCCTGGATAGAGGTACTCATCCCCCTTACTATTTTGCTCACCTGCGCGGTAAACATCGGTACCCGGCACAAACGCAACCGCCGCGACCGGCCGGTGAAGGTAAGTTACCGGTTGAATTATGCCCTGGCGCTCGTTTTTGGCTTCGTGCATGGTATGGGTTTTTCTTATCTGCTGCGCGCCATGCTGGGCAAAGAAGAAAATCTGTGGTTGCCGTTACTGAGTTTCAATCTCGGGCTGGAAGCAGGGCAGCTGGCCATTGTATCTGCCATGCTTATTTTTTCCGTTTTTTTAGCTAGATTTACCAGGATCAAGACTTCCGATTACGCTTTTTTTGTATCGTCAGCAGTGTTCGGAATAGCCTTTTTATTATTCATCCAACGATTAAATGACCTATAACATGACCCGTTTTCTATACCTAAGTGTGTTTACCGGCGCTTTGGCAGCTCTTGTGCCGGCGCAAAACATCCAAAACAATCCAAGTTCCAATCATGGCAATAAGTTTGAACAGCTTGGAACGATTTTACCAACACCCAACGAATACCGCACCGCCTCGGGCGCTCCGGGTGGTAAATACTGGCAACAACGCGCCGACTATGCAATTGAAGCAACGCTGGATGAAAAAAATTACATGCTTTTGGGAAAGGAAACCATTACCTATACTAATAATTCTCCCGACAAGCTCGATTACCTCTGGTTGCAACTTGACGAGAACCAGCACCGGCCTCAGGCAGAAAATAATTTTTTCGATAGTAACAAACTCGGCCAGCCTGGCGACGAAGGCTCTGTAAAAGGGCTCGACGTCGAAGAGCGCCTTAAAGGCCTGGGAGATCAAATCCTGGCCGTAACCGACGAAGCAGGCAAAGCGCTGAAATATACCATTAACGAAACCATGATGCGAGTGGATTTGCCGAAGCCGCTGATGCCCGGAAGCAAAGTTAAATTTCAGGTGAAGTGGCAGTATAAAATCGGGCACCGTACCGTAATAGGCGGCCGCGGTGGTTACGAATACTTTCCGGAAGATGGCAACGCGTTATTTACCATGACGCAATGGTATCCGCGCATGTGTGTGTATAGTGATTTCCAGGGCTGGCAACATAAGCAGTTTACCGGGCGGGGAGAGTTTGCGCTGGCGTTTGGAAATTTTAATGTAAAAATGACGGTTCCGGCAGATCATTTGGTTTGCGCTACCGGCGAGTGCCAAAATTACGCGCAGGTACTTACCCCTGCACAGTTGGCACGTTACAACAAAGCCAGCAGCAACTACAGTGACGTAACTGAAATTGTAACTCTTGCAGAATGCACGGCAGCCGAAAAACA
>DAIUED010000021.1:0-22551 GCA_036845295.1 Bacteroidota bacterium
CGGGAGAGTTCAAAGGCTTTGAGCATAAAGACCTCCAACATGCCATCGACTGGGTATCGGGGAAGATAGAGTAGCCAGTTTATCGCCTCGATGGCGTTCGATACAACAAGGAGATCTATTAAGACCAAGCGCTTTACTTCTAATAAACCACAAAGCTCACGTCAATGCTGTTATACACGCCGGCGTTGAGTCCTTTGAAGTTGAGTTGCCTGAATTGTTTCTCCAGATCGGCCCTGGCTTCTTTATCTTTTGTATTCGCTGTCACGTCCGTCACGCAGCCGTTATCATCTACGCTGAACCAGATGCTTACGGTCTGGCTTTTTCCAAGTTGTTTCATGCTCTCAGGCATCACCAGGCTTGCCTGTACTTTTTCACTCATCAGGCGGATGACACTTTTGTCGGTATTATTGGCTAAGCTGAGGCTAACATTCAGTGTCAGGGCAATTAGGATAATAATGGTTTTCATGAGGATGGTTTTTTGATGATTTGAGCGTAGGACGAACCGATACCGAAAGAAGTTACAAGCGTGCCCGAAAATTTCTTATTTTCGAATTATGCTTAAATACCTGGTGTATTTGTTTTTGTGTTTTCCCCTGCTAGCGGAAGCTCAATACCCGTCGTCGCCGGCAAACTATGTTACCGATGAAGCAGGCATATTGACGGAAGACCAGGAAAACTTACTGAATCAAAAGCTAAGTGACTTTGAAAAAGCCAGCAGCAATCAAATTTTTGTATATACCGCATCTTCCCTTAAAGGACAGGATCTTGAGGGTTTGTCGCAGGAAATTTTTCATGCATGGGGCATCGGCGGCAAGGACAAAGATAACGGTGTCCTGATCGCCGTTTTTGTCAACGACCATAAATTCCGCATCCAAACGGGCTACGGCCTTGAAGGCAGTCTCCCCGATCTGCTAACCAAAAAGATACAGGACGAAACCATGCGGCCCCGTTTCAAAGAGCGGGATTTCTATGCTGGTATCGATCAAGGCATTGATAAGCTGATTTATTACAGCGCACACGCTTATGCCTATGAAGCCAAGCCAGACAGCTTTTTCAGCGTTAAAAACCTGGGCAGTTGGGCACTAGCCTTTATTCCTAACTCTTTTCTATTGATCCTGTTTTCTGTATTGTTGTTCCGGAAAAAGCCCAACAAAAACCGGACACCGCTGGTGAAAGGACTGTTATTTGGCCTGGCTCTTCTTCTGGCTTTTCTGCCCTGTATAGGAGCCATTTTCCTATTCATGATGCTTTTCGTGGTGATAGACCTAAAAAGATCTTCGCGCCGCTATTCTTCTGGTGGCGGTTACTATAGCAGCGACTCCGACTATTCATCTTCCAGTTCCAGCTCCGACTATTCGTCGTACGATTCGGGGTCTAGTTTCGATGGCGGCGGCGGCGGCGATTCAGGTGGCGGCGGAAGTAGCAGCGACTGGTAAGAGTCCAGCCTCTGTTCCAAGACTATTCCACGGATGTGAGCGAGTCTTTTATTTTCTTAACTTAGAATCGGAGTTGCTCACATTAAACACGTTGAAATGTTGTATATGCAGCATCATGATCCCTACGTAAACTCCCGGATCCGATTATTCCCAAAAATAACCAAAGTTGAACCGACACACACGATATCATGCCTTCGATGCCCTGCGGGCAACGATGATGGTATTGGGTATCGTCATCCACTCGGCGATGTGTTACAGCAGCTCAGAGGATATGACCTGGCCGCTGAGAGCCAAAGAAACCAGCAAGGTTTTTTATTTCCTGGTTGAATGCATTCATAGCTTTCGTATGCCTGTGTTTTTTTTCATGGCTGGTTTTTTCGGTGCACTCCTGTTCTATCAAAAAGGCTTTTCTGCTATGCTCATCAACCGGGTCAAGCGCATTCTTCTCCCTTTTTTGGTTTTTGTGGTTTTGCTCCGGCCATTTCAAACCTGGGCTTTCCGGTATTGTGCTGCCGCATTCGACGGAGAAGAACCCGCAAGCCTGGCTCATCAACTGGCAATGCCCTCAAGTTACATTCCTTTTCAACTGTCGCATTTATGGTTTCTGTATTACCTCTTTCTTATTAGCCTGGTTGCATGCCTTCTGGCAAAATTCAGCCGAAATATGCCGGTAAGCCGCATCGACGCATTCGTTGCTCGCCTCTTCAAGCATTCGTGGCTCCGGCTACTGGCCCTCACGTGCATGTCGTTTCTGCTTCTGCTGTTTTCCGGCGCGCCGTCTTTCGAAACCTCCGTCAGTTGGATCCCTGATCTCGGTATTCTCAGCTACTTTCTGGCCTTCTACCTGGCGGGCTGGTGGCTATACCGCCACCATGATATGGTTTCAGGACTCGCCCAAGGCTATGTTTTGCCCGGCCTGCTCGGTTTGCTGGCTTTTTTGTATAAAATGTACGGGGCTTATCACCAGAACCTGATCTTGCTTCAGCTTTTGAACTCGTTCATTACCTGCTCACTTAGCTTTGGCATTATAGGCATTTTTTTACACTTTGCCCATAAACCCAACCGTGTATCAATATACATATCGCAGGCAGCCTATTGGATCTATCTGGTGCATTTTTTTGTGGCGCTTTGGTTAACGGGATTTATAAACGATCTGCCAATTTCGGTCTATTTCAAATTCCTGATCGTTTTATCGGGCAATGCTGTGCTCTGCCTGCTGTCGTACCACTTACTGGTACGCCGAACGTTCATCGCCGTTTTCCTCAACGGAAAAAAAGCCGGATAGTGGCGATGTTACCACAGCTCGTAATCGAGCTGTGTATTTTCAACACGATACGTTGGTGTTTGTTTCCCTTCGGATAAGCGGTTCACTTCTTCCGATACAAACTTTTGCAGTTCGCTGAGCATGATGATGCGATCGCCGTTCTGATCGGCAGTATAGTGCACCATGCCTTCCATCAGGCAATGCGTAAACAGTCCGTTGTTCCACGCGCCGCCTTCGAGTGCTTCCTGTGTTCCTCCGGCAGAAGAAATAACCGTAACTCCCGAATTCTGCCGCAGATCAGAGAATACCGCTTTCGACAATTCCATAGCAGTTCCCTGCGTGAAACTGCTGCCTGCAATGCTCCGGCCTTCCTTCTTTCCATTGCCATTCTCTTTCCCTGGCCGCACATCATCGTCCACCTCACCACTGAAGCATGCATCGATAAACATCAGCTTACGTATTGGTTTCATTTCTTTAAATAAGGACTCGAAACTGGTATAATTGACAGAATTGATCTTAGGGTCCGAAAAATCTGTGTAGTAGGTGGGAAAATAATAACTGAGATCTTTATCCAGATATCCGTGGCCGGCAAAGAAAACCATAACCACATCGTTGACGCCTGCACCCGAAAAGAATTGTTTCAGTTGCTTCACCGAATCGGTACTAAACGACTGATTGTACAATTTTCTGAGCTTCACCTTACCGAAAGATTTGGAGGCCAACATGGTCTGGGCAAGATCATTTGCATCTTTTATCGCATACGCCAGGTCAAAATCCCGATCTTTGAACTTCTCACTTGCTACCACAACAAGGTATAGATCCGGTTTCACCCGCCCGGTGTTATTATAAAGCCTTACGATACGCGGACTCTCCAGGCCATGTTCATCTTTCACGCTAAACTCGAAACGGTTAATGCCGGAAAAGGTTTCAAAGGAAAGGTTTTTCTCATAACGCGAAGCCTGCACGGGATCTATCGTTTCCGAAAAAATAAGTGTTCCGTTGTTGTACACCTGGGCTGTTGCCAATTTGCCTTTTCCTTTATTGGCACTGAATGAAAACCGCAGCATGCCATTCGCGGCAGAAGTCATCTGCACCTGTTGCACCGAAGGCAAAGCTGAGAAATTAACCTGGGCGCCGGGTTGTAGCCCCAACACTTTCATGCGCTTCAGGTAGGCGGTTTCGTATGCATGAATAAGTGCGCTATCGGAACAGCCAAACGCGCGCAACACTCTGTGGGGCTGATTGAGGTAAGCGTCGAACTGTTCGAAACTAAACATCTCCGACTGGTACTTGAAACGCATGTGCTTTACAAAATCCTTTGAGCCCAGATAATGCATTTGCGACGTGATGAGAAAATAGTTATCCCCGCTTGCATTGGCCAGCTGCCCAATCACACGACCCTGTTTGAGATCGACAAATGTAGCGAGTGAACTCGACACACTTGTAACGATGAGACGATCGAGGCTCTCAATGAAAAAGCACTTCGGAACCGACAGACGCATCTCACTCAGGTCGATCAGTTCATTTCCTTTTGCATCATATACTTTAAAGCTATCGCCATAGGGTTTGTAAAGCACAAAATACTTCCCCGTTTCGCTGCTTAGTCCAAATGGAATAATGTCGCTGGTAGTGGCTATCGTTTTAGTGTACAATTCCTTTCCCGAGTCCAGGTCGTACTCGCTATACCTGGTCTCTTTTTCAGGTTTCCCGCTATAATCCTGGTGGAGATACCAAACCGCCATCTGTGTGCCATTTTCTTTAAGTTTAAAATCGTAAGGATAATATGTTTGAGCATAATCCGCTACGATTGTCCGCTTTTGCATATCGACTTTCACGATCGCATTCACAGGCAATTCCACCTCGTTGCCATTGATGATTTGCTTTTTGGTTACCTGGCCCGACGTATAAACATAGTTATTGTCGGGGCTGATAAGCACCCTCGCCGTAACTGTCCACCCATCACTTTCATATTCTACTTTCCTTGTTTTGCGGTTAAGGATCCTGTATTTACCGGCATCGGGTATAAACACCAACTCGTTGGTAAAGTTGACTGCCTTTTCGGGATTTGCAGCCGCCAGCGAAAACATGCCTTCGTACGTTTCTTCTTTCAACGTTTTCAGGTTCAGGATATGAAGACTCTTGTAATCGGAATAGTAGTATTCGCTGTTGAGAAAGCCAGACACGAATGCATAGACGTTTTTCTTAAGGAACCGTGTGTATTTTTTTCTGAGTATGTTATAAACCGAAAGGTTCAGGTGATTGAAGTTTTTTCCGGAATTGACAACCGCTTCCGAGTCGTTCAAAAAAATGAGGCCATAGATAAACGAGCTGTCCGAACCGGAAATGTCTTTCAGCTCGGCGTATTTGGAAAAACTACGTAAGTCCCAGAAATAACCGGAATTGCCGCCGTTGGTAAACATCCATCGTTTACCGGGGCTAACTTCTGCCGAATTTACGGTATTGCCGAGTGTTACCCGCTCGGAGACAAGCTGCAGGTCTGAGGGCTCATAAACGCGAAGCGCTTTGTAAGGTACATAGCCATTGGCTACTATGCGCTTGCTCTGCGGCGAGATGCGAATATTAGTAGCTACGGTTTTATAAAACCTTACCCGTTTGCGGCTGGTAAGGTCAATAAACTTTATGCCTTTGGTGGTAGCATATACCGCTTGTTTGCTGCCACTGAGAAAGTCGATATCATACACATATTCATCCGGAGCAAAATTGATCGTATCGGGCACACTGATCGCCGGACGCTTGTTGATTTCGCGGTAGGTTTTTTTGTCGTAAAAACTATAGTCGTATTTCATCATCCTCACTTCGTGTACAACCTTTCTCTTTTCGAGATCCATGATAAAATAGTTGGTAGTTGTAAAACACACCAATAAGGAGTCGCGCACACGGGTTTTGATGATAGAACCTGTACCTGCTATCAACTCGCTCACGTTCGATAAATCGCTTAGCGATTGCTGGTATATTGCATTTAGCGTTCCTGAACTTTTGGCCAGCAATACTTCTCCTGGCTTCCTGTAAAGTGAGGCGCTAACAATGTAATCTGCTACCGGGAAAGTATGTGAATTTAGCACACGCTCCCCCAATGGATCAAACAGAACAGTAAAAGAACCTGTGGCAGCATACAGTTCGCTCCCACGCCCTGTAAAAAAAGCAGCCGACAGCGGAAGAGAACCGTAATACTCGCTATTCGGCAACCCTTTGATAAGGTCTGAGGTCTGGAATGTTTTCTCGAGCGTGAGCTTCTGATCTTTGAAAGAAAATAGCAGCAGTTCCTGATTAACGGTAACGATGAGCCGGTCGCCTGTTTGGTTAATGGACAGGTTTTTGGCCATGTAACCCAAGTCGTACTCGTCAACTACTTCCGCCGTCTCTGTGTTATAAATCGTCAGAGCATTAGCACAGAGGGCAAAGTACTGCTCGCCGGGAAAAAACTGTACAAAATCGTAATAGCTGTAGCCGATCTCTCTCGGAATAACGATCTTGACATCCTTCAGTTGAGCGTGGCAAATAGCCTGGCCCATTAAAAGCAGGAAGAGTATGAAAATTTTTTTCATTGGTTGCTTATGCTATTTCTCTCTTCACCCGCACCTGGCGGTTTGCCACTGCTTGCGTTATTCGAGCGTTTTCAGAATGGCTTCGTCCACCAGGTTCGGAAGCGTCACCTTCAAACCGGGCGTCCGTTCCATTTCGCGACGGATGGCAAAATCCGCTTCCTTATTGCGTGCCCATGAACGACGGGCAATGCCGTTATTCACATCCCAGAAAAGCATCGATTTCAAACGACGATCGGCATCGGCACTGCCATCGAGCACCAAGCCAAAGCCGCCATTGATCACCTCGCCCCAACCCACGCCGCCGCCATTGTGGAGGCTTATCCAGGTAGCGCCGCGGAATCCATCGCCCACAAAGTTTTGTACTGCCATGTCGGCTGTGTATTTCGAGCCATCATAGATGTTCGATGTTTCGCGATAGGGCGAGTCCGTTCCGCTAACATCGTGGTGGTCGCGACCCAAAACCACCGGTGCCGAAATTTCACCCGCTGCGATGGCTTTGTTGATCGCTTCCGCTACTTTCACACGTCCTTCGCTGTCTGCATACAGGATACGTGCCTGCGAGCCGACCACCAGATTATTTTTCATAGCATCGCGGATCCAGATGATGTTATCACTCAGTTGCTGGCAGATCTCCTCAGGTGCCGTGCGGTATATTTCTTCCAGAACGGAGAGTGCGATCTCATCGGTTTTGCGTAAATCTTTTTCATCGGCACTGGTGCATACCCAGCGGAATGGGCCAAAACCATAGTCGAAACACATTGGCCCGAGAATATCCTGCACATACGAGTTGTAACGGAAAGTGGCTCCGGTATGGCCGCCTTTTTGCGGCTTCTCGCTTTTGTAAATATCGGCACCTGCCCTGCCCGCTTCCAGCAAAAATGCATTGCCGTAATCAAAAAAATACATGCCTTTTGCATTCAACGTATTCACAGCATTCGCGTGACGCACGAGTGTTTTCTGAACTTCTTCTTTGAACCTTTCCGGCTCAGCCGCCATCATGGCATTGCTCTCTTCCAGCGACAAGCCTGCCGGATAGTAGCCGCCCGCCCAGGGGTTATGCAGCGAGGTCTGATCGGAGCCAATGTCAACATGCATGTTCTCTTGTACCATGCGTTCCCAAAGATCCACGACATTTCCCTGGTAAGCCAATGATACTGCTTCTTTGTTGGCTTGTGCCAGGCGAATTCTCGGAATCAACTCATCGAGCTTGTCGAACACTTCATCAACCCAGCCTTGCGAATGCCTCGTAGCAACCGCTTTTGGATTGATCTCGGCTGTTACGGATACCAACTCGGCTATTTTAGCTGCCTTAGGCTGAGCACCGCTCATGCCACCAAGGCCGCAAGTCACAAAGAGTTTACCTTTCCGCTCGTCTTCTGTTTTGCAGATCTTGCGCGCCGCATTCATCACGGTAATGGTCGTGCCATGCACGATGCCCTGCGGACCGATATACATGAACGAACCTGCCGTCATTTGTCCATATTGTGTAACACCCAACGCATTGAAACGCTCCCAGTCGTCTGGTTTGCTATAGTTGGGGATCATCATCCCGTTTGTGACAACCACCCGAGGTGCATCTTTATGGGAAGGGAATAATCCCATCGGGTGACCACTATACAACACCAATGTCTGTTCATCGGTCATGGTTGCCAGGTATTGCATGGTAAGCAGGTATTGCGCCCAGTTCTGGAACACGGCGCCGTTACCGCCGTAGGTGATCAATTCGTGCGGATGCTGTGCCACTGCATAATCGAGGTTGTTGCTCAACATGTGCATAATAGCGGCAGCCTGCACACTGCGATGCGGGTAATCCAGAATAGGTCGCGCATAGATCTTATAATCCGGCCGGAAACGGTACATGTAAATGCGGCCATAGGTTTTCAGTTCCTCATAAAACTCTTTGGCCAATACAGCATGATTAGCTGGCTCAAAATAGCGAAGTGCATTTTGAACCGCCAGGCGCTTTTCATCTGCCGTCAAAATATCTTTGCGTTTGGGTGCGTGGTTAATCGCGGTTTCGTAGGACTTAGGCGCCGGCAACTGCCTTGGAATACCTTGTAAAATAAGATTCTGAAATTCTTTTAATTCCATAGTATATCGAGTAATGAAATGGCCTGCAGGCAGGCGATACTAAATTGTTGACAGGGTGAAGTTAACACTAAAAATCAAACTATAATTACTTATACTTGTTTAAAATTATTATGAAAAAAGCCTCTGTTTTCTGGTTTCGCAGAGACCTCCGCCTAAACGACAATGCCGGCCTTTACCATGCGCTGAAAAGTGGGGATGCCGTATTGCCGGTATTTATTTTTGATAAAGATATTCTAAGCAAATTATCGCAGAAAGCCGACGCCCGGGTAGAGTTTATCCATCGCGCCGTCACCGGATTGAGCGAAGAACTGGCATCCATGGGCTCATCATTGAAAGTGCTGCATGCCAAGCCACTGGAGGCTTTTAAAGAACTTATTAAAAACTACGAAATTGCTGCGGTATTCACCAATCACGACTACGAGCCCGGTGCCGTAGCGCGCGATGCGGCTGTCAGGGATTTCCTGTCAGAAAAAAACATTGCATTCCATAGCTACAAGGATCAATGCATTTTTGAAAAAGACGAAGTGGTAAAAGACGACGGCAAGCCCTACACCGTTTTTACGCCCTACAGCCGCAAGTGGAAATTGGCCATGCGCGAATTCTATATCAAGCCTTATCCCACCAAAGCATACTTACACAATCTCTTGCCTGCACGGCATTTTGCCGTTCCCTCGCTCAAGGATCTGGGATTTGTTGCTTCGGGGCAACAGTTTCCAGACAACCATGTTGCCGACAACCTGATCCAGCAGTACGACAAAACGCGCGATATTCCTGGCATCAGAGGAACAACGCGCTTAAGCCTGCACCTGCGTTTTGGCACGGTAAGCATTCGCGCACTTGTAAAAAAGGCGATGGCGCTCAATGAGACCTGGCTAAATGAATTGATCTGGCGCGATTTTTACATGATGATCCTGCATCACTTCCCGCATTCAGCCAAAGATTCTTTCAAGCCGCCATACGACCGGGTGCGCTGGCGAAACAATGAAGCGGAGTTCAAACGCTGGTGTGAGGGGAAAACGGGGTTCCCGATCGTTGACGCGGGGATGCGCGAACTCAATGAAACGGGCTTTATGCACAACCGTGTGCGCATGATCGTATCGAGTTTCCTGGTGAAAGATCTGCTCATCGACTGGCGCTGGGGCGAAGCATATTTTGCTGAAAAACTGCTGGATTACGACATGAGTGCCAACGTGGGGGGCTGGCAATGGGCAGCCGGAAGCGGCTGTGATGCCGCGCCGTATTTCCGGGTATTTAATCCAACCGAACAGCAAAAGAAATTCGATCCGGAGTTCAAATATATAAGGCAGTGGATCCCGGAATATGGCAGTGCAGCTTATCCTTCCCCGATGGTCGATCACGCTGCTGCACGGCTGAGGGCCTTGAGCGTTTACAAAGAGGCACTTAGCGACGCCAATCAAACCAGCCTTTTCGATTCCTGATGGAAGCGGCTAATTTGCAAAATACGAAAGTACCACACAAGCCCCTTGTTGATTCGCGAAAGAAATATCGGCGTCGATCTGGCTTGCCAGGGATTCCATGAGGCTAATACCAAGAGACGATTCTTTTCGCTCATCAAGGTTACCAAATCCAACGCCGTTGTCGGATAGCGTAATATGGACCTTGCCGGCCAGTTGTTCCATTTTAAGGCTAATGGCGGGCTTCTCCCCAGAAGCACCAAAAGCATGTTTCAGCGAATTGGTGATCACTTCATTCACAATAAGCCCGGTAGGCACGGCTTTGGTAATCGGAATATCCATATCAATTACCTGTTTCTCTACATGCACAGAGGTTCCCCGGTTGTGACTATTGATGATTTCGTCGGTGAGTTCAAGAAGGTATTGGCCCAGGTTGATGCGTGATAAGTCCTGCTTCCGGTAGAGGCGTTCGTGTGCCATGGCCATGCTCATTACACGGTTGCGGGCATCGAGCAACAGCAGGCGTGCTTCCTGGCCATGGGCGTTGCTAAGCTGAAGATTCAGCAGGCCGGAAATAACGGCCAGGTTATTTTTCACGCGGTGTTGAATCTCAGCGAGAAGAACTTCTTTTTCTTTTAACGAATTCCCGATAAGTGTTTGCGACTCCTTTTCCTTGCTCAAGCTCAGAATCAGTTCATTATTTTGCTGGTTGATCAGGCGTACTACGAGCACTACCAGAATGATGGTGAGCGAAATGGTAAGCACACTGTTGTATAACAGAAGAATCTCGTTATCTTTTTGTGTGATATCTTTCAATTTAAGGGCGCTGACGTCAAGCGTAATAGACAATAAAAAGCTAAGTAAAATAATGGAGAAGAAAATGAAGGTGCGGGCGTTTTTTTTAAATGGATTGTGAAGCAGCGCCACACAAAATACGACTGGAAAATAATACAGGTAGTTGGCAACCGTGATGACGTACTGCTGGCTGATGACAAAAATGGTAGCATTGATGGATACGACAAAAACATAGGTTGCCAGGGTGTAACGAGCCATGGAATTAAACAACAGGCATAACAATGAAGCCAACGTAAGAAAAGAAACGATAAATGTTGGGTATGCGCCTTCGATAAAAAACAGGGTTGTAACGCCAACAAAAAGGCCTATCAAGGTAATGAATGCAAACAAATTAACAATCCTTACCTCTCGTTTGTCGTAAAACGAAAGCGCGTCCTTCACGCCAAGATTAATGATGTTCCTGAAGACCATAGAGCCGAAACTTAAAGATTGTCAAGTGAATTTACACTTTATTATTCACATGCAATGAACGAAACGACCTGTCATAGATTATTCCACTATTTTATACTTCCGAAGTGTGAAAACAAAAAATTTATTGATTTTTGATGACCTTTTGCGATTTTGACCATTCATATATAAAAATCAATTATGACAGACGAACACATGATACAGCTCATAAAGGAAAAGCGTTTCGATCCGGCGATGAAGAGCTTGTACGCTTATTTCCAGGCTGTTAAGCAATTCGTCGTCCGCAACAGCGGGACGAAGCAGGAAGCTGAAGACATCTTCCAGGAAGCCCTGGTGATATTCTGCCGAAAACTGGATACGAAGGATTTTGTTCTGAGTTCGGGGATCAACACCTATCTGTACGGTGTCAGCAAATTGTTGTGGCTGGACGAGCTCGGGAAACGGGACCGCCGGCCTGGCAAACCGGGTATCGAGCTAAGGGACGACATGAGCACTCCAGACATGGAAAGAGACCTGGAAGACGACCGTCCAGCTCGCCTCGCCCAAAAGGCCATTAGCCAGCTGGGACAAAAATGCCGGCAATTGCTCGAGCGGTTCTACTACCACAAGCAAAGCATGAAGGAGATCGCTGCGGCACTCGGCTTTAGCTCGGAAAAAGTAGCCAAAAACCAGAAATACCGCTGCCTCGAGAAAGCGCGAACCTATTTGCATCAATCATCCATTTAAGCCTAACCATCATGAATACCGAACTCATTAGCCGATATATCCAAGCCGAGCTTTCCGATGCCGAAAAGGCTGACTTCGAAAGCAGACTCCACACCGATCCTGCCCTGAAGCAGGCTTACCTCCACCAAGTTCAACTCATAGAAGGCATTCGCCGCCAAGGGCTGAAAGACCAATGGGGCAAATCTTTCCGAAAAGTAAAAACCCGGAAAGCGTTCACGAAAGCGGTAATCGCCACAGCCGTTGTCCTGGCTGCGTTAGGAACCTTCCTGCTGATCAAACACCTCACCGGGTGCCCTACCGATGAAATCCGCTATGAATTGAATGAAACGGGCGATGCGTCCTGGTCGACTGCCGACCGGCAACTGCCATCGCAACTATTTTGCATCAACCCGGATCGCGACACCATCATTGAAACCAAGCAAGGCATCGTGATCGCCATCGAAGCCGGGAGCTTCGAGCATGCCGGGGGCGAAGGCATCAGCGGCAGCTTCGACTTTGAAGTGAAAGAGGCGCTGGATGCTGCCTCGATCATGACAGCCGGCCTCGACACGCGGAGCCAGGGAAAGCTGCTCGAAACCGGCGGCATGTTTTATATCAACGCCAGGCAAGGAGATGAAAACCTGAAGATATCCCTGAATAAAACGTTGAACGTCAACCTGCCGGTGAACAACGATAAGAACGACATGATGCTCTTCGCGGGTAAGCGCCTGCCCGATGGAGGCATCGACTGGGTGGATCCGAAGCCCATGAAACGGCGGCTGGCGACGGTCGATATCACCTCGCTTCAATTTTACCCGGAACATTTCCTAGATACCCTCCACAGCATGGGCTACGATATCCGCAACAAATCGCTGACCGATAGCATTTACTATTCGTTTGGGGGATGCGGCTATTCTACCGCCGATTCTTCGTATGCTTATGCTTTCGATGACGCCGTGCCAGCGCCAAAACGAAGCGTTTCACCAAAACCGGACGGCAAAAGCCTGTTCCGTCACAATTGCGCCGTGTGCCACAGTCTCACCGATCAAAAGCTCACCGGACCCGGTTTGCAGGGAATTACAGACCGCGTACCGAAGGGAGACTGGCTCCGGCGTTACATCCTGAACAATGAAAAACTGCTCAAGGATGGCGATGCTTACGCCAATAAAATATACCTCGAAAACGGTAAAGCCGCCATGACTGTATTTGAAGGGCAGCTCAGCGACAGCGATGTGAATGCACTCATCCGATACATCACCGGCCGATCGCCCCTTCGCGTCGAACGACCACTGAACTCTGGATGTGCCGAGATCTCTCCGTCGCGAATCCATGCCATCTGGGATCCATCGTTCAACCAAACCATCCTCGCCACCAAAGCATTTGAAGAACGCCTGCAAACGATCTTCAAAACCTGCGACCCGCTGTTTCTCTCGCTTTATGTCGATAACCTCGATCACGACCTGCACGAGATCGACAGCACGGCTGCAACTTTATGCGGCGGCGAACTAAGAGAAGCTTTCCTCCGATTTGCCGGCCGGCGCGATGGAGGTGTCGATATCAGCCAGGCACAGAGCCAGCGATTACAGCGCTATTTCGAAGAAAAGCAAGCAGTGTATACTCAGGCTTGCGCGCAGGCGATGAAGACGCTCCTGGAGACGGAATCGAGCTTGTCGGTTCAGGCCCTTGAAAAACGCGAAAAGCAAAAGACCTTACAAGCACTGCGGAGCTCTGCGACGTTCCACGAAGAGCTGGAGCTAAACCTGGATGAGGCTTACAGGAAACTCGGTAAAACCAGGACGCCTCCTGCCGCTAATTATGCCTCAGCCAATGTGGGCCGAACCGGGTGGAACAACGTAGATCGTTATGTACTCGAGTCAACCATCAGCCGTAGCACCCTCGACTATACCGATCCGGAAAATGGAAAAAAAGCAGTGATCCGTTACGAGGCCATCGGTGTGGATGTAACCGATGCCGGGAATTATGACCGCGTGGTGTGCTACCTGATCCCGGATAAGCTGAGCAGCTTCCAGCTCATGGCGCGCAACGGCAACCGGTTCAACGAAAAACTGAACGAGCTGATCGGCTATTCGGCGGTAGCCATTGGGTTTAAAGGCAAGCAAACGTATTTCGGAGAAGTGGCTCATCCCAAAGCCCAATCCTATCAACTGAAACTAGAAGCCATCGATGAGGACGCCCTGGCTCGAAGACTCAACCGTTCTTTCCCCTTAAATCTGGGACACGATTTGCTCGATGACATCAGCTTCCAGCAGTTCGACCTGGGTGAGATCCACCGGCAGCAAGAGGTTCTGAAACGCGAAGAGATCCAGGCCCGGCTGACAAGGATCATTTATCCCTGTTCGAATATCTATTCAGAATATGCATTTGACACTTCAGCTAAGGCGATGAAATAATGGACGCATTCCCATCCACGCGCGATGGGTATTTTGAGCTTAGCTAGGCTACAAAATTTTTGTCCAGTTGAACCGGTCGTTGCGCATGCGCCAGATGAAGCCATCGATGACGTAATGGAAAAGCTGTGGTAGCGCGAGTAAGGGTACCAGGATGTTAAGCGCCTGCTTTGGCAATGCCAGGTCGAATGCCCTAAATGCGGCAAACAAGGTAGGATGTTCCTTCCAGACCAGGACATCCCAAAAGCCTTCTTCCACGTAAGCCAGTAAGAACAGGGGCAGCAGGAAAAGCAGCAAGGTGAATCGCCCATAGACACGTTTCAGAATAGGTGTTTCATACGCTTGCTGCTTCTTGCCGTGGATCCAAACCAGTGTCATGTAAGGGATACCATGACAAAGCACGTTGAGGAAAGTGAATACGAAATCGCTGTTGAAAGCCACGATGCCGAGGTACCACGACAACGCGGTGCCGGATAAGATCAGGTTTTTTTGCCAATTCCAGGTGCCACGCCGGATAGTAATGACCACTTCGGAAACGGCGTAGATTATCAGGACCAGCCAGAAGCAGGCTATGATCAGTTCCGGTAGCAGCGGATGAAGAGGTGCGGTTACGAAATCGCGTTCGATAAACCAATGGAAATGCCGATCCGGAGAGGCGTGCCAATATAGGATGGGCAGGATGGTAACAGCGTAAATTGTAAGCGCATCGATGCGTTGTTTGAGCACCGGATTATGTTCCCTGCGGGCGTAAATCTTCAGAAAACCATACTGCTGCCTGATAAAATGATACACCGCCATGTAAGCGAGACAGCGCCAGAACCATAGTCCGCTCATGCTATGCACCAGCACACTTAGCACCAGCAGGAATATAGGAAGACCGACAAACAACTTTTTATGCTGCCAAACTGTTTCCTTATCGGCATAGGTGCGGTACACCGTGCTGTACACATGCCCTACGTCGATGAATACAATGAGGAATAACCATAGGGATTCGGGAAAGATCTCTGCATCGATCAGCGCATGGGGCAGAACAGCGATCACCAGGCAGCAGAGGAAAGGGATTGCCAGGATGCCCAGGCCTTCGAGCAAGGGTTTGCCGATCCAGTTATGCGCGAGAGGCTTCATTCCTAATTTTTAAGATGGTGCTGGCGGCGGCGATTCCCTGTGCGAAAGCCTCTTCGAAAATAGAGATCCCCGCCAAGTCGGTATGTGCCGGGAATATCTTTCCGCGGATAGGCTGAGCGGCGCGCTGCCGGTCTTCTCCACTGATAAAGCCGGGCTTCGGCTTGATCATGCCATGACCCCAAAGCCGCACATCGATATGAGTGACCATCTCGGCAATATCAGGATGTGCCGGGCGCAGGTCTGCCAGGATCTCGGCTGTCCATTGCTCGTATGTCTTTTCCATCATGGCGTGGCGGCCGGCCTTGGCGGGAATTCCGGTCATCGGGAGGTAGTAGGTCAGCACAAACGCATCTTCATACCGGTTCAGGTGCTGGTGGCAGGCATTCACGTAGCCCAGCGAGGGGCTATGGTACAGCACATTGTCCCAGGAAAGCGGTTCCCCCCGGTGCTGCGATAAACCTTTAACCGTGAGGTTGGCCACCATCCAGGGGCTATATTCGAAAACCGATGTATCCACTTCAGGACGAATGCTCTCAGCCAGCAAGTGTTTGCCTACATACTGCGGCACTGCGAGCACCGCCTGCCGGCAACGGTACTCGGTACAGCTTTGGCTACGCGTATCCCATACCGTTACAACGACTTGCTCTCCGGTAATACCGATCGACGTCACCAAAGACTGTGTGCGGATGCGATCGCGGAAAGAAGCCGCGAGCTGCTTCACCAAGAAAGCATTTCCCTCCGGCCAGGTTAATACGGCCGACGATTCTGCGTTGGCAGCGCGCGCGCGCCGGGCACAAAAATAATGCAGGCCCGCGTAGGCACTGGTATCCTGGAGGGTAGAGCCGTAGTCGTCTTTGCAGCAGTAGTTGAGGTACCACCTCAAGTATTCTGAGTCCCAGCCTTTCGATTCCAGAAAGTCATGAAAAGAAAGTCTGTCAAGCGCTCTGAATTCCTCATCGCCCGACGCTTCGGAGAGCGGGATCTCGAAGGCCGGCTTACCATCAGTTCCTACGCGTTGCTTATAGTCGTCGACCAGTTTGAAGAACGCCGCGATCTGGGCACAATCTTTCTCCGGCACACCGAAGGCCGGCACGAGTCCGTCCTGCCAGTGCCCGTGAATGAAGAGACGTTCCTCCGGATCGAAGCACAAATAAAACTCGTTGTAAACAGGAAGTCCAAAGGGATCATAGCCTTTGATCACCTCACATTGCTCGAGGAAATGCATCAATTCCCGGTTGGTGTTATTGACAACCGGCAAATAATGGGCCGCCCATGGAAACTCCGAAATGGCGTTGCTGCCAGATACCGCGTTACCACCTTCGTGTGAAGCAAGATCAAACACGAGAAAGTTATGAAGGTCACTTTCTTTCAGGCGCCAGGCTGCGCTAAGCCCACTCACACCGCCCCCGATGATAGCCACATCCAACTCCACCACGCGTTCAGGCTTAACCTTGAAGCCATTCCGGACCAGGTGGCCCGTTTGAGAATGATCATCGACCATGCCGCCGCCAAAGGAGGCCTGACGCTTGCAGGAACATGCTGCGAAAGCCGGCAAGAGGCTAACCGCGGGCAATACCAGCAAAGACCTCCGGAGGAAATCGCGACGCGACAGCTTATTGTACATGTGTATATCTCGACCACTCATGTTCAAATAGGCTAACCAAAACCTGGTTATTGAGCTTGTTATTTTCGACCGACCGGTAACGCATATCTGCCGGGAAATCGATCATGCTTTTCCAGGTAAGCGCATTGAAAAAACGCGTGTCCACCACGCGTTCGGTCATCGGTGCCAGGTGCTTTTCGCACAGCACGTAACCCCATTCTCCGAAAGACGGCACGTAGCTGTGATAGGGTGTGGTGGCGAAGCCCGAATTCCGGATGGTATTGTCGATGCACCAGAATGACTGAACCGCAAAATAAGGTGAGGTGGACTGCACAACAGCCACACCGTTTTCGGCGAGGCTTTGGTGCAAGAGGCGGTAAAATGCGGTGGTGTACAGCTTACCAACCGAATAGTTGGAAGGATCGGGAAAATCAACGATCGCGAGATCGTATTTTTCAGCATTTTGTTTCAACCAAATGAATGCGTCCTGGTTCACCACGGTCAGCTTACTATTGTTAAGCGATTGACGATTGAGCTCTGTTAGCAAGGGGTTTTCACGAAAGAGGGCGATCATTTCCTGATCGAGGTCTACCAGGGTTATTTGTTCGATGCTTTTCCATTTCAATAGCTCGCGTACCGCCAATCCATCGCCCCCACCGAGAACGAGCACTCGCTTTGCTTGTGGGTATTTGAACAGAGCCGGGTACACCAACGATTCGTGATAACGGTATTCGTCACGCGAGCTGAACTGCAAATTTCCGTTCAGGTAAAGACGGATATCGTCTTTGTTCCGGGTAACGATGATGCGTTGGTACTTTGAGCTTTTGGAGATGATGATCTTTTCCTGATAGGCCAGCGACTCCGACCAATTGAGAATAGCTTCGCTGGCGGCAAAACACGTGCACAATAGCAATACCACCGCTACCGAAGCCAAACGGAGCATGAGCTTTACTTTGGGGGCTGCGCGAAGGTAATCCACCAAAAAGTAAGCTATTGCTGCATTGAACATGCCAAAGAGATAAGATGTTTTCAGAAGCCCTAAAAAAGGCACCAGAACCAGAGGGAACAGCAAAGACGCCAGCAGGGCACCAACGTAATCGAAGGAAAAGATCTTGGAAACCAGGTCGTCGAAAGAGAAGCGATCTTTGAGAATACGGAGCATCAGGGGGATCTCGAGGCCTACCAGGGCTCCGATAATAAACACTACCAGGTAGAGAAAAAACTGAAAGGACGAGATGAAATTAAAGCCGATGAAGAGCACAGTAGAACTCAAGCCACCAAACAGACCCACCAGCAGTTCTACCATAATAAAAGTCTTGAGCAGATCGCTTTTGATGTATTTGGAGGCATAAGAGCCTACACCCATAGCAAACAGGTAAACCCCGATCACGGTAGAGAACTGCGTGACTGAATCGCCCAATAGATAGCTCGCGGCAGTAGAAGCCACCAGCTCATAAATAAGTCCGCAGGTAGCGACTACAAATACAGAGAACAAAAAAACAAAACGCATGCTTAGTGTATTGCAGACGCAATGATAATAGCTAAACTGAGCATAAAGGCAGCCGCCACAATCGCTACTGCCAGGTTGTTTTTTTCAATGATCTCTTTCCAGAGATTGGAAGGCGTCATCCGGTCGATGAGCAAAAAGGCCAGCACAAGCACAATGATGCCGATACCAGCGAAAACAATGGAATTTAAAACAAGGTGTAAGTCGATCATGTGAGTATAGTTGAGTTTCTATTTATGATAATAATGTCCGTGTGAATGATGGCTCGAATGCCCGCTTCCGTAAGTATGTTCCTGCCCCTCATGCTCCGTTTCCGTGCTGTTGTAAATGGCGATTCCGTTGAGTTGCAGGTACAGGAAAGTCCCAACGACGATGGCCAGGAAAATCGTGTAAATAATGAGCCCTTTGGAAAAGATTGTATGCATTGTCGTTATTAATTGTTGTCCCGATAAGGTGAATAATCACTATTACTCCATTGACGGCGTTCAAAATTCTTACGCCTCAGGTAAATATAAACAGGAAAGATCAATAAACAGAATACGGCTGCCCACAAATTCCGGCTGAGCACCACATCCTGGATTACCGTCACGTCCACCCGTTGCACCGGTTTAGCGGGGTCCATAGTCAGGTCGATGTTGTAGTGGTAGCGGCCCTTGCTAAGGTTCTCCACAGTGATGGTGGCCTCGCGCGAGCCTTCGCTCCATGACTCTCCATCTTCGATACCCGCATAGTATTCGGCTACCCCACCAAAATAGTATTGATCGCCTGTGGTTTCGTTCACCAGGCTAAAATCGGCTTCCAGCCAATTGTTATCCACGTCTGCGCCCAGAATCACATCCGCCGCCACATGATCGGAGCTGATCTCAAAGGAAGGAGATACATAGGTCTTCTGAGTTGGTTGCTCACTTGGAAAATAACGATGCGCCGATACCGTTGCCGGCTTATTAACAAAAGCCGATAACAGGACCTGAATCCCGACCAATATAGCGACGGCAATTACCGTAAGCCGGCTCAGCGAGCCCCGACCAATGCCATCAGGACATGGCTGACTTGGCGAAATACCTTCGCTCTTGGGCAGCACTACCGGCACGCGTAACCAGCTTTTCAGCGTAGAATGCGACACATATTCCCCTTCGTACCAAACGGCTTCATAGCTCCCGCGTTCGTAAGTTAGGATGTAGGGCGGGTTGACGTAGTCGTTGCAGGTGGGCAACTCGCCGCTAATCGGAAATAAAAACTCTCCTTCGGCATGCCGGATCTTATAGCGGTATTTGCTGTATAGCTGAAAAATGCCTTTTTCACCGAAGTCCACGTTTCTGCTGACGCCGCTGACATTCTCAAAAAACCGCGATGGCCTCACCAGGTTATAGTGTCCATCGCTCTCGCTCAGCGTCAGGTTCCCGCCTTCCGGGTGAAACAAGGTATATTCCGTCCAGGATGTATGGTAAGCCGTTTCCTCCTTAACGAGGTAGTTGATAAGCACAAAGTCCTGGTTCCCGATGTGAAACACGGTACCTATGGAAAACGTAGGCTCCTTGGCCCTGGTGATCACCTGCTTTATTTTCAGGGATCTTTTCTCATTGTATTCATGATAAGCCCCACAATGCACACAGCAAAAAGACATGGCCCTGTAATGGGTATAGAGCTTGCTTTCGCGTCCGCATTGGTCGCAGGCCAGCATGAGCGGCGGGGGATAACCGTTATCGTGTATTCCAATCATGCAGCGATCGTTGGGGGCTCAGTTGAAGCACTCCGAAGTTATAAAATTTACCAGACAGGAACGAGGCCTCAGACTTAGAGATGAAGGCATAGGCGCCTTTATCGTTCTCTTTATAGAACGAACAGCAAACCGACTGGCTGTATTTCGGAAAAGCAAGCTTGCCCGTCCCGCTTAGTGCAATGCATCCGATCTTATCCATACTGTAACAATAGGCTTTACCGAATGCTGCGATCTCCCTGATCTTACCGAGACCGGTCTTTTTAAATAACGTAGGGTCCAAAGACTGCACGGCATCCACAACAAAAAAGTTTGACCCATCTTCGATGAGGAAGCCTGGCAAGACATCTTCCCAAACCAGAGCATGCACCAGGATCATTCCGCGTTCCTGGAACAGCGTAGCCGTACCGCTGACTTCGAATGCCCGCCCACCGGCCTTGCCGCGGCTGCCAATCGCTACCGGCGAACAGGTTTCCACCAGTTTGAACAAAGCCTCAGGTACTGTGGGTCGGCTATCGTAATGGATAAACACCTCCGCGCAGGACCTGCAGGTATAATAAAACAGATCGCGAAGCGCATGCTCCGTTGGCTGCATGCAATGCGGGCAAATATGGCTGGCCGGTGTCACCGTTGAATGATTTGTTCTTTTATGCTGTGGCTATCGAAATATGTTTTTATCGCTTCCGCCAGTTCACAGGTGAGTTGATAATTGGGACGTGTGTAATCGCAGAGGTAAACGTCGCAGGTATAATAGCCGAACTCCGGCCAGGTATGAACTGCCAGATGAGATTCCGTCAGACAAACAACTCCGGTGAAGCCCCCGCCCGGAAATGGATGGAGCACCTGCCCTACCTGGATCAGTCCCAGTGTGTCGAGCAGCTCCGCCACAAACAAGCCAAAGGCCCTGTGGTCGAGCAAATGCTCTGCGTGCCGGGCACCGGCATTGATGAGGATATGGGTACCCGCAACCACTACACCACCATGTTCACAATGCGTTTGTGAACCACGATCACTTTTTTCGGTTCTTTGCCATCGAGGAACTTCATGGTGTTCTCATGCTGACGTACCGCTGCTTCCACCTCTTCCGCCGACATCGTCGCCGGCAATTCGAGGTTAAATTTCACCTTACCATTGAACGATACCGGGTAGTTGATCGCGTCATCGGCCAGGAAGGCTTCATTAAAAGACGGAAAAGCGGCGAAAGCGATGCTTTCGTTATGACCCAGCTGTTTCCAGAGTTCTTCGGTAATGTGCGGCGCGTAAGGCGACAAGATCACAAGCAGAGGCTCGAGCACCGCGCGCTTGTTGCACTTAGCATCGGTCAGTTCGTTCACGCAGATCATGAAATTACTGATGGATGTGTTGAAAGAGAAACGGTCGATGTCTTCGGTAATCTTTTTGATGGTTTTGTGCAAGGTCTTTAATTCCCCTTTTGTTGGCTCCTCGTCTGACACCACAAAGGCCCCCGAGCCATAAAATAACTTCCACAGCTTTTTCAGGAAGTTGTGCACGCCTGTGATGCCGTTGGTATTCCAGGGCTTGCTTTGTTCCAAAGGCCCTAAGAACATCTCGTATAAGCGCAGGGTATCGGCGCCGTAACGCTCGCAAATGTCGTCGGGATTAACCACATTATACCAACGTTTGCTCATTTTCTCAACGGCTGTTTCGCAGATCAGTTTACCGTTTTCCAATTCAAATTCTGCATCACGGAAATCGTCACGCCAGGCCTTGAGCTTGTCGATATCCACGGAGTTATTATCCACGATATTTACATCAATGTGAATGAGGCTTGTCTCGTAGTTTTTCTTCAAACCAGCCGACACGATCTTGTTACTATTGTTGACACGATTTACCAGGCAGGATGTCCCACCGATCATACCTTGGTTGATCAATTTCTTTGCCGGTTCATCCACACCGATCAGACCGAGATCACTCAGAATCTTCGTCCAGAAGCGCACATACAGCAAGTGCCCGGTAGCGTGTTCGCTGCCACCGATGTACAGATCCACCTGTTTCCAGTAATCACTGAGCTTCCTGCTCGTAAATTCGCTGGCGTTGTGTGCATCCATGTAGCGCAGGAAGTACCAGGAACTTCCGGCCCAGCCAGGCATGGTAGAATACTCATATTCGTATTGTCCGTCTTTTTTCCACGATGCGGCCGCGCGCGCCAAAGGCGGCTCACCATCTTCCGTCGGCAGGTATTTATCTACTTCCGGCAACACCAGCGGCAGTTCTTCGTCTTTCAGCACGCAAGGAATATCGTTCTTGTAATACACCGGAATCGGCTCGCCCCAATAGCGTTGTCTGCCAAACACGGCATCCCGCAGACGGTAGTTCACCTTGCCTTTGCCAATTCCCTGGGCTTCAATCAAGGCAATGGCTCGCGTCATCGCCTCTTTTACCCCAAGCCCGTTCAGTGTTTTCGAGTTTTTCAGCGTGCCTTCTTTTTCC